>JAZKBH010000236.1:0-494 GCA_040388725.1 Verrucomicrobiota bacterium
TTATGAATGATCGTGATTCGAAAGGTTGCCATATCAAATTGCTCCTCAAAGCCGGCAATGGTGTCCTTTATTGTTCGGCGTTGAATCCTGTTCTACGCAGTGATGTTTCTGATTATCTTAAGAAGGTGCACAATTTCGATGATAGTGGATTTGAATCCGTTGTTCCCAAGAAAGGGCTGCCCATCGGAAAATACCAGGTTGGCATACTGATCTCCTTCCCCGGCTCCGACTCACCCATCGCACAATTTACGGACCGCTATATCGAACAGCGATTCTAACGGCGTGCGCCGTTCAGATAAATAACATCGGCGATGTCCTGAACTCAGAACCGCCGTTGTCTTTCACACGAAGGATTTCTTTTTTTAAAATTGCCTTGACCCATCATTAAAATAAACTTACACCATGGAAAAATTTATGCTGATCGTCCGTGCCGATCTCGAAAAACTGAGAAATATTCCCAGTGACGAACGATTCGCGAATTGGCCAAGTATGCT
>JAZKBH010000236.1:504-1462 GCA_040388725.1 Verrucomicrobiota bacterium
AATATTGATGAAGCCGTTTCAATAGCAAAACGTTGTCCAATGGTATTGGCAGGATTGGCTGTAAGAGAAGTCAGGCCGATGTTATCCCTTGATCCCGATCCTAAACAGAACAACATTGAAAACGTGTAGGATATATTTTCTTTTTTTTAACGCTTCTTTTATCCGCAACGACGGAGTTTGCTCAACTCGTTGGAAAATCCCAACTTAATAGGAACTTTTAACCAATGCAGCAGTCAATCCCGCGGAAAATCATCAACAGGCTGAAGCAGTTATTCGGCAGAAAAAAAAGTGAAGATTTTTATACGATGCGGCCTTCAAAGGCAATTGCTGCCGAGATCTGGAAATCCCAAACACCCGATCGCCTCATCGACCTGACCCTGGCGGCAGTAGCAGTAGCCCGCAAAGTAAGTCACCGAGACATCGTTGAAAAGATGAAGAGCCCTCCCTACTGGCCCGAAATATGGCCTGGAGAAAAATATAAATTACTAAGTGGAATCGTCGCTACATTGAAGCCGTCCATCATTGTTGAGATTGGAACTGCCCAGGGACTTTCAATAATGTCTATGAAAAAATTTCTTCCACAGGACGGAAAGATTTTTAGTTTCGATGTCAGACCATGGAATACAATATCCGGCACCGTCCTGACCTCTTCCGATTTTGAAGATGGACATCTCATTCAGATAAATGAGGATCTTGGTGACAAAATGGTCTTTTCAAAGCATGCGGCAATTCTTCGTCAGGCATCGCTGATCTTTATCGACGTAGGGAATGACGATGAACGAAACGAGGAGAAGCGCTTTCTCGAAAACTTTGAATCACTCGATTTTGCGACGCATCCGATTTTTATTCTGAACGATATCCGGCTGGAGGGAATGATCGATATCTGGCACAACGTCAAAAAACCAAAACTGGATGTGACCTCATTTGGACATTGGTCCGGGAATGGATTGATTGACTG
>JAZKBH010000236.1:1549-1764 GCA_040388725.1 Verrucomicrobiota bacterium
CTCCTTATACCGACTGCGGATCTGCTCGAAATTCATTGTCTCACCATCCTCCTTTACAAGGTCGATTTTATTCAGCACCAGCACAACAGGGATACTACCCGCTCCGATTTCCGCCAGTGTTTTTGTAACTACTTCAATCTGGTTGTCATGAAATGGATGTGCCATGTCTACCACATGCAACAAGAGATCTGCTTCTCTTACCTCATCCAGAGTTG
>JAZKBH010000237.1:0-5097 GCA_040388725.1 Verrucomicrobiota bacterium
CATGACCTCTTTACCATTGGAGTCGGTTTAATTTATCTCGATGGCGAATATGTCAAAGACTGGGGAAAGAACATGGCTTCGTTCTTAGTCGCCTCTCTTCCCTTGATCGTCATCTTCATTTTTACCATGAGACTCTTTGTCAAAGGCCTCTCCGCAGGCGCTGTGAAAGGATAAAGCATATGAAAAAGCAATCCGACTCTGTGTGGAGGGACGAACGCTGCGAGTCCTTCCCGTTATCTACTCAAGGACTCGCATCGCTCGTCCCTCCCGAGAGAGAAGTGGCAATGCAAGAAAGAGATAATGTGAAATCCGTATATTTATCTGATAAATAGAATACTGTTGGAACTTTGGGTTGCATCCCTCTAAGTTAGATGAAAGAAAAGCATGTTTTTAGAGTTGGACTTTAACGATGGAAAGAGACCTATTTAAAGAATTTATGATCAATCCCTCCTGGTGTGCAAAAAGAGCGATACAGTTTTTAATCGTTGTAGTCTTCATCACGATCGGAAAAGCAGAAGAAGTAAAAAACGGTTGGCGCATTGAGGAAGCGAATTATCGAATCAAGCTCGATACAGATGCCAATCGCCAAAAGGCAGGAGATATTTTGGAGGTCGGAATTGATCTCAAAAAAATCGGAGAAAAATTGGGACTTTCTGCTGGGCCTGAAAACATCGCAATTATTGCGGAGCAAAAAGGGGGCTCATTTAGCCGTCTTCCATTTTCAGCGCGTCGGGAGGTCGCTGATTTATCCGGTTACACGAATACTCTTTTTCGATTTGTTTCCCCCGCGAATACAGAAGAAATCTGGGCCTATCTCGCAAAAAATAAGCTGACGAATGATGAAAACGATACCCTCTATTCCAAAAATATTTTAGAAGGAGCCTTACAGTCCGTCGATGCCTGGAAGAAGTCCCCCGACGCGCTCTCTTTAGTGGTTCAAAAATCATCGACCGGGAGTGAAGGGCTTCTTTTTTCAATCGATAAAGATCAGATTGAAAAACTACCCGCCAATGAAAACCAGGCCTACTCTTTTTCCCGAAGTTTTCCGGTGAGCTCAGAATTTCGAGGAAAATCAGGAACCATTGCTTTTGATTTTCAGTCCGAATGTAAAGGCTATCTTCCTCTCTCCATTAGCGTGCAACAATATAATGAAGCCGGAGCACGTATTCTGGAAGATGTGGTCGAAAGACGTTGGCTTACGATTAACCTCGCGAATGGCCAACCGGTAAGAATGAGAGAAAAGGCGTGGATTTTTTCAGATGCCGCTTCGATTAAATTGACCTTCAGTCTACGGCCGCGACAAAAAAAGGAGACCATTCTCACCTCAAGCGGATGGAAGTCCTATGAGAAAGAGGATGATCTTTGTAAGCTTTCCATTGGAAAGATTGAACTCTTAACGGGAGAACGAATCTCTTTTCCAGGGCGTAATCCTGCCTTGTATTCGAATGGGGTGACCGAGGATAAAAAGGATCATTCGCTCGTCGTTTCTGAAGAAAGAGCTTTTTTCTTCAACGCACTTCCAAGACTGACGTTTGGGTCGGGTGAACGTGTTCAGCAGGCGGATGCATATCATTGGCCCTTAAAGAGAGGAACATTTGAATATTGGTTTCAAATCGATTCGACGGCTTCACTTCCATCGCAGATTTATCTCGTGAATGCTTGGTCGGGAGCATCAGCGAAAAAGCCGGGGTTAGACATTATCTATAAACCCGACGAAAAAATGATCCAAGTGCAGCATGCGGAGCCTCTGACGGGGAAGATGATGAAAAAAGAGGGGAAGGTCTCGCTTGAGCGAGGCGCTTGGCATCATCTCGCTTATTGCTGGGATTCTACTTCCGCCCTTCGAGAACTCTTCGTGGATGGGAAAAAGGTTCTGACTTCCAATGATCCGTTTTTAGGTGTCGAAGAAAAAGCGGATCGCATTGATGAAGCGGCAATCAGTCGAGTTTGGATTGGAGCAAACAATTCGATTTCTTGGGGAAATAAAAACGTCCTCACAGGAAAATTGACGGAGATTCGACTCTCCAACGAAATTCGGTACTCAGGAGATTTTACTCCTGAGCCTCGCTTTGCTTCGGATGAGCATACGACTGCACTCTTTCATTTTAATTTGGATAAAAATGGAGTGCATGGGGCATCGAGTGAGCCGCTTTTAGGCGGACTTTACACCAAAGAGTCGCCGATCGACCGAATGGTTCGAGTCGAGGTTAAAGGGGCGACGGCGCAAACGATTGAATGGTTTCCTGCAGTCGTCGATCAATCGAATGACTCACAATGTATTTTCCCGATACGCTCTTATCCCGAATTGAAAAAAGAGGAACTCGAAGCATCGTATGTTCCAAAAGAAAAAGAGTTTATTTTGAAAGGAGGATCGAGCGAAGTCCTTGCTTGCGGAAATGATCCTGTCATGGATTGGGTTGAAATCTCTCCAGAATCAGAGACGCCACTCGTCGCGCCTTTCCTTTCCAAAGAAGGCGAGATTGATCCTCGGACAATGGAAAGCATCGTTAGTGGGATGAAATTAGGGGAATTGAAAACGGATCGAGAAAAGGCCGATGCGATTTTCCGATTTTTGGTCAAAAATACGAATTATTACACGACGACGTATGACATTCAACCGATGGGCCGGGCGGTGGAGCCGGTCTATAGTTTTCCGATTTTGGATTTGAATGGTTACTTGCAATTCCAGTGCGCGAATCTGAATGGTTTAGCAAAAACATTTTTCTTGATGGGAGGACTCTCCTCGAATGAGATGCCGGGAAGTGCCCATACCTTTGAGCAGGTTTACTTTAATGACTCTTGGCATTTGTATGACTTGATGCCGCGCCTCTTTTTTTCTTCGCGCGATAATTCCCGATCAGCAGCGCATGCAGAAATTTCAGAAGATCCTTATTTGGTTTTGGGAGGAAAATCGACAGGATCCATTAATTATTACATGAGTTCGACGTTAAGAGAGCCTGCTTTTGGTCAGCGGCAGATTTCATTTGATACCATGGAGTATCGTTTAAATCCGGGTGAATCCTTTACTTATTATTGGCAAAATGCGGGCTGTTATAATCCTCTCATGACCCAAGCGACGAGATCGGCGAAACTTCCCGATTATAAATCCTTCGGACTAGATCTTTTAAAATCGAATTATATTCCCCCTTATATCTCGAACGGAGTTTTTAAATATAAAGGGAAGCCGGCTCAAGCGAATCTCGCATTTACGGAGTGGACGAATGAAGCCTGTGTTTATTCATTCTATTCTCCTTATCCGATTTGTTCAGCCTATTTCCAAGTGGAGGGGGCAGGATCCGGTAAAATCCCGGTCGAGTTTTCGGATAACTTTGGAAAAAGCTGGAAGACTCTTGAATCGGTTGACGGATCTCCGACCATTTCGTTTGAGCAACAGGTCTATGGAAAGCATGCTTATCAGTTGAGATTTAAATGTGATCCGAATTCGATCAAGCTTTTGGAGCATGCGGCCATTGTTCAAATGAATCCGAATCTTTTGACGCCGGTTTTAGGCAAAGGCGAAAACAAACTCGTGATGAAAGCCGCCTCGGGAAGTGCGAAGGTCAAAGTGCATTATCGTGAGAGGGATCAATCCTTCCCCCTAGATGGCACCGTAACCTTTGGCGCATTCCACGGAGACGAGAAAATGCTTCTGGTCGGTCGTCCAGGAGAAACGATCGCTTTTCAAGTGACTTCCACTCAAAAACCTCAGGTGACCGTTCCGGAAGGAATCACAGCCTCCATTGAAAATATCGTGAATGGCGCTTGGCCCGTGAAGCTAGCGATCGCTTCGAATTGTCCTGATGCACTCCATCCGATTTCCGTTCAAGTGGGCAATGGAATTCGAAAAGGAGCAGTTTTAGTCTCTCCTCATGTGGATCTTCAAACAGGAGCAAAATTGAAAGAAGGAAGCACGGTTCCAGATCCGATGAAGATTTACGATCAAACCTTTAAAATTGGCGACGGAAATCATATTTTCTCCACGGCTCCCTATCCCGAAGGGGATTACTTTGTTTATGTTTTTGCAAGAAATGAACCGGAAAAAGGGGCGACGGTGAATCTTACGACAGCAAAGGGAAAGGTTCCGTTAATTACCTCGCATTTTACCTATTGCGAGTATCTTTTTCAGGATGAGTTTATTAAAAAAATGTGGCGTTGGTATGTTCCTGTAGCGGAAGCGAATCCTTATCCGACTCCAAAGACCGTTCATTTGAAAGCTGGAAATTCCATTGAGCTTCAACATCAAGGAGGAACGACGTGGATTCAGTCGATCGTGCTTCTTCCTGCGACAAATGAAAAACTGGTGGAATCCGTTCAAGACTATCTCTTCACCAAAAATTATTTCCCCTGGAATTTTGAACATACTTGGAATCCGATCACACTGGGTGTTCCGTATTTATCGGAGTAGAAGCGTTATGAGACAGGACCTTCCTCCCGAACTTCAAGGCGGTTTATCCTCGGAGCTTCTTGAAGCGAGAAAAGAACGATGGAGTCGGATTCAAAAGTCATCCTCTTATGATCCTGATTGGCTGAATCCATCCAAACTTCAAAAGTCGATGCAGTGGCTTGAGTTTGGATCGCCCCTTCGTGACGCGCTTGTCAGTGCGGCCTCCATTATTCATAAAGATCCTCTTCATCGATCTCGCTTCCACTATTTTCGAGATTTATTTCAATCGGAAGATCAACTGAAGCAGCATCCGATTGCGGCCTGGCCTTTATATGAAGGAGAGCCTCTGCTCTCGCTCCTTTATCCGCTCATGTTTCTCTCTCTCGTGGGCGACATTCAGCAATTCAATGATTCTAAGGGAATTGCTGAAAAGATTACCAAAGAGACTTTACAAGATTTATTGGTTTGGCTGGAGCATCATTACAATCAAAAAGGATATTATACCCTCCATCAGGCATCCAATTGGATAAGGCATCATTTTGTCGGAAGGATTTTTCGATTAGGACGTTTACAATTTTTAATGGATCAATTTTCACTTCCGGCTCAGATCTTTCGGCGCAAAAACGAAAATCCTCTTTTTGTTTGGAATGACGGTAGGACTTATTCTTTGCAAAAAGGAAAAACAAGGAAGGAGCTCTGGGGAAAATTGTGGG
>JAZKBH010000237.1:5107-6910 GCA_040388725.1 Verrucomicrobiota bacterium
ATAGGAGAGGAGATAGCGAGCTTCAACGATGCGACGTCACTTCGTATTGCAGGAGAAGGAGAGACTGCGCTCAGTATTCATATCCCCGCGATCGGAGCATTGAAAGAAGAGGAATGCCGGGAATCGATCGCGCTTTCCGACCCTTTTTTCAAAAAACATTTTCCTGATTTTTCATGGACCTTCACCTTTTCTCATTCCTGGCTTTTTGATCCGCAACTGGCAGAGAGAATGCCGGATTCGAATGTCGCCCGTTTTCAGAAGTTTTTTTATCTCTACGATTTTCCGGGAGCTGGCGATGCTCAATTTTACGAACGAATTTTTGGAAACACCCAAAAACCAGATCTCGCGACCGTCCCTCAAACGACGCTTCAAAAAGTGATTCTCGATCATCTTCGTGACGGAGGAGAATGGAAAATGCGCGGGGCAATTTGTTTGCGAGCAAAATAAAGAGACCCTAGATTCCTCTGCGGGTGAGTAACGAGCTTTATCCAGCGAGGGCGTATTCAGGCTGTAGCCTGCGGCTTATTTTGAAATGGAGCGGCACAGGCTCTGTGCCATCAGCAGATGGGAAGGCAGACGGCGTCTGCCCCTCCAATAAATTCGGCTGCGGTTTAAATGCAATACTCGACTCCCTCCTTGCAGAATACAGTTAAATTCTCTATTTATCAGATAAACGCATGAAGAAGTCTGATCTCGGAAAAGTAAATCAACGAGTCATTGCTAAAAAAGCTCAAGTGACTCAAGCAACCGTCTCTCTTGCACTGCGAAATTCTCTCCTGATTTCAAAAGAAATCCGAAATAAAATACAGACCCTTGCCAAGCGATTAGGCTATCAAGTCAATCCTGTCGTTTCTGAATTAATGGCTCACCTTCGTCACTCGAAGGAAAGTAATTTTAAGGCGTCGATTGCTTATCTTTATCCTCGATACTATGGGCCGAAAACTCAATTGGGTGGATATATCGAAGGCGCCATTTCACGGGCACATGCTTTAGGATATAAAATTGATCCCTATTGCCTCGAAAAGGAATCGTGGGGATTTGCAAAACTTAAAAAAATTCTTTATTCACGTGGCATAAGAGGTGTCTTAATTTCTCCCAGTCAGGATGAACTTAAGATGGCAAAATTAGTTCGTCCTCTTATTTCTTCTTTTCCGATTGTTTTAGTTGGATTTCATTCTCAAATCATTCCGGTTAGTTATGTCTCTTCCGACCATCATTCGGGGATGATGCAAAGCCTTCGGGAGCTTGAAAAATTGGGACACAAACGGATCGGATTTGTCGCAAACCCCCATTTTGATCGAAAACGAGAAGGACGGTCGACGAGTGCTTATCTCGGATATTATCAGCTCTACTCCAAGCATTCAGCGCTTCCCATTCTGGAGTGGGATACTTTGGATACGAGCTTGCTCCGAAAATGGGTTCAAGACTATCGGCCAGACGCGATTATTTGTGGAGATGGTCAGTTGGAGGAAGTTCTTAAAAAAATGGGATGTACCCCTTTTCCT
This sequence comes from Verrucomicrobiota bacterium, assembly GCA_040388725.1. GTDB lineage: Bacteria > Verrucomicrobiota > Verrucomicrobiia > Methylacidiphilales > CAMAQI01 > CAMAQI01. Next base: position 6,613 of record JAZKBH010000237.1, read on the forward strand.
ACGCTTAGTACTCCCACATGGAATGAGTCTCAGCAGAATTCTCACTGGTCAGGAATCGATCAGCATCCCGAACAAATGGGCTCTTCTGCGGTGGAGCTTCTTCTCCAACAAATTCACCATCCCGATTATGAACGCTCTTTTCAGGCCCGAGGCATTCTTGTGGAAGGGCATTGGGTTCCTCAGAAAAAGTAGAATTCTGCAAAGAAAAAGCCGCTTCTTTCAAAGGGTCCAAAAGAAGAGGGAGAATCGGGTAATAAAAAGAGAGCGCAAAGAAGGGATTGTTCTGTAAAGACTATTT
>JAZKBH010000237.1:6920-9034 GCA_040388725.1 Verrucomicrobiota bacterium
AAATTAATTTTTAGAGGCATTTGACCGCGTAATCAGGAAAAAGTTTTGTTTACATCTTTTAGCCTACTGGGTATTTTTGAGTAAATGAAAATCGTTAAGTCTTTAATAGGCAAAGGTTTTCTTATATTTTTATGTTTTAGAGTGTTGTTTTCTCAGGATATGTCGCGCATTGCGCCGAAACCCTTGGAAAGTAAGCCCGGCATTTTATCTGAAACAAAACCGACGGAAGAAGTCGAAGAGTCGAATGCGACGTTTTTAAAAGAGTTCAAGGGGTTGGTTCTATGGGAAGAAGATTTTCGAGTACGACGAGGAGGAAAACCGGGCGTGAGGGGATTAGAAGCTTCCATGAATTTAAAGCATCGGGATCTTTTAGAAAAGCTCGTTAAAGCTTATTTAAATCAGCCTTTATCGGCGCCAAAATTGGAGCGGCTCAAGCAGGCTATCGAATCGCATTTCCGGAACGAAGAAGAGATTTGGGTTCGTGTCATTACTCCGGAGCAAAAATTGGAGGATGGGGTCTTACAAATGTTGATCATTAAGTCTTCCATTGGGAAAATCAATGTGGAAGGAGGCCAGTGGTTTAAGGCCTCCGATATTCAAGAGGAATTTCACTTAAAACCGGGAGATCCCATTCAAGATCAAAAAATGGCTCAAGAATTGGACTGGATTAATCGCAATCCCTTTCGTCAAGCGGATCTTTATTTGGCACCAGGAGATTCGCAAGGAAAAAGCGATGTGACCTTGAAATTGAAAGACCGATTTCCGGTTCGTTTTTATACCGGCTATGAGGATTCGGGAAATACACTGACAGGGAGAGATCGTTATTTAGCTGGCTTGAATTGGGGAGATGCTTTTTTACAAGGTCATCAGATGAGCTATCAGTATACGACCAGTTATCCCGCGAATCGTTTCATCGCTCATTCGGGGAATTATGTGATCCCTTTGCCCTGGCATCACGAATTGGAATTTTTGGGAGCTTATTCCGAAGCAGAGGGAACCCAGGCCGATTTTGGAATTAAGGGAAAAAGTTGGCAAGCAAGTGGTCGTTATCGAATCCCTCTTCCCACGCTTCGAGAGATTCATCAGGAAGTTGCACTCGGCTACGATTTTAAACAGAGTAATAATAATTTGGAGTTTGGAGGAACGAATGTTTTTACGCATTTAACGGATGTGAGTCAGTTTGTGGGAGAGTATCAAGGGAGTTTAAAGGATTCCTGGGGAAGTACCACTTGGGGGACGAAATGGTTTTTAAGTCCGGGTGGAATGAGCGAAAATAATGAGGATAAAAATTTCAAAGCGTCTCGGGCAAATGCCTATGCTTCCTACGCCTATGGACAGATCGAGTTAGAACGCCGTTTTCAACTCCCTTGGGGATTCTCCACGAGACACTCGGCGCTTTATCAATGGTCGAGCGGAAATTTATTAGGAAGCGAACAACTCGGGGTGGGAGGGAGAGATACTGTCCGCGGCTATGAAGAGCGGGAGGCAAATGGAGATGAGGGTTATTTATTTCAAAACGAAATTTGGTCGCCCGCCGGAAGCGCGGCGGATCTTCTCACTTATTGGGGAGTCTCAGGTTTAAGTGGAGTTCACGATCGACTTCAGGGATTAGTTTTTTGGGATTATGGAGTGGTTCAAAACCGAGTTCTTTTAAGTCAAGAAGATCGCGAAAAAGTGCTCTCCTCGGTTGGGGTCGGTCTTCGCTATACGATTAATACGTACTTAAGCTGTCATGCCGATTATGGCTTTCAACTCTTCGACTTGGGCGAGGGGAATCTGGCGCGGATCCATATGAGCTTTGTGGTGAGCTACTAATGAAAAATTTAACTATTTTTTTCAGGCTCCTTCGATTTTTATTCGATGAAGTGAGTAAAAGGAGAGGAAATTCCCCTCGTTTGAGTTATATTCAGAATAGATATTTTGGGTTCCCTTACAGGATTCTTTACATGAACATTTTGAGATGGAGCAAAGCAACCACCCTTTTTTTATGGAGTGTGGGATCGATTTCGTTGCTTTTTTCAAATCCTACAGGAGAATCCGTCGTGGCCGGCTCGGCCAGTTTTGACCGTCAGGGGAATGCACTCACCATTTTGCAATCGACCGATAAACTCATT
>JAZKBH010000237.1:9044-9732 GCA_040388725.1 Verrucomicrobiota bacterium
AATTGGCAAGACTTCTCCATTCTATCCAATGAGACCACTCGTTTCATTCAACCCTCCTCTTCCAGTGCCGTTTTAAATCGGGTTTTGGGAGGAAACCCCAGTTCGATTCTCGGAAGCTTGTCGGCGAATGGAAAAGTCTATCTCATTAACCCCAATGGGATTGTGGTGGGATCCGGGGCCAATATTAATTGTAATAGTTTTATTGCGAGTACGTTGGATGTAAAGGATGTCGATTTTTTACGCGGAGGGGATTTAACTTTTTCTGGAAATTCGACGGCTTCCATTGTGAATTTAGGAAAGATTACGGCCAGTGAAGGAGATGTTTTTTTAATGGCGCGCCAGGTTCAAAATCTGGGAAGTATTGAAGCCAAGCAAGGAAACGTGGGATTGGCTGCAGGGACGGAAATTTTACTGAGAGATTCCGGGAACGAAAAAGTTTTTGTGAAAGCCGGTGCGGTGACCAATGGGACAGGAGTCGATCATCAAGGGGTGATTGATGCGATCCGAACCGAGCTAAAGAGTGCGGGAAGCGTTTATAGTTTGGCCATCAATGCGGGAGGAACCATCAATGCGACGCAGTTTCAAGAGGTTGGAGGAGAAGTTTATTTAAGGGCGCCGGGTGGAAAAATTAAGCAAACCGGAATCATCCATGCCCAAGGGACTCAGCAAGGGGGAAAAGTGGTGGTGG
>JAZKBH010000237.1:9742-16790 GCA_040388725.1 Verrucomicrobiota bacterium
GAAGGTAAGCAAATTGCAGTGGGGGGGACAATCGATGTCAGTGGAGGAAGTAAAGGGGGAACGATTCAAATCGGGGGAGGATTTCAGGGAAATGATGCCCGCATCCAAAATGCGGATCAGGTCAAGATTGGGAGTGGAGCGACTTTGTTCGCCAATGGAGGTTCGGGAGATATTGTGATTTGGAGTGATGGAAGTACGGAGTTTTATGGAGTATTGCAGGCGGTTGGAGCGAACGTCGAAATTTCCGGAAAAAATAATCTGACTTACGATGGATCCGTCGATTTAGGAGGAGTGGGGAAAATTTTATTAGATCCTCAGACCTTGGATATTAATGCAGCAGGGGCAGGAACGAATCGGACGGTGGCTGCAGATATCGATCAGTTTAATGATTTCACAGCGGAAACAAGTTATATTACACCAACGCAACTTCTGACACTTTTAAGTGCAGCGAATGTGACCTTGCAGGCCAATACCGATATTACTTTTTCAAGCAGCCTCAATGCAAGTGCTGCGGCTTATCTGAATAAGAGTCTCACGGTGAATGCGGGAAGAAGCATTACGATCACGGCGAATACTGCAATCACTCTCAACGGAGGAGGATTTACAGCGACGATTAATGATGTGGGTGCCAATGCGGGACAGCGAACTGCCGGGGATGCGCTCTTTTCAATGAACGATGGATCGAGCCTCACGACGAATGGAGGAGCGATCAATGTCACGGCGGGAAGTTTCGGAGGAAGTGCGAAAGGAGAGATTGTCATTGGAGCAGGAACGACAATGGCAACGATGAGTAGTGGATCCGGAAATATCACACTGACGGGCGTCGCTCCCTCAACGACAAATGTCAGTGGAGTCAAAATTAACGTCGGAACCATTCAAGCCGGAAACGGAAATATCCAAATCACCGGAACCGGGGTTGCGGGGACTTCGAATGCGTATGGAGTGGTGGAAAGGGGAGTCTCTCAAATTAATTCTACGGGAAGTGGAACTATCTCGATCGCTGGAACGGGAGGGGACGGGACAGGAACAAACCATGGGATTTATCTTACCTCAGGAGCCATGATTCAATCTTCTGGCACAGGAACCGTGACGCTGAATGGAACGGGGGGGAATGGAACGGGGACGTTTAATAATGGGGTGGATATGGATACGGCAGGATCAAAAATTAGTTCTGTCACCGGTGATATTTTAATGAATGGAACAGCTCGTGGGAACAATCAATTGGAAGACGGGATTTTAATCAATCAGGGGACGCAAATTGTTTCCTCTGGGAGTGCCAAAATTACATTGAATGGAACGTCCAGCGCCACAGCCACCGGAAGCAATAAGTTAGGAGTTTGGTTAAATGGATTGGGGATCGCAAATTCATTTATTTCGACAGTGAACGGCGATATTAGCATCAATGGAACGGGAACGAGCAACGCTGCGGCGACGGTGGGAAATTATGGAATTAATTTAGTGAATTTCGGAGTGACTTCCAGCGGAAGTGGAAAAATCAATATCAATGGGAATGGAGGACTAGGAACCACCACCAATTACGGAGTTTTTATGGCTTCGGGATCAGTCGTTCAGTCTGCCGGAACGGGAACGATTCTCTTAAGCGGAACGGGAGGAGTGGGAACCACGACGTCGAATGCGGGAATTCGATTGGATGGAGCAGGCTCAAAAATTACTTCGGTGGTAGGAGATATTACCGTCAGTGGAACGGGAAATGGGACCGCGGCTGGATCTAGCGATTATGGAGTTTTAGTGATCAGTAGTGGTTTGATTGAATCAACAGGATCCGCAAATATTTTAGTTTCCGGAACGGGATCCTCGGCCGCAACAAGTGGCAATCACGGCATATTTATTTCTGTCGGAAAGGTTCAATCTTCGGGAACAGGAACGATTACCCTGAATGGAACAGGAAATGGGACAACCGTGAGTAATCATGGGATTCGCATCGACACCGCCAATGGTCTGGTGACTTCATCGAGCGGAAACATTGTTTTAAATGGAACGGGAAATGGAGCCACGGACTCCTATGGGATCCAACTTTATAACGGGGCAGAAATCACTTCAACGGGAGGGGCTACCGTTACCGTAAATGGAACGGGAAGTGCATCAGGAACAACGAATGATTATGGGGTGACCATCAATGGAAATGGTGGAGTAACGACCTATATCTCTTCAACCGCTGGAAATATTTCCATTAACGGAACAGGAGGTGGAGCGGGAGCCGGAAGTTTTGGATTTTATATGAACAGTGGAGGAATGGTGAATTCTACAGGAGCGGCTGGAATTTCGATTTCAGGAGCTTCATTGGGAGTTGCGGTCGGAATCAATATTTCAACAGGCGCCAATGTACTTGGCGGAGCTTCGGATACCGGCGATATTACATTGATGGCAGATTCCTTGGGGGCCGCGGATAGCATTACACTCTCTAATTTAACCACGCAAACAACGGGAATTGTAAATTTAAGGCCGATTAATAATTCAACGACGATCGGCGTGGGAACAGGATCAACGGGGTTATTTAATCTCACCGGTACCGATTTAGCGACCATCAGTGCGGGAACATCCGGCATTGTGATTGGAAAAACAACCGGGACCGGAGCGGTGGATATACGCGCAACCACATGGAATGATGGAGTGACGATTTTAAGTCCCGGAAGTGCCGGACAAGCCGTGACGATCAATGGAGCGTTGACAGCGGGTATGAATAAAAAATTGGTTGTCGCGAGTGGTGGGACATTGGTGAACAATGTGGGAGCTGGAGCGATGGTCGTTTCGGGAACAGGAAAATGGTATCTTTATGCGCCGAGTGCTGCTGGTTCTGGAATCACTTTAAATGGAACAACAGCGATTGGAACGTTCAACGCTTTGAACGCGAGCTATCTCTATAATGGGACCTACGATACGCTTGCGCCGGGGAACATTGCCCAAAGTGGGAATCGTTTTATTTTTGCGACACCGGCAACTTTAACTTTCGCAGCAGATAATGCGTCAAAATATTATGGAACGGCAAATCCCACCTTTACCGCTCAGTATAACTCAGGACTTTTGGGAACAGACACTCTCTCCAAAGCCTTTCAAGGCACGCTCAGTGAATTCTCGAATGCGAATGGCGTCGTTTCGCCCATTGTTCTCTCTTTAGGCTCGGGCGTAAGTGATTTGAATTATAATTTTAATTTTATAAATGGAACTCTTACCACGATCTTCGATTCGACGACTTCTATAGGAACCTATTCCGCTCGGATGAATGCCATCAATCGGCAACTTCCGGATACTGTTCCCGTCTCTACGCCTTTTACGGATAAACTCGTTGCAGCTCCCAAAATAACATCGGATGATTTACAGAAACAGGAGGGAGGACATATTTTAGTGAGTGATGGTCGTTACTCGGGGAAAATTTTGGTCATGGATGAAATGGATGATGCTGCTTGGAAAGCCTTGAATAAAAGTCGGGAAAATAAGGCGGAAGCGAATGATATTCTTCTAAAGATCTTAGATCAAAAACCTTCGCGCGAATAGAAGGAAATTTCTTAAGAAAGAAGCTCTCGAATGCGGGCCTGCGCTTTTTCGTAACTTTGGCGTTGCATGAAATGACGGAGTTCCGATTCAAGATCGTTATTATACTTTTTTTGAAGCTCTCCGAGAGCTTGAATAAGAGGAAGAAGTGCGGGGGGATTCGGCTCTTTTTGACGGGGAATTGCATCAAAATAACGATCCAGTGCGGCACCAATTTCATTTAAAATCTCAGGATTCATGGGCGTACTTTAAATCAATGAAATCAACGGTAAAGAGAGGAATTAAACCACCAAGGAAATGCTAAGAAAATACAAAGGATTTGTAGGTTTTAAAAGAAAAGAATCCCCTTTGCCTTTTCTTAGCATTTCCTTCGTGGTTAAACCCAGATCTCTCATTAGAAATCATTGACGACGTAAAACCTTCCACTTTTTTGTAAATAGAAATTGGAGGGGCACAGGCGCTGTGCCTCAGAGGACGGGGAAGGCAGTGGGCCACTGCCCCTCCAGTTCTAATGCAAGATCTGGGTTAAATTTTGTTTTATGATTTGAGCTTTTGAAGCGTCTCGGGCTCAAATCCCTTGAATTGACTTTTATTCGGAAAAACGATGGTGAGCCACCATGGTCCCACTTGCCAGGATTCAAAGCGGAGATGGAAGACATGTGAAAAACTTCCCGAAATCCGATCGCCTTCTTTTTGAATCGATTTGACTTCCAGAACTTTGAAATGAAGCGACATCCCCGACCTCAACCATTTAGAAAGAGCTTCTTTTGCAGTCCAAATCAAAGTCGAAGTGGAAACGGGATCGGACGAGGCTTGAATCATTTCAATTTCATGACTCGTCAGCATTCTTTCAATGGCTTCCACTCGATCCGGACGAATTCGCTCCAGATCCAGGGTGACCGGATGCTGAGCCGGAGAAGTAATCGCCACGGCATAGTCGAGAGAATGAGAAATACTCGCTTCATAAGGATTGAAGACCCCTTGAAGGATTGGGTTTCCCGCAACGCCTGAAAGAAGAGAAATCGATTTCAAATCGAGATTCGACTCTAAAAGAGTGAGGGCCCGTTTGGCACATCGGCGGCCAAGAAGAAAGGCATTGCGAGCACGATCATTTTGAAATGCGGAAGAGCGATCCCATTCCAGCGATGAGATCTCTTGCTGGGCGATCGCCGGATTTTCGGGAAGAACCGTTTGAGCCAAGCAAAAGCCAGAACGGATCACACGATCGGAACGACGAAACTCGAGAATTTGAGACGAAGAATCCACAAGAGAAGCGTGGCATCTTATTGAAATATCGTCCAGTCTTGGTATTCAAGGATGATTGATCCCCAGAATAAAAGATCGAACGATAAGGAAATTAAATGAAACCATCCCTCCCTTCATTTCCACTTTGGGAGACGAATGCTCCCGGTGCGCTCGCAAGCAATCCTCAAGATATTCCGACGCTGACTCCCTTTCTTCCTCAAAGACAAGATGAGGCGCGTTCCGCTCTGATTATCTTCCCCGGAGGCGGGTACGAAATGTTGGCGGATCATGAGGGGCAAGGATACGCCGAGTTTTTTAGCCAAAGAGGAATCGTCTGTTTCGTTTTAAAATATCGCCTCGGTTCTTCCGGGTATCGTCATCCCGTAATGCTTCAGGATGCAGAGCGAGCGATGCGCCTTGTTCGTTCAAAAGCAAATGAGTATCAAATTGATCCTCAAAAAATAGGAGTGATCGGATCTTCCGCAGGAGGACATTTGGTGGCAACACTCTTAACTCATTATTCCGAAGGCAGCTCTATGGCGATCGATCCGATTGAAAAACGATCATCTCGGCCTGATTTAGGAATTCTTTGTTATCCGGTCATTACTTTGGGTGAGCATACGCACGAAGGATCGAAACGTGCCTTGCTCGGTGAAACTCCTTCAGAGGATCTTGTTCAGTCACTTTCGAATGAACTTCAAGTTACGCCTCAAACCCCCCCTTGTTTTCTGTGGCATACCTGGGAAGATCAAGCGGTCGAAATGGAAAATTCCATGTTGTTTGCTTCCGCATTACGAAGATCGAAGGTTCCTTTTGATCTCCATATTTATCAACAGGGTCAACATGGGATCGGACTTGGATCGAATCATCCTTGGAGCGCAGATGCGCTTTTTTGGTTAAGAGCACAAAATTTTCTAACAACGACTTTATCCGAAAGAACATCATGAAACCCGCTCCCGAATCTCTTTCCTATTATCTCGCGATTGATCAAAAACAGGCAGGTCCGTTTACTTTTGAGCAAGTCAAACAAATGCTTCTCGAGGGGAAAATCACAAAAGAGACCTTGGGATGGTACCCAGGAAAGGGAGAGTGGGAAAAACTTTCAAAACTGGACTTAGGACTTGAAGAAATAGATCTCATTCCTCCTCTTCCTCAAGAAGAGCTCCCTCTTTGTCAGAAAGAAATTCCTTCGAGCTTCGAGTTGATCCGAATCGCATTTCAAAAGACGAAGGAACATTGGTGGAGAATTGTATTGGCGGGGTTCGTCTATATTGCGGTGGCAGGGGTATGTCAGGCGCCCGGGGAGATTGTAAGTCGTTTGGTTGTTCCCCATATGACATCGCTCATCAAACAGATCTCCGAAAGTATAAGCCTGAAGATGATATTACTCGGGTTCGTTTTTTTTGTCGGAATTTTAACGGTCATGACTTATTTGAATAACTTAATCACCTTCGGATTTTATCGTTACGTCTTAGGAATTTTAAGAGGGGAAAAGGATCGATTGGAGTTGAGTCAAAAAGGAATTCTTCATTCATGGTTTCCTGCGCTTCTTTATACGGTTGTGATGCCTTTGATTTTGATGATTGCGGCTCTTTTTTTAATCCTTCCGGCGATTTATTTGGGAGTCGGTTATATTTTCGCACCTCTTTTGATCGTGGATCAAAAACTCTCCTTTTGGACGGCACTTGAGACTTCCCGAAAATTAGTCCATCCCTATTGGGGGAGAGTTTTTTTATCCCTGCTCTTCCTGGGGTTGATTGCGATCTCCGGGATCTTTTTTTTATTAGTGGGAGTCTTTTTTACATTGCCGATGGCACTGGTCGGATTTTTAGTTCTCTACGAATACTTTCTTCGTGAATACAAAAAGAATCCAGAGATGCAGTCCACGTCTAAAATTTATCAAGATGTGATGGCGGCCAATCTTTTCGTCTTTCCAGGGCTTGGAAGTTGGTGGATCGGAGAAACGAAGGTCGCCATTTTTCAAATGCTAGGAGCTTTGATCGGATTTTTGATCTCCCTCTACGGGATGGGCGAGGTCGGTATCATCTGGCTTCATCAATCCCAACAAGCGGCATTCGCATTCTTTTTAAAAAGTGGGGGATGGACCATTCTCGGCGGTCTGATCTTTTTTAAATGTTTTTGGGCCTGGGGATTTTGGACGGCCTGGAAGTATAAAAAATCCGGAGAGCGAATTTCTGAGAGTGTTGAACCTCCTCATCCCTCCAGCTGAAGAAGAGAGTGATTGTTAAGGTATTCTCTAACTCTTTGTCCACTCACTCAAAAAGGTTTTCGA
>JAZKBH010000238.1:0-8355 GCA_040388725.1 Verrucomicrobiota bacterium
AATTTGGCGGCAGAGGTCGTTTTGCCGCTTCCAATGACACCAACGAGCATGATGACTTCCGGTTTATCCAAAATAAGTCTGTAAGCGGGAGGCTCGAGAAGTTTTAACATTTCCTGGCGGAGATATTGTTCAGCGGCAAGAGGCTTTTTAAGAAGCTTTTGATCTTCTAATGCGCGAGTCCATTTTTGAGTTAAAGTGAGTCCCAAATCGGCTTCGAGAAGAAGCGCTTCCCAATCAATTTCACGATCGACTTCGATCGGTGTAGCAGAATCTGCGGTGGCACCGGGAACGAATTTTTGAACTAGTTTTTTCCAGAAGGACATAAGTTTTTAAATACAACAAGAGGGTTGAACCACCAAGGGAATACCAAGAAAAAATCAAAGGTTTTAATGAATTTAAAATCCTTTATGGAAATGTTGGCGTCCTTCGTCTTTTCTTGGCGGTTAATTTTGTTTTTATTCCCCACGGTAAATGCAACGGGCGCGGGGGGTTTCCCAGAGTTCGATCTCGAAGAGGCCAGGGAGCTTAGGGCTGAGACGCTGCCAGAACCAGCGACACATCCATTCGATGGTGGGAATTTCAAGGCCCGGAATTTCATTCAAATAGGAGTGGTCAAGAACCTCCAGGAGAGGGTCGATCGCTTTGGAAATTTCAGCGTGATCGTAGAGAATCCCCGTGGAAGGATTTACTTCCCCTTGAACTTTGATGGAAATTTTAAAGCTGTGGCCATGAATTTGGCGACATTTATGTCCCTCTGGAAAATGGGGGAGTGACTGAGCTGCTTCAAAATCGAAATCTTTAACAAGGATCACTTTCATGGACGTCAGGAGGTTAAGGGTTTTCTAAGGGGAGTTTTAATTGGATTCGTTCAATCGACTGTGCCTTGCCCGTGTAGTCATCGCAAATGACACAACAGCCATCGGCTTGAAGACCATCATGAGCAATATGAAAACGATTTGGTAAAAGTGTCCGATAGCGAGCGATGACGTTCTGATAGTCACGACCGATGACGGATTCATGAGGGCCGCAGAAGCCTGCATCCGTGAGATACGCGGTTCCCCCGGGAAAGATTTGGTCATCGGCGGTTTGGACGTGAGTATGAGTTCCAACCACGGCGGTCACTTTTCCATCAAGAAACCGACCGAAAGCAATTTTTTCGGAAGTCGCTTCGGCGTGAAAGTCGACGAAAATACAGGGCGTCTCTTTGCGGATTTTATCAATTTCAAAGTCCATGCAAAGAAAGGGATTTTCGACTTCGTTATCGAGAAAAGTTCGGCCTTGGGCATTGATGACGCCGATCTTTTTTCCATTTCCGGAAACGATCACTGATCCGCGACCGTAAGTGCCGGGAGGATAGTTGATGGGACGGATGAGTCGGGGTTCTTGGGCAAAGAAAGGGAAAATATCGCGATTATCCCAGGCGTGATCGCCTAAGGTAATGACATCGACACCTGCACGCATGAGATCGACAGCGATTTTAGGAGTGATACCGCGTCCGCCGGCAGAGTTTTCGCCGTTCACGATAATGAAGTCTGGGTGGTACTTCTCCTTCAGGATAGGAATAGCTCTCTTGACGACATCGCGCCCTGGGTCCCCCACGATATCCCCGAGAAAAATAATCTTGATCATAGAGGAGGGGATACCCGATTCAGCTCCGCTTGCAATCTCCAAAACTTATAGCCAATCGAAGAGAAAGAGGTTTTATCCGCAGATTTTGGAAGATTCACATCGATTCTAAATCCATTTTTCACGCAAAGACGCTAAGCGGCCCAAGTCTCACCCCTTAAAGAGAGAAAACTCTTTGTTTTAAAAGGGAGAAATCTTGGGCTACTTTGCGTCTTTACGTGGAAAATGGATTTTCAGCTAAGTTCGTTTCCAGACGGAAAGTTCAGGTGTTGCTTCCCATTTGGAGTCGAGAATGTCCTGAGGGATGGGGGTCGTTGCAAGGGGAAGGTCCTGGTTGAGTGAGAAGCGTTGGTGGATTTCAGTTGTTTGTCCGTAGATCCCTTTGTTCCATGCAGCCGAGAGAACTTGCCAGAGGGGTTGAAACTCGGGATCGAACGCGCTCAAGGTCGACATCTCGACAGGAGGAGCCCATTTGGGAAGAATGACGCCGAGCGAAATTTCAGGGTGATGCGGATGTTGCGCTTGGGCGAGTCCTGCGTAGACGAGAAGTTGAAAATATTCTGCCTTTTGGATGAGTGAGCCTTTGTGAAAAGGGGCGCTCCCATTTCCTGTTTTCAAATCCAGAATCCAGATTTTTTTCGATTTTTCCCATGAAGCATCATTGAGTGCGATCCAGTCGATTCGTCCCAGCCATTCTTGTTCCAATGGAAATTCAGGAAGGGATTGGATCATCGCACGCTTTAAACGGTATTCACAGGCGATATGGGCATCGGGAAGTTGGGAAAGGGTTTGATAAAGATTTTCGAGAAGTTTTTCTGCGCGCCATTCGAGCGAGGGGAAATGGTGTTTCCACCACAGGGGGATATTCGGATTTTCCTGATGTTTTTTAAGAGCTCGATCGAGCGTTTTGCGGAGAGAGTGATGCCATTTTTCCCATGTGGGAAGTGGAGTGAATTCGTCCTCAGTCGCAATGGCTCGGAAAGAATCCGCGAGCCAACTATGAAGTCGATTTCCTTGGATGAGTCCGAGGAGATCCCGGCTTTTCCAAGAATCCGGAAGAGGTTTGGTTTCGAGATAAATTTCGAACCACGCATGAGCTGGGTCTTTGAGAATGGCTTCGGCATGGGTCGCTGAAAGAGGACGAGGAGATCGACTCTTCGATGTGTCACAGAAGAAATGTGAATCAAAAGGAAGAGAGGGATCGAATCGGGTTCGGAGAGGTTGTATTTCCGTTTGGAGGGGCGAGCGCTGCGAGTCCTGAATGGTGCCAAGTTGAGGACTCGCATCGCTCGTCCCTCCAGGAATTAAAAATTGATTGTCTGGAGCTTGGTGGAGTAGGGCATTCCAAAAGGTCTCTTTCCAAGGAGTTTGGGGATGAAAGTGATTCCAGGCTTGGCGGTAAAATTCAGAGGGATAAAGCTCATCTCCTGATTCTAATTCGGAAGTTGCGCTGGCCGTGAAAACACAGTGCCCTCGAACGCTCGCCAGAAGAGAATCGAAACGAGCTCGTTCCATTTGGTAACAGGAAGAAAGGGTAGTCAGGGGTTGAAAAAGGGGATTCGAAGCGAGCCGTTGATTGAGCTGGAGGCGCGTCTCATCATTTAAAAGAGAGACCCCGGCGTCACGGAGGGAGGGCCAGAGATTTTCATTCATCTGAGTGAAAATTAATGTCTCCCAGGAAAGAGTGGTGGCTTCTTCAGGACGAAGAATCCAGAGAGGAGCCCACGGATCTCCGAGCGGTTTCGGTTCGGGAGATTGGAGGAGTCGTTGAAGGAGCTTCAGATATTCTTTTTTGGAGAGAGGCTTTTTCCAAACAGAATCGAGATCGAGAAGCGATTCTTCCAAGTAATCTTTCAAAGGGACTGAAGCTTCCAAGCCACACGTTTTTTGAATTTGACCGACGGTGATTTCGATTCCTTGTTGAAGGGTCAGTTCTTCTGGATAGAGAAGGTTCGACTGGAAGAAGTTTAAAAATCGTGTGACGGCGGGATGGGGAAGAGAATCGCTGAGTCGTGGAGAGAGTGTTTTTTGGAATGAGCGATAGAGATGTTCTCGGATTTCAGAAATTTGTAGGGGAGAGGATTCGATCAGTTTCCAAAAAGGTTCTTGATAGCGATGTGCTTCGAGAAAATCGATAAAGTCAGGCGAGTGAATCTCGTCCATTTGAAGCTTAAGCAAAGCGAGAAGGGAAATGTCGCTTGGCTCTTGAGGAGCGGGTTCTCCCCATGTGGAGTAAAAGGGGATTTTTAAGCTTTCGAGTTCAAGGGAGAGTTCATAGCCGATCGAAGAAGAGGAAGGAATGACGACTCCGACTTTTTCTCCTATGGGCCCTTTTGTTAAGGCGTCTTGAATCAGGGAGAGGATCAGGTCGGATTCTCGTCGGAGGGACGGCGCACAAAAGAAGGAGGCTTGAGGCAGTGTCGTTTCTTCGAGATCGAGAGCTTCCGATGGAATTTTTTCTTGAGCTTGAGGAAGCCATTCATCGACGCGTTGAAGCCAAATTTGTTGAATCGATTCTTCGGAGAGTTCGGGGACGGTATGAATGGTCGCTATTTTTTGAAAGAGCAAGGAGGTGGATTCTAATAGCGGAGCAAAAGCGAGAGCCTGGCGATCGAGTCCCAACCAGATACAGCTTTCAGGGAGTCGATGAGGAAGGGATTGCGCTGCTTTTAAAATGAGATGATCCTGATTCGCTCGACCCCATTGAGCCAGGTCGACGGATTCCCATATTTTGAACCAGGGAATAAGTTCGGGAATTTCAGTAATATTTTGGATCGAAACGCCAGCGTTTTCAATTTCATCCAGCGTGCGCAGAAGTGGACGGGCATCGCGTGAGAGCGGTTGAAAAAGGGGGATCGATTCGGTGAGGGGTTCGCAGGTTTTTTCAAGAATCAATCGCATCGCTTCCCGGTTGAGAGGAAGGGGATGATGAAGATGAAGAAGGGGAGGAAGTTTTTGCCGGAGCTGTGAAGGGGTCGTGAAGTGAATGTTGATCGTTGGAATTTTGGCGTCTGCCAGAATTTTTTTCCAATGGATCTGATGAACGTGATGAGGAACGACCACCCAAAGTTTAGACAATGGGTGGTCTTTAAAATAGCGCACGGTATCCACGAAACGTTTTTCAAGATCGAAGGCATTGTAAGCCTTGAGATGAAAACGTTCCGGGGATTCGGTCATTCGAGAGCTTTGGCTACCAATTCAAAAGGTAGGAGAAGATCAAAGGAGCCACGATGGTTGCATCGGACTCGATGATATACGTCGGTGTTTTGACGCCGAGTTTACCCCACGTGATCTTTTCATTGGGAACAGCACCGGAGTACGATCCGTAGCTCGTGGTGGAATCACTAATTTGGCAGAAGTAACCCCAAAGTGGAACCTGAGGCATTTGAAGATCTTGGTGAAGCATCGGGACGACGCAGATCGGGAAATCGCCAGCGATCCCGCCGCCGATTTGGAAGAATCCGATCGAACTCTTTTTAGAAGTTTTGATGTAAAGATCGGCGAGATACATCATGTACTCGATCCCCGTACGAACGGTGTGAACATTTTTGACATCACCGGAGATCACGTGTCCTGCGAACATATTACCCAAGGTGGAATCTTCCCAGCCGGGAACGATAATAGGAATGTTCTTTTCCATCGCGGCGATCATCCAGCTATTTTTAGGATCGATTTGGTAATACTTTTTCAGCTTTCCTTTTTTGAGAACGCGGAAGAAAAATTCATGAGGGAAGTAACGTTCCCCTTTTTTATCAGCTTCGACCCATTCTTCGAGAACGGCTTTTTCAAGGCGGCGCATCGCTTCCATTTCAGGAATACAAGTGTCCGTCACGCGGTTCATATGACGATTGAGAAGCTTTTGTTCATCTTGAGGAGTAAGATCGCGATAGTTCGGGACGCGTTCGTAGAAGTCGTGAGCGACAAGATTGAAGATGTCCTCTTCGAGATTTGCTCCGGTGCAGGAGATCATATGCACTTTATTTTTACGGATCATTTCGGCGAGAGAGAGTCCGAGTTCAGCGGTGCTCATTGCGCCAGCGAGACTGACGAGCATTTTGCCACCACTTTTTAAGTGGGCTTCATATCCTTGAGCGGCATCGACGAGTGCTGCGGCATTGAAGTGACGATAGTGATGTTGAACGAATTTACGGATAGAGCCTTTAGTCATGGAGAGAGGATTTGAGAATCCGCTCAAATGTCAAAAAAAATCCGATCAAGATGGAAAGTTTTACAGGAACGTCCGAAAACAAATAAAGGCACTGTTTCGCACAACGGCTCAACGACTCGACGGGTGGAAAAGGCAAAAAACTGAGTAAAAACCTCTCTAACTTCTTTATTTGATTTTATACTTGGTTTCCAAGAAAAGAAAAAAGGATTGATCGTCGTGGCGTTGTGCCGTTGTGCGAAACGATCTCTTTAATAATTTTATTCGTTCAGAGGACGGATTTTTTGGTTTTCCATGAGGAAACGAAGGTCGCCGAGTTTGGCGATTTCAGGGTCGTGGGTGACGAGGACTGTCGTCATTTTTTCTTGCTGATGAATTTGAAGAAGGAGTTGAATGATCTCAGTGGCTGTGGAGCGATCGAGATTTCCGGTTGGCTCATCCGCCAATAAGAGTTGAGGGCGATTGCGAAGGGCACGAGCGATGGCGACTCGTTGTTGCTCTCCGCCGCTTAGTTCCAAGGGACGGTGATCGAAGCGATGTTCGAGACCGACTTTTTTGAGAAGTGCCTCCGAGAGAGCGATATCCTTCTTTCCTTGAATCATCGCCGGGAGCTCGACGTTTTCAAAGGCACTGAGCTCGTGAAGAAGGTGATAAGATTGAAAGATGAATCCGACACTTTGATTTCTCCATTCGGAGAGTTGATTCGAGGAGAGAGAAAAAATGGAGGTCTCACGCCATTGGACATCGCCTTCATCGGGAGTATCTAATCCTCCGAGAAGATGGAGGAGGGTGCTTTTTCCGCTTCCCGAAGCCCCTTGAATGGTGGCGAAGACTCCGTGAGGAATCTCCAGATGAAGTCCGTCGATGACCGAGACTTGACGAGGACCGGTGATGTAGCTTTTACGAAGATTGCGGGCGGTGAGCACGGTTGAAACGTACGGAAAGAAAGTTGAAATTCAACCTCGAAAGAGGCAAAGGCAATTGCATCGATGAAGAGGATGGGGAGGATGGGGAGGATGGGGAGGATGGGGAGGATGGGGAGGATAATTCATCCCAGGCAATAAAAGTCAAACAAAGGCAATATATCACGCAAAGACGCTAAGTGGCCCAAGTCTCACCCCATTAAAGACAAAATTGCTTTTGTTTTAAAAGGGAGGAATCTTGGGCCACTTAGCGTCTTTGCGTGATATATTGCCTTTTATATTTTCCTGCTTTGTTCCAGGAGGATGAAGAAGGTAAACGCGGAAGTTTAAAGCGACTTTTTATTGTCGATCTTGAAGAGAGAGGAGACGGATTCACCGCAGTGGATGCGATGGATTGCTTCACCGAGAATTTCAGCCACATTGAGGACTTTGAGGTTGAATCCTTCAATTTGTCTCACAGGGGTACTGTTGGTGGTGATCAGTTCGTCGATATCAGATTCTTTGAGGCGCGTGACGGCGAGATCTCCGAGAAGGGCGTGTGAAACACCTGCAAAGATTCTTTTGGCTCCTTCTTTTTTCAGAAGGCGTGCGGCAGCGGTCAGGGTTCCTGCTGTTTCGGTGATATCATCAACAAGGAGAACGTCTTTATCTTTGACTTCACCGACGAGAAATCCGGATTCGACCGATGTCGCATTGAGGCGGCGTTTGGTGACAATGGCTAAGCCCGCATTGAGCATTTGGCTGTAAGAAGCGGCAAGCTTCATTCCACCAACGTCAGGAGAGACCACGACGAGGTTATCGAGGTTTTTCTCTTTCAGATAGTTGTAAAAGACAGGGGCAGCGTAAAGGTGATCGACGGGGATATCAAAGAAACCTTGAATTTGTTGAGCATGGAGATCCATGGTCAAAACGCGATAAGCACCCGCAGCGACGAGGAGATTGGCGACTAATTTCGCGGTGATCGGGACGCGGGGCTGATCTTTACGATCTTGCCGAGCATAGCCGTAGAAGGGGATGACCGCCGTGATCCGATGTGCACTCGCACGTCGAGCTGCATCGATCATGATCAAAAGCTCCATTAAGTTCTGATTCGTCGGAGTACAGGTGGGCTGAACGATAAAGATATCTTGATCGCGAACATTTTCGTCAATTTTGACGAACGTTTCGCCATCCGGAAATGAAGTAACCGTAGCAGCGCCGAGAGGAATTCCGAGATAGTCGACAATGGCTTGTGCCAAACCGATGTTGGCATTGCCGCTGAAGACTTTGAGCTTACGAAGTTGTTGTGACATGACCGAATCTCGAGTTCCTTAGAACTTGGCGGATGCGGAAATTTCGACGTAAGGAGCTGCGTCCAATTTGGTTTGGGTATGAGCGCGAGAGTAATCGAAGGTACGATAAGGAGTATAACCGCCTTCAAGATTCAGGTCTAAATTCGACATGACTTGCCAGGTTGCACCAGCACCGACGCGGAATTCGGTATAATCAACAATCGCACTGTTCAGACGTCCACGTCCATGTTCGTTTCCAAAAGTTTCACCGGTACGATAAGTCGCGCTTTTGATATTTGCTCCAACATACAGAGTCAAACGATCGCTGACTTCATATTGAAGTTGGGGTTTAGGAAGAACAAAGAAGAGA
>JAZKBH010000238.1:8365-22229 GCA_040388725.1 Verrucomicrobiota bacterium
CATTGATCGGCGAATTTCCAACGAACACCTGCACCAGGAAGCACAGGGTAATCACGCCAGAGGTCAACACTGACACCGAAAAACCATTGAAGGTCTTTATCCACGAGATAAGAACCACCGATAATGAAGGGAACATTGACATCTTCGCTCGAAAGATCGGCTGAATCGCTGTAAACACCGGGGGTCGCTTCAACGCGTACGAGCCATTGATCATTAATGGTGTAATCTGCACCGATGACCATTGCCGTGGATTGAAGGGTGTTTGGAGCAGGAAGATAAAAGCCGCCTGATCTTTCGGTGGAAGGAAGGCCAAACGAGTAACGTTCGTAATCGACTCCGACGCGAAGAAGAAGGTTATCTTTCAATTGAGGAGAGATCACATAATTCACGTGATTGTTTAATTCAGTAACATGTCCAAATTCTTGATCGCCGACATTGGCAGTGGCACCCGCGACAAAGCTATTTTCCGATTCAAACTCTTGAGAAATAGCGATCCCACGTTGTTCGACTTTCACCTTACGTTCCGGTTGCATGGATTTAGCTGATTCTTCGCCAGCGGGGAGGAATGCCGTAGCGGCAATCAATGAGAGACCTGTAACAATTGCATGAAGCTTCATATTCCCAGTACCTTGCGTAAAAACAGAGAATTTCGCAAGGGGAAAAATTTAATGAATTTGAGGGGCTTTTATCGAAGTAGCTTTTGCAGACGAGGATTTTGAAGTTCGTCTCTCCAAATCGGATCTTTTAAAATATTTTCGTGGATGACGTTGGGATTGGTTTTGTAAGTTTTTTCAATCGTCTGATAGGCTTTTTCTTTTTCATTTCGAATCAGGTAAAGCGACGCTTGGGCATAAAGCCAGGAAGGGCTTTTCGGAGATTTCTTAAGCTGGAATTCCACTGCTTTTTGAGCGACATCATAGTGTCCGACTTGAGAAAGAATCCCAAAAACCTCTTGGATCGTTTCGGTGGGAAGATTTTGAAACTGAAGAAGATCTAAGGCAACGGGGTCAATTTCATTGATCTTTTTTTGAGAGATCAAGTTATGAAAAAGATTGAGATAGCTTTCGGGGTCATGATTACTGAGAAGAGTGGTTCGAATTTGTCTTTCGTCCTCATCCAATTTCATTTGCTCTTTGATGATTTTAAGAATGTTATTGAATTGAGTTTGATAGGGGTCGTGTTGAACTGCGGATTCAAGAAGTTCTTTCGCCTCTTGAAGACGCCGTTTTTGGAGGAGGACTTCGCTGAGTCGCATGATGACCTCCGCATGGTCGGGAGCAAGTTGAAGGGCCTGACGATAGGCATATTCCGCTTCATCGAACATTTTTCGATAAAGATAAATATTGCCAATGGAACAACGAAGTTTGGAGAAAGAACGGGTTGCCGGAGGATCTTCGAAATAACCCGGTTGAGAGATGAGGAAGGCGGTGTATTGATCCCAAAACTCTCGGTCTTTACGGAGAATTTCTGCGGAAATTTCTCGAACAGGTTCGGAATTTAATTTCAGCAACAAACCATGAGGAGTTGCGTACTCGTACATCCAAAGAATAGGGAAGCTCTCTTCTACATAAAAAGCATGGTCTTTTTTATTATTCTCAAAAATCGATTTGGCGATAATGCCATTAATTTGAAAGACATCTTCGAATCCACTGAGTTCCACGTGTCCATTGGCATCGGGATGGGCTTTTTTCTGAGCGACTTGAGAAAAGGAATCATTGAACTCCTCATCGGAAGGAAAAGTCAGGCTTCCCGACGGATATTGATGGTCGCGTCCGAGCCATTTTTCAAATTTGGTATATTCCAAAGGACGATAATCATCACTATAATGGTGACGGATGTATTCGAGATAGTACCGATCGGCCAGCGCGTTTTGAGTAATCAGATAAAGATCGGATCGATCAAAGGAAGGGTCTCTTTTCCATTTGGGATTTTGAGTGCTTTCACAGAAAATTGTATAAGTCGGAATGAATCGTCCAGGATCGGTTCCCCCGAAAACGATGGCTCCCGGTTCGAGATCTCGAAGCATATCGACTCCAAAATGCCATCCAAACCAATGGCCTCTTTGATTCGAAGTGACTGCATTATCTTGAAGAGGGATAAAACAGAGAAGGGCCACCGCGGGAATCCAGGGGAAGAAATTAAAGTCATTTTTTTCCTGGAGATAAATGATTCCCGAAGCAAGGCCGTAACCCATACCGATGACGAGGATGCAGTGGGATTGAAGGTGAAAGACTTTCATCATCCATTGGGAGAGAGAATCAATGGATGAGGGAGGGGAGATGAGGGTCATGAGAACCGCCAGGAAAAGATAGCTCAGGGCAAGTGACCAAAACCAGGCGCGGTGACGTTTAGCAAAACGATTGGCATAAATGAGAGAAGGGAAGATGGCGATAACAAGGGGAAGTGAAAAGTTATCTTCGAGACTGTGATAGTACATCCAGATCCCCTGCCAAATTTTTTTAAAGTATTGAAATTGATCTTCCGCGGAAGCTTCAGACGGAGAGGCATTCGGAGGTGTGTACTTCACGAGTGTTCCGAGGACACTCTTGATGAGATTGGTTAAACTATCGCTATGTCCGCGGGAAACGGCATGGTAAAATCCTCCTTTTTCACTCGCAAATCCCCAATTCATCGGAGGATTGGTAGAGGAGGCAAAACGCATATACCCGTAGAGACTGAGGGCGACCCATCCAATGGCGACAATCTTCAGAATCGATTTCCATTGAAGTGTCGAAGTCGCGATAAAACCGATACAAAAGCTGGTAAGAAGAATAAAAAAAGCACCCATTGCGGATTCGATAGCAAACCAGTCTTTCATCCAAAGTGTAAAAAGAAAAAGGGAGAGAAGGGCTCCGAGCGTCGTTTTGAGCCAGCGCTTCCATTGGAAGCGTTTCGTTTTCCAAAAAGTCATGAAAGAGCAGAGCACAATGAGGATAACCGCAAGACGTTGAGTGATTGTTTGAAGGTCTTGGTTATCAGAAAACCAGACGAGAACCGTCATAGAAGTGAGCGCGAGGGAAGTGATGGAGATAAAAAAAGTGGCAAAAAAATCGGGTTCTACCATCCACACTCCGACCAAAAAAACGGGAGCAAGGAAAAGGAGGGTATGGTGATTGGTGAGCCCGAGGCAAAAAACAAAAACGGAGGCATAGAGCCACGATTTTTCCTCAGGAGTTCGGATCCAGCGGTAAAAAAGAACCATCGTTCCCATCAGACAGAGGGCATTAAGCGTGTAGACCTCCGCGATCACGGCCTGACTCCACATGACATCGCTAAAGGCAATGATCATTCCGGTGGTGATGCCACACCAAAATGAGGTTCGTTGTAGGAAAGCGGCGTGGGAAGTAATCCTTGATCCCATCCAACGGGTGGAGTGTGAGACGAGCAGGGCAAGAAGAGCACTGGCAAAAGCACCGCAAATGGCTGAGAAAAGATTCACGCGCCAAGCGACGTTGCCGATGGGGAAAAAGTTGGAAAGGAGCCACGTTCCAATGGTCCAAAGAGGATATCCAGGGGGATGGGGGACTCCAAAATGAACGGCAGCGGTGATGAATTCACCCGAGTCTTCGAGTGTGACGCTCGGAGCGAGGGTATAGACATAGACAAAGAGAGAGAGGGCAAAGACAACGCCGAAGGCGAGGTAGTCCCAACGGTTAAATCGAGAATTGAGTCGTGGTGAATCCATGAAGTGAAGGTGAAATCTAAACGGGGAACTTTTGAAGGACAATGAAATACCGAAAAGGCCTTTTTAAAGTTTAAATGCGGGGAAAAGAGAGCATAAATTAATGCATATTATTACAAGTTATGCAAAAAGCACGGCCTTATGGCCTTCGTTGGCCGAAAGAAAACGAGAGTCAACCGAGAATGCAACTCCTAATAAAGTCATTTTATAAGAATGACCCTTATAAATAAGCAAATGATATTCCTAACTTTTTTCGAAGAAATAGGGATCATCCCCTATTTTAAAGAAGATTTCCCTTTCCTTTTGAAAGGAGCAGGGAGAAGATTATCTTCATCAAAACATTCTGAGAGTTGGACCGTTTTTTGCTTAAAGGACGGTTCAAGTTCAAAAATCGAAACGGAGATATTATGGCGAGCAGCACTCGGAAGAAAACGGTTAAGAAAAAAACGGTAGTTACAAAAAAAACTGCTCCTAAGAGTCGTGCCTCTAAATCTCCTGCTAAAAAATCAAGCCCTGAACCCGTTTTAAAATCCAAGCCGAGTTCATTTAATCTGGCGGCACGTCAATTTGAGAAAAAAAATCACGCGGCTACCGCATCTCAGCCTCCCGCTTATGAAAATTTGGGAGAGCTTCCCGAGGCCTATGGAACGAAGAAAATGTTTCTGGTCTGCCGTGATCCTCATTGGGCTTTTGCGTATTGGGATTTAACATGGCAACAATTTCAGGATGCTGCCCGCAGCTCTGTGGATGGTCGGGTTTTGCTCCAAGTTTATTCGGAACGTGGAGATCGTCTTCAAGAGATCCAAATTTTTGATGGAACACGCAATTGGTATCTTCATTTAAATCAACCGAACCATCGTTTTTTTGCAGAGATCGGATTTTATAATTCAGATGGAAAATTTGAAGTCATTTGTCGTTCACAAACCGTCAGTGCTCCTCGCGATCAAGCCTCTCCCGATGGCAACGGACGTTTTGTTACGATTCCGATGAGTTTTTCTTTCGGTGCTTTGCGTGACTTAATTCGCAATTACATGAATGATGGGGAGAGCCTCGCGGAAGCTTTGGCTCGTCTCCAAGAAGAAGGTTTCGAGTTTCCATTCCCTGTTTCCAAAGGAAAACGTCTCTCGGAAGATCAAATGCAGGATCTCATGGGATATTTGGGCGAAGGTGATTTAATCCGTCGTATTCAAATGGGTTCAGAAGAAATTACAGAGATGTTGAAACGCCGTTTCCAAGAGATGCAAAGCTCGGGGCAGTGGAAATCGAGCGAATGGGTCACCAGTTTGAGCAGTCCTTTCGGAGGCGGAAAAACTCGTGATTTTTTCATGCACGTGAATGCTGAATTGATCATTTACGGCGGGACAGATCCAAAAGCAAAAGTGCGGATCGATGGCAGCGAAATCAAATTACGAGAAGATGGAACATTCAGTTATCACTTTGTTCTTCCGGATGGAAAATTCTTCATTCCGATCGAAGCGACTTCACCGGATGAGGTGGAGACCCGTTCGGCGATGCTTTCGTTCTTAAGATGTTCGGATTATGCAGGAGATGTCAAAAAGACAGGGCAGCCTCCTTTACCGGAACCGATCGGGCGTACGAAATAGTTTTCTGAGATTTTTTCATGAGTTTTAAACCCCAAGGTTATCTCGCTTTGGTGCTCCATGCCCATTTACCTTACGTGAGACATCCGGAGTATGAGGAATTTTTAGAGGAAGATTGGTTCTACGAAGCGATCACCGAAACTTATATTCCATTGCTCACCGTGATGGACGATTTGAGGAGAGATCGTGTGGAATTTCGACTCACGATGTCGTTGACTCCCTCGCTCTGTTCGATGTTGCTCGATCCCTTATTGCAGGACCGATATGTCCGACACTTGGAAAAACTTTTGGAGTTTTGTCGTAAGGAAATTGATCGGACTCGTTTAGATGCGCACTTGCATGAACTCGCTTGGTTTTATCATCAACGTTTAGAACATTGTCGTGCCGTTTTTGTTGATCGATATCAAAAAAATCTGATCACCGGATTTAAGCAGTTTCAAGATGAGGGATTTTTAGAGATCATTACGTGTGGAGCGACGCACGGTTATCTTCCATTAATGACAGAATATCCCGAGGCGATTCGGGCCCAAATTTTAGTCGCTCGCGATCATTATATCGAGTGTTTCGGGCGTCCTCCGCGAGGAATTTGGCTTCCAGAATGCGCGTATGTTCCGGGATTAGATAAGTTTTTAGAAGAGGCGGAGATCCGTTGGTTTATTGTCGATAGTCATGGAGTTCTCTACGCGAATCCAAGACCTCCGTATGGAATTTATTCTCCGATTGTAACTCCTTCCGGTCCGGTCGCTTTTGGACGGGATATCGAATCGAGCCAACAAGTTTGGAGCGCGGAATCAGGATACCCCGGTGACGTCGATTATCGTGAGTTTTATCGAGATGCGGGATATGATTTAGAATATGATTATGTGAAGCCGTACATTCAATCCAATGGGATGCGCAAGTTTATTGGAATTAAATATCATCGGATTACAGGACGTGGCGGGGAGAAGGATCTTTATCGTCCGGCAGCGGCCCATGAAAAAGCGGCCTCTCATGCCGGAAATTTTATGTTCAATCGCGAGAAGCAGATTGAGTATCTTCATCGTTCGACGGGAGTGGCTCCGATCGTGGTTTCTCCCTATGACGCAGAGTTGTATGGCCATTGGTGGTATGAGGGACCGGAGTTTTTGAACTATCTCTTTCGTAAGACGGCCTATGATCAAAAGACATTTAAGATGATTACGCCTTCGGAATATCTTCATCAACATCCGACTCAACCTTTATCGACGCCTTCGGCTTCTTCTTGGGGAAGTAAAGGTTATTGGGAAGTATGGCTCGAGGGATCCAATTCGTGGATCTATCCTCATTTGCATTTGGCGGCAGGACGAATGATTGAAATGGCGCGACGTTTTAAAGATTCCTATGGATTGACGGAACGGGCTATTGCTCAGGCGGCGCGTGAGTTATTGTTGGCGCAGTCGAGCGATTGGGCTTTTATCATGAAGACGGGAACCATGGTTCCCTATGCGGTAAAACGGACGAAAGATCATCTCCTCCGTTTTAATCGTCTTTACGAACAGATTATGGGGAATCAGATTGATGTCGATTTCCTCGAAAACTGTGAGTGGAGAAGTCCTTTATTTCCGAATATTAATTGGCGTTATTACGTTTAAACGTTTTCTTGCTTTAGAAATCGATTTTACCTCTAAAGCAGATTCATCAAATGGGTGTAAAAATGGAGGGGCACAGGCTCTGTGCCTCGGAGGACGGGGAAAGGCAGTGGGCCACTGCCCCTCCAGTTCTCATGCAAGACAGATTTAATCTTTGAGATTGAAAGTGGGGGTCTTTCTTCTAGGATCATAGGTATGAAGCATGAATTAAATCAGAATGGGCAACTGACACTGATATTCGAGGAAGATATTCTGAGTACAAATGTGGATCGCTTGAAGGATCAAATCGATAAGATTATGGAATTGCCTCCCATTAAGTCCGGTGGAATTCAAAAAATTCTTTTTGATATGAAATCGGTTAAAATGGTCGATTCGATGGGTTTAAATTTGCTGGTCAATCTTGTGAAGTCCGAAAAAAATAAAAATCATTCCATTGCCGCTTTGGTGACGAGTTTGCACTTACATCGGACGCTTCTTTTCACACGCATGGATAAGCAAATGGACATTACGTTAATCCAATAATTTCCAGGCAAAATTTTAGATATAAAAGGCTCGGTTCTCCGAGCCTTTTTCTTTGGTATGAAAATCACTCTTCCCATTCATGAGGTCAAAGAGACCTTTCTTCACTCTTTTCAAAAGAGCTCCCGACTTTTAGTCAAAGCCCCCACGGGATCCGGAAAGTCGACTCAGATTCCGCAATGGATCGCGGACCAGGGAATTGATCAGAACAAAAAAGTTTTGGTTCTACAACCCCGACGACTCCCTGCACGCATGTTGGCGAAACGAGTGGCCCAGGAGCGTGAAGTTGAGCTCGGAACAGAGGTCGGTTATCGAATTCGATTGGAGAATCGAACGTCGTCTCAGACGCGAATCGAATATTTGACGGAGGGAATTTTAACTCGGCAGATGTTGGGTGATTCTGGACTTCGAGGAGTGGGGGCGGTGGTATTTGATGAATTTCATGAGCGCCATTTGGAAGGGGATGTGGCACTTGCAATGGCGATGGAGATTCAAGAGAGTCGTCGGCCGGATCTGAAGATTATTGTGATGTCTGCGACTTTAGAAACTAAACGCTTGCAGGAATATTTGTCACGCGATGGCGTACTCGCTCCTGTCATTGAATCCGAGGGACGGGCCTATCCGGTGGAGATGCGCTATCATCCTCGATCCCTCGAAGAACGTGAAGGATTATTTGAAGAGACGGCTGCCGTTTGCGAGTTGCTCATGAAGCAGCAGACGGAAGGGGATGTTCTGATTTTTATGCCGGGCTCTTATGAGATTCTTAAGACGATTCGAATTTTAGAAGACCGTCTTCGGGGGGTGATGATTCTCCCTCTGCATGGAGAGCTTCCTCCGGAACAGCAAGATGCCGCGATCCAATCCTATTCGAATCGTAAGGTCATCGTTTCGACCAATGTGGCGGAGACGTCCTTAACGATTGATGGGGTGAGGATCGTGATTGATTCGGGGTGGGCGAGAGTGGCGGCGTATGATGCGAATCGAGGGATTAATACGTTGATCGTTCAGAAGATCAGTCGTGCCTCTGCAGATCAACGTGCGGGACGTGCAGGACGAACGGCACCCGGGATCTGTTATCGACTTTGGTCCACACGCGATCATGAGGGGAGACCAGCGCAGGAACTTCCTGAAGTCAAACGGTTGGAACTTTCGGAAGTGGTTTTAAATTTAAAGTCACACGGGATGGTGGATCTTCAAAAGTTTCGATGGATGGAAGCTCCGGAAGAACGATCTTTGGTTCGCGCGGAAAATCTTTTGAAGTCCCTCGGGGCATTAGATTTAAAAACAGGGGAGATCACCGAACTCGGAAAGCGAATGACCGCTTTTCCGGCTCACCCTCGTTATTCTCGGATGTTGATTGAAGCCGATAAATTAGGATGCGTGAGATCAGTCTGTTTGATTGCGGTTCTCACTCAGACGCGAAATTTATTGATGCGTCCGATGGATAAAAAGCAGGCGGAATTACGTAAGGATATTTTAGGAGAAGATCATCTCTCGGACTTTTTTTTATGGATGCGGGCATGGCGTTATGCGGAGGGATGTCGTTATGACATGGGAAAATGCCGTTCGTTAGGAATTCATGTTCAATCCGCTCGAACCATTCAACCGATGTTGCAGCAGTTTTTAAAAATCGCTGAAGATCAGGGAATGGATATTGCGGAGAAGCCTGCATCTGATGAGACCATTCGTCGTTCGGTGTTGTCAGGGTTTTCAGATCAACTCGCGGTTCGTTTGGATGGCGGGACATTGCGTTGTGCGGTCTCCGGGGGAAGACGCGGAGTGATTTCACAAGACTCGGGAGTTCAGCAGGCGAGGGTGGTTGTGGCGACGGAGATTCAGGAGATTGAAGGAAAAGAGAAAGATCTCACCGTTCGGTTGAGTGGAGTTACTGCCGTTTCGGAGTCGTGGTTGTTGGAAATGGGAGGAGATCGTTTTGCTCATGGAAAACGATTCGTGTGGGATCCGATTTTGAAAAAAGTTCTCTCCGAGACTTATATGCAGTTTGATGATCTCATTTTGGAATCCAAAAAACGCGATACCGTTCCGAGTTCCGAGGCCTCCTCACTTTTAGCGGAATCGCTTATCGATGAGGGATTACCTTTAAAAGGATGGGATGATCGCGTGGATCAATGGATTGTACGGATGAATTGTTTTTCTCAATGGTGTCCTGAGTTGGGGATTAAACCCTTTGAACCGGAAGATCGAAGATTGCTCGTTCATCAGCTTTGTGAAGGAGCTTTAAGTTATAAAGAGGTGAAAGATCGGGAAGTATGGCCCGTTTTGGAGTCGTGGCTTTCTTCTGAGCAACGTCGACAATTTGAAAAAGAGATTCCGGAACGTAAAGAATTACCAGGGGGAAAGAAGGCGAAGATCGAATATTTTATCGATCGTCCTCCGGTTCTTTCGGCGACCATTCAGGCCCTTTATGGCGTGGAAGAAGATCTGTTGATTTCGTGGGGAAGAAAACCGTTGTTGATCGAGATCTTAGCGCCGAACCAACGTCCGGTTCAGACGACGAAATCTTTAAAAACGTTTTGGAAAGAGACTTATCCGACATTGAAGACTGAACTTTCGAGAAAGTATCCGAAGCATGAGTGGAGATAGAAGTTATCTGTTGAAATGATTTATTTTTAAAAAATTGTAAGGTCGGGAAAAAGGGAGGGCCGAGGCTACGAGGCCGTGGCTTTGAGTGATAACAGAAATGGTCTCGGAGCCTCGACCCTCCCTTTTTGGAATGGATAAAAGTTTGGATTTATTGGAGAAGTTTCTGAAAATCGTTTTCGGTCAGAATTTTAACACCGAGTTTTTGAGCGTCGGTGAGTTTCGATCCTGCCGATTCGCCGGCAATGAGATACGAGGTCTTTTTGCTGACGCTTCCGGAAACTTTTCCTCCGGCGAGGCGGATCTGATCCGCGATCGATTCACGGGGAGTACTTAATGTTCCGGTGATGACAAAGGTCATACCCGCGAGTTGAGTCGATGTTGTTGCACCGGTATTATCGGACTCAGAGCCGAAGTTAAGTCCTGCGGCGCGAAGTTGTTCAATTCTTTTCTGATTATCGGGATTTTGAAAATAATCGACGATGCTGGCTGCCATCACCGCTCCGAGATCGTGGATTTGAAGAAGTCTTTCGGAGGTGGCGGATGCCAGTTGATCCATGGTTTTAAAATAGAGGGCCAATGTTCGTGCCGCTTCGACTCCAATATTGATGATTCCGAGGCCGAAGACGAGTCGCCAAAAATCGCGGTTTTTGCTTTTCTCTAAGGCTTTCAGAAGATTTTGAGCTGATTTTTTTCCCATTCGCTCGAGATTGGTGAGTTGTTCTTCGGTGAGCTGATAAAGGTCAGGAAGATCGCGAACGAGTTTTTGAGTCACGAGTTGTTCCACGAGAGATTCACCCAGGCCTTCAATATCCATGGCATTGCGATGCGCGAAATGAAGAAGCTTTCGTTTGAGTTGAGCATCGCATTGAGGACTCACACATTTGAGGAAGATTCCTTCCCATTGGAGGAGGGATTGGCATGCGGGACAATGGGTAGGAGGAAGGATCGGTTCCTCGGATCCAGTGCGTTTTTCGAGGACGACGCCGACGACGGCGGGAATGACTTCACCGGCCTTTTCGATCGTGACGTAATCTCCGATCAGAATTCCCTTACGTTTGACTTCATCAAAATTATGAAGAGTCGCTCGACTGACCGTTGAGCCGGCAAGGAGCGTCGGAGTCAGTTCAGCAACCGGAGTAATCGTTCCTGTTCGGCCGACCTGAAATGTGACCGTTTGAAGTTGCGAGATGGCTTGTTCGGCAGCGTACTTAAAAGCAATTGCCCAACGGGGAGCTTTGGCAGTGGCTCCCAGGGTTTCGCGGATCGGCCACTCATTAATTTTGACGACCGCGCCATCGGTATCGTACGCAAATTGATGACGCTTCGCATCGAGGAGATCAATGGCTTCCAAAAGCTCATTTTCAGAGGAACAAAACCAAGTCTTTTCGGGAACAGGGAGTCCTTGTTCTTTCAAAAGTGCGAGCCACTCCTCTTGATTTTTACAAGAGATTCCTTCGATGGCACCTGGACTATAAAGAACGATGGCCAAGGGACGTTGCGCCACCATACGGGAGTCGAGTTGTTTGAGGGAACCTGCCGCTGCATTTCGAGGGTTGGCGAATGGTTCTTCACCGGCGGCTTGACGGGATTCATTGAGGGAGTCGAAAGCTTTCCGTGGAAAATAGACTTCTCCCCGAATTTCGAGGAGGGGAATGGGATCTCGAAGTTGAAGAGGAAGAGATCGAATCGTTTTTAAATTTTGAGTGACGTCGTCTCCGGTTTCTCCATCTCCCCGGGTCGCGCCTTGAACGAGTTTTCCATTTTCATAGCGAAGTGAAACAGCGACGCCATCGATCTTCGGTTCGACAATAAACGAAAGGTTGGAATGCCCAAGGGCTTTATGGGTACGTACGACAAAATCAGAGACTTCTTCTTTGGAGTAAGTATTCTCCAAACTCATCATCGGAATGGCGTGTCGGATCGATTGAAATTCATCCAAAGGTTTTCCGCCGACACGCTGGGTGGGAGAATCGGGAAGACGCCATTCCGGGTGAGCCGCTTCGATCGCTTCTATTTCTTTGTAAAATCGGTCATATTCAATGTCGGAGAGAATGGGATGCGCCTCGACATAGTAAGCGTGGTCGCAGGACTGAAGGTATTGGACAAGTTCCCGATAGTGTTCAAGAGTGACGGCGTTTGGCATAAAGCAAGGTGAGGGTTGTGCCGAGTGTTCCTCCGAGGGCATCTGCGAACCAATCATGAAGATCGCAGGTCCTTCCGGGGGTGAGGCGTTGATAGTTTTCATCGAGGGCACCCATTACGAGAGTGGCGGCCCAGGATTGAAGTGGAGCTGAAAAAGGAGGGTAAAAGGCGATGCCTGCACCGGTGTAGAGCGCAAAGTGAACCATTTTATCACTGATCCATTGAGGGGCTTGCGGAAGTTTTTTAGCAGGGACGCTGGAGAGTCCTAAGAGGAAAAGTGCATAAAGAATGAGTGGAATGTATTTTTTTACTTTTGGATTCATGTGGATTTGATACATACTTCGCTATATGGGGATCACCAGTAAAGCAAATTTCACATTAGGTATCGAAGGCGGCGGAACCAAAACCACATGGTCGCTCTTGGATGAACAGGGTAAAGTCGTGGCGCAAGGAAGAGGAGAGGCGAGTAATTTACACCATTCGTCGGATCCGACGCTGCTTCGTATTTTTGCTGCCATCCGGCGGAGTCTCGATGTAAAGCCACATTCCATTGGTGCTGCCTTTGCGGGTTGTCATTTGGAAAGAGATCGTCAGCGGGTGAAAAAACTTTTAATGCAAACCTGGCCTAAGGTCGAAAAAATCGTGGTCGATGAAGATACGTGTTCCGCATTTGTTGGATGTCATGGTCGTGAAAACGGAATCATTATCATTGCGGGAACCGGTTCGAATGTTTTTGGAATTAAAAATGGTCGACGGGAAAAAGCGATGGGTTGGGGAAGTTTAATGGCTGATTTTGGAAGTGGTTATTCGATTGCTCGGGCGGCTTTCATTGCCGTTTATGATCATTTTGACGAAACTCAAAAAATGGGAATTTTGGCGAAACTGATCGTTAAAAAAGCAGGAGTTTCGGATTTGGAAGAATTCGTCGGTTATATTTTGAACCGTGAGAGCAAAACCGAAGTTGCTTCTTTCACTCCCTGTGTTTTTGAAGCGGCCGAAAAAGGAGATCCGATTGCCAAGAAGGTGATCGCTCATGAAGCGGATCTTTTGGCAAAACGAGTCGGCTATGTCAGCAAACGCCTTGGATTGAAAAAACCGAATATCGGAATGGTCGGAAGTCTTTTTGAAAAACAGCCGACCTATTTTAAGCTTTTCGCTCAAGGGGTGAAAAAATATGCGCCTCCGGCAAAGCTTTTTGTGAGTGAAGTTCCCGGCTCAGTCGGGGCTGCCCTTTTGGTGAAGTATCCTCTCAACGAAGCGGTGTCGTGAAGTTAAATTCACCCCGAAAAAAGACCCGAAAACCATCCCATATTTTAGGAGGATCGACTTCGTCGACCGAATCGATTCATCCTTTGGCTTCGCAACTGGAATCGCTTTCGATTTCGAAGTTGGTGAATGCCTTTGTGGACGAAGAACGAAGCGTTGAAAAAGCCTTACGTTCTCAGGCCGCGGCTATTGCGAAAGCGATTTCTCTGGTGCATCGATCGTTAGCCTCCGGCGGAAGATTGATTTATGTCGGGGCGGGGACAAGTGGACGATTGGGAGTTTTGGATTCGAGTGAAATTCCTCCAACCTTTGGCTATCCATCGGATAAAGTCATTGGATTGATTGCAGGAGGTCCTGCGGCTGTTTTTAAAAGTCAGGAAGGGGCCGAGGATTCCATTGAAAAAGGGAAGTCGGATTTAAAAAAGATTCGTATTCGCTCGAAC
>JAZKBH010000239.1:0-10309 GCA_040388725.1 Verrucomicrobiota bacterium
GAATGCCTTCGCTATAAGCCCTCATCCAGAGATCCGATCCTAACTCCATACAATTGGTTTTTAAGCCCTCAGCCACTTTTCTCAATTGCCGATATTCGCCCAAGGTAATCTTTATATTGAACTTAGGATCATAGGGATTCACTGGAACATAGGCGAGCTCAGATTGATTCACCCAATTCTGTTCTATTTTTTTAATTTCTTCCGCAGAAACTCCCATGGCCAGCAAACACCCTTTTGCCATTAATACATTTCCTTCAGGATTCATGTGAATCCCATCAACCGTTAGGTTCCGAGATTGTGGACTGGTTTGAAGATTTCTAAGAACAGTCTGAAAATCCGCGTTCAAATCAGCGGCAGGAAAACGCCGGTCTTTTGAAAGTTGCCTGAGAAAATCGTTATAAGCGGCCAGCTTTTTATTATTGTTATTATCTTCCTCGCCGATGGGTGTGGAAGTCAAAAGGATGATTTTGATCCCCTTCGCTTGAGCCTGGTCGATAATCGAAGTGATATTCGCCTTGTAGACGTCCAAGGGAACTCCCTTCGAACCGTGCCAGACGTCATTTACGCCACAACTCAATATTAACCAGTTCGGATTTTTACTGAGAATATCTTTATCCAGTCGAGCAAGCATGTCCTTCGAGGTATGTCCGCTGACTCCTGCAGAAATAGATTCAATCTTGATCCCCTCTTTCTCGAGCCCGTTTACAATCAAACGAACATACCCTCCTGGAAAATTCCATCCGTTGGCAGTAATGGAATCTCCCATGAATGCAACCTTTTGTCCGCTCTTGATTAAAATTCCCTCCTCACTATACAGCATCATTCCCATCGCGAGGAATAGTAAACATCTCCATTTCAATAATCGGATCGTTTTTTGTAGCTCTAATTTCATAAACTCCACATCTTCCTCCTTTTTTTTAGATCTAGGCGTGAATTCCTTTTTCGGTTTTTGAAAATTATAAAATTCCCCCAAGCACCGACAATGCTTTGGCTTTGGACTTTCGTGAAATGACTCTCTATCAAGTAACCATTATCTGTTTGTTCTGCTAGAGTGAACTCGCACTAGAAATTGACATTTTCGACCATTTTAAAAATTGGTTTTCTTGGTGAAATCTTTTGTCAAAACGGGGGAAACAATCTCGACGGAGTTTAAACAAAAACTTGCCTCTGAGGTGAATGGATTGGCATTCGAGATCGTTTTGAAAGCTTCACGTGATACGCTAGATCTTTCCGTTATTAAAGAGTTGAACCGTACCGATATGGAATAAGTATTCTTAACCCTATCTCATATCCATTTGAATCCTTCACGATTCTTAATGGAAAATGATATGGAATCTGACGGATTTTCAATAGTAACTTTTTCGTTCTTTACGGTTAAATCAAAAGAAACTCCGTCATAATGAATGCCTGAAATTTTAATTTGCTCTATTTGAGGAGGAAGGCATGGATTTACGATTAAACCTTTATCGCCGATACGAAGGCCTGCGAATCCCATCACGATCAACTGAAGAAATCCTCCTAGGCCCGTTGCAAAAGAAATAATCTCGTTCGCGGGACTTTCACTAACGAGTAAATAAGGAAATCGGAAATGAGGGGTAAGCTCACAAAGCGCTTCCCAAGCGTGCTCGGATCTTCCTAATTCACAATCCACTATGCCGTCAAAAGCGGATGCCATCATTATTTTTTCGGGAGGATATTTCGCTCGATAATAATCGATGGTGTTTGTTTTTATAAAATCACTCATGGGGAGTCCATAAGGATATATTAGGAGCGCTGTATCCGCTTGTTTAATGGTCTCCCCTTGGTATCCCTCGTACTCAATATAGCGCTGATGATCGGAATCAAAGGGAATCCACATTTTTGAAATCATATCACTCCATATGGGTGGAATCTCTAAATTGAGTTTTTGGCAGGCCTCGATGGCCAATTCTAAGTTTTTAACGACACTGTAATTGGTATACGAATTATTATCTCGAATTTCGGCGAGCTCATCCGCACAGCAAACGGCTTTAATCTCATATCGATCTTTTTCTTTGTTATAAAACGAACGACTGGCCCAGAAGTGGGCCGATTCAATAATGATCGGAGCGGCTTGGTTTCGGTAGAAGGATTCGTCGGATGTAATTTTCCAGTACCACCACTGTGAAAGAGCGATATCGGAGTTGACATGATGTTGATGGTGGTAAACGAGCTCGGGGATAGTTTCATCTCCAAATTCAGAGCTTTCCCATGGATACATTGCTCCTTTGTAGCCTTCTGCTCGAGCATTTCGACTGGCGCCTTGAAGAGTGTCGTAGCGATAATCCACAAAACCTTTTGAGAGCTCGGGATTTAGCAGCGCCATGACAGGAAACATCCATAAGTCACTATCCCAAAAAACACGTCCTCCCCAATCTTTAGAGGAAAGTCCTGTGGGACCTAGACTCGAACGCCCCCCTTTTTTGAGCTGGGAATAGAGTTGGTAAAGCGATGTATTAATCAAGCATTGGAGATGAGGATGGGGGACTTCGATATGATTTTTCCAGAGGGAGCTCCATTCGTTGCAATGCTCATTTTCTAGAAGTGAAATTTTCGATGCGGCGGCTTCTACTAATACTTTGGAATGAAGCCAGGGAGAGGGAGCATCATGGTCCGTAACAAGAGCCACGATTTTTGTCACTTCATAGCTTTTCCCCGCTTCCACTTGAAAGGTGAAAGTACGATGAATATTTTTCTCGTCCGATTGAATCGTTGTTTGGTGAAGATTTATTTGGTGAGCGACAAGCTTTGATGCAAGAGCAATCCTTCTTTTGCGAGGCCCCATGGTTAATTCCATTCCTAGAGAGTCAGTTGATTTAGGCGTGGAGTGGATCCGCCAATCACAGGCATCTTGGATGTGGGTTCCCTCTAATGAATCGGAGATTGATACTAGACCTTTAAAATTAGGGCGAATAACTCTTTTGAGAATACCGATATGAGTTCGGGTTCGGCTTAAATAAAAGAGTGAATAGATCTGAGTGATTTGGTTTTTATTGACCCAATCCACTGTTGTTTCGAGCATCGCTTTTTTCATGTTGAGACGCTGCCGATAATTCCTCCATTCACCTGTTCCGATCGCGAATGTGTCTAGACCGTCATTATAAGAAAGGATCGCCCATTTTGGAGGAGCCATTAATTGAATTTCACTCCAAAGCCCATGAACGAGGCATTTAGGATGAGCGAACTCCATTTCCAATGGATGAGACTTGCAGTCTCCCTCGACACTTATTCTTTGACCGATAAAGCCATTCCCGAGAAAAGCGTCTCGATGTCCGGAATCATAGGGATTGGTTGTTTCCAATATCCAGGGATCCGTTTTATGAGATGGGCTTTCAAGCCAGGTGCGATCAAGTCTTCCGGGACCAAACGATGAAGTGTCCATAGTTTATAAAAAATTTTAAAATTTATGAAAGAGGATGCTCTTTTGTTTGCTTTTTTCTTCAAATTTTGGAGTGCTCACCAATCTCGAATTTTTTTGTTCCAAAATTTACTTTGAGTGACGGGTCGTTGGGATCCGCCATTATTGAGTGAAAGAGGGAGCATCTTTCCGTCTCCCGGTGGTTTTGCCTCGCGGTCTCCTTCCCTTCCTCCACTCGGATTCTGTCCTGTTCCCTCTCCATTGTGCGTCAAGGCACGTTTATTGATTTCGTCATGGGTGGCATCCAACATTTTTTGAGCCTGCTCGAGGCTTTTTTGATAGGATCCTTCTCCGGGTTTGAGAGCGAGGGCCGCATCTAGATTCTGAACTGCTTTGTTGAGGAGATCAGTGGTTTTTTGCAAATCCTGTGAGGAAAGTTCTGCTGTAGAGGAAGCGCCACCGGATGGAATAGATTGAGCCTTGGCGAGGGCCTCTTGTCCGGCCTCCCCATTTAAATCAGAAAGTTGTGCTTCTGCTTTTTTTAATCCTTCCTGTGCAGATTGGTTTTTTGAATTTTGTTCCAAAGCCTTTTCAAATTGCTCTGCTGCTTTTTTTACTGCATCCAGTTTTTTTTGTGCCGTTTCAGCCGTTTCGGCAGCTTTCAGCGCTTCGTTACCCTGATTGACATGGGATTCTTCCATTTTTTCTAAAATTTGCTGATTGAGTTCAGTGGCTTTGGTGTTGGTGGCATCCATGGTCATCGCTTCGTCGAGTTTCGATTTTGCTCGCTCAAGATTTTTCTCGTCTGCTGCGTTTAGTTTGAGTTCCGGTTTGGCAAGAGCTACGGCTGCTTGCTTTTCTGCCTCATCGGTCAACATCGCCGACATTTTTTTAATCTGTTCTTCCCGTGCTGAAGCAAGTGTTTTGTTTGTGGGATCAAGGACTACCGCATCATCGAGTTTCGCAATAGCCTGCTGGCGTTTGTTTTCCATGTTCCGACTCTCTTTCGCTACATCGGCCTCCTTTCCGAGTTCTTCCCCCTGGCGCATGAGGTTGGTGACGAGTCTCGCGGTAGTTTCCTCAATCAATTGTGAAGTTTTATGATTTTCGGAATTGAGCTCAAGAGCTCGTTGACGGGCCTGAAGAGCATCCCTCAATTCATGCTCCTCTTCCGGGAGCTTGTTTAGACTGCTGAGACGCTCAGCACGAGTCACTTGGGATTTTGACACTTCGAGAAGGAGATCTTCAAGCTGGATGCTTGCAACCTGTTGATTGTTTTTGGATTCTTTTCCTGCCTTGATTTGGTTCGCGCTCTCGTAATAGCCGAGAGCCCGTTCCATCGAAAGGATTCCACCCGCAGACGGACCTGATTTTTTGAGCTGTTGCGCGAGTCGAAATTGAATGTTGCCTTGTTGTAATGCCAACTTAGCTTGCAAATCCTTGTTCTCCTTGGGGTCAATGGCTTGCAGAATACGAAGCGCTTCTTCGTAACGTCCAACGCGATAAAGGGTAATTCCGAAATTATAGAGCGGAAGAGGATCATTCTCCGTTTTCTTGACTTCCTCTCGCATTCTTTCAACGGCCGTATCTCCTTTACCCGCCTGGATTAATTGATCGACTTCATCCAACGAAGAGGGATGGAGATAAAAAGAGCATATCATGAGAGTGAGTACGCAGAATGTCGTTTTCATCGAGATCTCCGTGATGGGGATGAATAGGTTTCGGGTTGCACAACTTTGACTCCCGTTTCTCTTATCTCAGTTTTTCGTTGAAAGAGTCGAAAGGTTGGAACGAAGAGCATCAGTAAAAGAGCGCATCCTAATGGGATTTGAAACCATTCGATGTAGTCGGCGACATCAATATGCTGGGTCAGGCTTTTTCGAGCAAGAGGTCGGAGAATCTGATTTTGTAGAATTTTGAATGTCTCCGATCTCGGCGTAAAAAGATAATATTTTCCCGCCGTCGCACTGGAAATGGCTCGCAACGTCCGCTCATCGATTCGGCTTGTGACGCGAGTTCCATATTCGTTCCGAACAAAACGCTTCTCGGGAGGAAGGGTTTCATGTTTTGAGTAATCATCCGCAGGCACATTTCCACCCTGAATGGTACCCACTCCGATCGTGATGATCGTGATTTTATTTTCGGAATAAGCCTTACGAGCGGCAGTCACGGCATCGCCTTCTAGATTTTCCCCGTCACTGATGAGTAAGATCGCCCGCGCGTTTTCCTCCTTGTTTTTGGTCAATAATTCGACAGCGGTCTCAATCGCTTCGGGGATATTGCTTCCTCCCGCTGAAATCGAACGAGGTCCCACCGCCTCAAGGACAAAATCGAGCGCCTGATAGTCAAAGGTTAATGGAGCCATAATAAAGGCGTCTCCGGCGAACGGGACGAGGCCGATGCGATCGCCCGCCGAGGCTTTCAACCAATCCCGAAGTTCCTCTTTGACCGCACCAAGACGGTTTGGCTTGAGATCCTCGACCCACATGCTTTTGGAAACGTCCAATAATATAACCAAGTCCAGGCCGCTCCGTTCTGCAGAACCGGGACGAGGTCCGGTCAAGGGGCGGGCCATCGCGATGGCGAGTAAGATCAATGTCACGATGGCAATGAGAAATTCCGCAAGTCGGCGCCGGTGCCCATTCGAGAGAATTTGCTCTATCGTCTTGGGGGAAATGAAACGCGCCAACCGGCGACGACCAACCCCTGTGGAGATTTGCCAGAGTGAAATTCCACAAACAAGAAGGACAGGGATTGACCAAAGCCATAGGTCTGTAGCAAAAATAAAGTCTGCATTCATGGAATCCTCATCCGGAAAGTATGACGGGAGATCCAATCTGCCAGTAGTAAGACAAAAGCGACTTCAACAAACCACGGATAAAGCTCGGAATAGACTCGAAATTTTTTCTGCTCAAATTTCGACTTTTCTAGACGGTCGATTTGCCGGTAAGCCTCTCTCAATCCGCTCAGATTCGAGATGTTAAAAAAAGAGCCTCCCGTTTTATCCGCGACTTGCTTCATCACATCCCGTGCACCCCCTCCCATGAACATGCCAAATACATAAATACGGACCTTATCCTTGTATCCCTGTTCCGCCGCCTCTAGAGGAGCGACTCCTCCATTACTTTCGCCATCCGTGGCGAGAATGATGATCTTCGAGGGACCCTTTGCTTTTTTGAGCAGCTCTAGGGCTGCCATGATTCCATTGCCAACCGCAGTTCCAGACCCGGTGCCCCCGCCCGACTGATACTTTTTTTTATTTTCCAACACGCTCTTGATCCAACCTCCGTCGAGTGTCAGTGGACTCATCAACCAGCAA
Source organism: Verrucomicrobiota bacterium (assembly GCA_040388725.1). Classification (GTDB taxonomy): domain Bacteria; phylum Verrucomicrobiota; class Verrucomicrobiia; order Methylacidiphilales; family CAMAQI01; genus CAMAQI01. The sequence continues at coordinate 6,696 of JAZKBH010000239.1, forward strand.
TCATAGGCAAAGCCGATCATCCCGAAGCGATCGTGAGGACGGTTATCCACAAATTCATTAATCCCCAACCGCATCAACTCGGCTTTCGAAACAATTTTGCCATTGACCGGACGCCCTCCCGCTCCTCCCATCGATCCTGAAGTATCGACGGCGAGAACAATGTCGATCCCCTCCTTTTTGTCGTTGGATGTCCCTTGCTCTATTCGTGGAGAAGCCATCGCTAAAATCAGGAGCACAAACGCCAGGTCTTCGAGAATTCCCTGCCAACGTCCGGGATTGCGTCGAATTGCGCCTCCCATACTGCGCAGGAGAGCCACCGAGGAAAACGGAACGGCTGATATTACTCCAGGTCTACCCCGCAACCAAATCCTGAGAGGAACGAAAGCGAGAAGCAACAACCACCACGGTTGTGCGAACTGAAACGAGATTAATCGCTCCATTATTTCTCCTTTCCTATCATGGCTTGAGCTTGCGATAGCGTTGACTCGACAAATCGCTGGGCGTTATCGAGTAAATCCGTCATCTCTTTCATCACAACACTTCGCTTTGCAAATTTGACGAAATCGCATCGGGTTAAAAAAGCTTCGAGCAAATCCTGATGATCTCGCAACAGGGGATCAGCAATACAAACTTCCCGTAAAAATTCCTCTGTGGAACGATGAGGAGCCCTTACTCCGAATCGGGCTTGAATGTAAATACGTATAACCTGTGAAACTTCGACGACAAATTCTCTCTGATTCTCCTCCGATAGTTTCTTTCTTAACTCCTTCAGGGCACGCAGGGCTACATGATGGGGAGGTGGAATAAAAATGAGGTCTTTCAATTTCTTTTTCCGAATCAGCAACCAGGCAATTCCTGAAAGCAGAAGCATTCCCCCAAAAATACTCGTCCAGACGACTCGATTTCCGGCATCATTGAAATTCTGAAGCCATTGAAAATTCTCCATGATATCGGGAACATCCTCTTTCATTTAGCCGCTCTCCGGATGCGCATTTCAAAGAATTTTTTCAACTCCCTTTGATAGGATTTTCCTGTTTCCAATTCGATCAAATCGAGACCCGACTTTTGCAACCACTTCCGGCATCGAGCACGAGAGGCGGATGCTTCGGAAGAAAAACGTTCACGTAGTTTTTTGTCCCCCGTATTCACCTCGACGACTTCACCGGTTTCCGAATCCTCTACTAGGATGCGTCCGACATCGGGCAACTCCAGTTCACGACGATCAAAAACCGAGACGGCGATGGTGTCATGTTTTTGGTTCGTCACCCGCAAAGCACGCTCATAACCGTGATCGATAAAATCGGAGATGATGAAAACAACGGAGGAACGCGTGACAACGAGATTGAAATGATCAAGGGCCGCTTTTAGCGAAGTCCCCTTGCCAGAGGGTTGATAATAGAGGATTTCTCGAATGAGCCGAAAAATATGCGATCTCCCTTTTCGTGGTGGAATGTAGGATTCGACTTTATCCGAGTAAAGCAATAGTCCTGCCTTGTCACCTGCTCGGTTAGCGCTGAAAGCGAAGACCGAAGCAATCTCCGCCGCCAGTTCTTTCTTCGATTGTTCGCCTGAACCGAGTCGATCCGAGGCACTGACATCCACGAGAATCATCACTGTCAATTCGCGTTCTTCACGATGTTTTTTGATGTGCGGTGCTCCTGTCCGTGCCGTCACGTTCCAATCGATGTTCCGGACATCATCTCCTGCCTGATATTCCCGCACTTCCTCAAAATCCATTCCTCTTCCTTTGAAAATGGAATGATACATCCCAGCAAGAAGATCCTGTGCCAGTTTGTTGGTACGGATTTCGATCTGCCGGATCTTTTTAAGATATTCCCGGGGGATCATAAAGGGGTTGAATTAAGGAACCGGAACACGATCCAAGATCCAATTCACAATCTGGGTCGTGCTGACTTCCTCCGCCTCCGCTTCGTAAGTGAGCAGGATGCGGTGACGCATGATGTCGAGAGCGACGGCCCGGACATCCAAAGGAGTCACGTAGGCCCGACCCTGCATGAAAGCATGGGCCCGTGCGGCAATAGTGAGGTAAATCGTCGCCCGTGGAGAAACTCCGTAGCGGATCAATCCCTCCATTTTTGGGTCAATCGTCTTCGGGCGACGCGTGGCATAAACAAGCTGGATGATATAATCCTTGATTTGTTCCTCGACATAAATCCGGTCCACCAATCCTCGCAATTGCAGAATTGTTTCAGACGTGATGATCGGTTCCAACTTGATACGGGTAGAGGAAAAAGCCATGAGATTGAGGATTTCCTTCTCCTCGGCCTCTGTTCCGTGATCCACGACCACCTTGATCATGAAGCGATCCACCTGAGCTTCCGGCAAGGCGTAGGTCCCCTCCTGATCGAGAGGATTCTGTGTTGCTAAAACGAGAAAAGGATCAGGAAGTGGGTGTGTTGTATCGCCGATCGTAACCTGATGTTCCTGCATTGCTTCAAGCAGAGCGCTTTGGACTTTGGCAGGTGAGCGATTGATCTCATCCGCCAATACCAAATTAGCAAAAATAGGCCCCTTTTTAGTTGAATAAACATGGTCGCGAGGATTGTAGATCAGAGTCCCCACAATGTCTGAAGGAAGAAGATCGGGGGTAAATTGAATGCGCTTGAAATCGGCCTGGATGCAGGAAGAAAGCGCTTTGATCGTCGTGGTCTTTGCCAGTCCCGGAACACCTTCCAATAAAACGTGCCCATTCGAAAGAAGTCCGAGAAGTAAGCGTTCGACCAGATACTGTTGCCCCACAACCATCTTTTGCATTTCCTGACAGATGGCGGGAATCCATTTGCTCGCTTCCGCGACTTGAACACCCAAGAGATCGAGTTCTTCCTGATTCATGGTCATACAACCTTTATTAAAGATAAAAAACGGTGAGGCAGTTTAATGACTGGAGGTACGCGTCAATTTCACACGACCTTTTTGATTCGAATGAAAACTGCTGCTGACGTGAGGGCTTTTCTTTCTCTTCGTGTTTGACATCCAATCTTCCAGACAAAGGAGATCATTCACTCGGACCGGCAGGCCGGAATCAAAGGATTGGTTGGCGGCAATTCCAGTCAGGATTGAACGAACTCCATCGAGATGGTTTGCCGCTCGGTTCAATGGATCTGATTTTTTTGGGTTTCCAAAAATATCCTCCAACATGAGCGGATCGCCGCCGCCATGACCTCCTTTTCCATGGGGAACTTTGATGACTTTGGGCTTTTTAAAAAGAGGCATCAGGAGAATCTGTTCCGAACTGGAAACTCCCTCCGTCAACGATCCATTGCCCGCATTGATATAAGAAGCTTCTTGATGGTTCACTTCAATGCGACCTTGGGTCCCATTAAAAGCGATACGGTAACCTTCCCAGGGCGCATAGGCATGAAGACTGTAGGTCATTTGGGCGCCTGATTTGTATTTCACGAGGACATTCATGGTGTCCTCGATCGTGATCCCACCACTAAACACGCTCAGATCTCTTTTATAACCATCCTCATGTTCTACATCGAGATAAAGAGCCTTCAGATTTTCGGATTTACTCAAATCCAGTGCAAAGGGATCTTGATGAGCTAGCGAAAACCCCGTACCTCGCTCGTAAAATGTTTGGACTCCCCGAA
>JAZKBH010000239.1:10319-13245 GCA_040388725.1 Verrucomicrobiota bacterium
CGAATCAACGCATTTTGTTTGCCATAAAACCCCAACTTTCCAAAACCAAAAACAATCTCAGGCGTTGAATCGAGCCACCAATTCACCAGATCAAAATGGTGGGTGGATTTATGAACCATAAGTCCACCCGAATTCTTTTTATTACGATGCCATCGGCGGAAATAATCCGCGCCATGATTTGTGTCGAGCAACCATTCAAAATGGATCGATTTGACCTCGCCAATGGATCCTTGAGCGATTAACTCCTTCACTTTACTTCGAATGGGGGCGTAACGATAATTAAAGGTGACCGTCAATTTACGGCCGGTGCGATTCGCCGCTTCCAGAATCTCCAGAGATTTTTCGATGTCGATGGTCAGCGGTTTTTCTGTGATCACGTCGCATCCCAGTTCCATCGCCCGTACAATATAATGGGAATGGGTTCGATCAATGGAGCTGACAATCACGGTATCCGGCTTTGTTTCACGGATCATGCGATCAAAATGTTTTGAAGGATAGGTTCTCACGGGTTCATAGCCGAATTTTTCTCCGATCTCCCGATTGTAGAAGTCCATTCTCCCTTGATTGACATCACAAAAAGCGACCATTTCACAAGTTTTTCGGTAGGTTGAGGAGAGGGCGTGAATGAACATCCAGGATCTTCCCCCCGTTCCGACAATCGCATAACGCCTACGAGGATTCAGGGGAGAGGAAGATCGCTTTTTGAGAGGGCGGGCTTGAGTACTCATATCTTCCTATAGATGCCTCCGTTCTCCTCATTTTCTATAGCGGAAACGACCCACAAATTGACATTTTCGACTAAATTTAGATTCAGATGGATGCATTCAAATTCTATTGAATGGCTGAAAATATCAAAAATTGGGGCGTTTTGTAAATAGACCGTCTTTGAGGTCGATTGTAATTTATAGAAAGTATAGATCATTCTATGAAAAAAATTATCAATCCACTCCCTCTTTTCATTTTTATGTTTTGCGTCTTTCTGGAAGGGAATTTCTCTCTGAATGCCGAAGAACGTGGCCTCGATATCTTTGCAGGCGAAAAATGGGCGTTTTATCCAGGTTATGAATTTCCCGGAGCGAAGGGGAATCGGCGTTTAGGGACGACGGAGGATGGTAAAAACGCCTTGTTCGTCAATTATGACTTCGCCGGGGGAGGGATCTATGTCGTGGCAGGATTGAAGATGGAGATTACGGAAGGATCCAAGGGATTTTGGCTTGATGTAAAAGCAGATCGTTCTTTGAAGGTGATGATTCGAATAGAAGACTCAAGCAACCAGACTCATCAATATAGCATAGATTATGATATGACGGAAGGATGGCAAACGATTAAAATTGATCTGACCGAAATACGTTCAAAGGGATTTTGGGGAGGCCCAAAAGATGGAGTCATTCATTTTCCGATCACCAAAATATGGCTTGGTGTTGAAAAAAGCAAAACCACGCGCGATACAGAGGGTGAGGTCGCTTTTTCCAATGCACGGATCGTTAATTAATTTGGATTTTCCGAGGGAGTATTCTGTTGGAATTGCTTGCGATAAAGAGAGTTGGGGCTTTTTTTGAGAAGATAATCCGTTTTATGTCCAAGTGTGGTGACGATAGGGTGCAACAGATGAAGGGATCCAAGATCTGAGTTAAAGTGGACTTTTGTATTTGAAGATGGGAGAGATGATCCCGTATAAGCGCATCGCGTCAACTTAAGACGTATTGTGTTTATAAGCGGGGCGAGCTCCGCGAGTCCAACGTTTTGGACGATATTGTGATGATAAAATGAGCATTTCATTTGAGAGGATGTTGGCATTTCCGAAGAGATCGCGGCGAGAGGAAGGGGGAGATGTGCCAGAATCGGCGAGGTTTTATAGAAAGCGAATCATTTAGGGATGATCCCACACGCTGGACTCGCGGAGCTCGTCCCTCCCATTCATGAAATATACTCCTTAAGTTAGCGTCTATGCGCACATGCGGGACTCTCCCTCCCGTGGAAATCACAAGATAAAGTCTATTTTTGATCGAAGGATGGTCTTATAGAAGCTCCCCTAAACTCCTCAAAACAATATCTATTGAATTAAATAGGAATTAAGCTGCATCGGATCTGAATTGATTTCAAATATGGCCGTATTGTTTTCCATTTTGAATGGAACCTCTTGGTTCGTTACTAAATCCTTTATCTTACTTGAGGATTTCACGGGGACTTTCACTAAAAGCTTTTTGCTTTGATATCCTTTATACGCAACTCCGATGTAGGTGGTTTTGTGGTCTGCCGTATAAGTACGAACTTTTAGATCGGCATCTCCCTGATCAATCACATCCCCCGAAATGGCGGGGAGCGCTAAAAATGCTTGAGCAAAACGGCGATGGGCATCTGCAAATCCTCTGCCATATGTATAGGAGGTAAAGGTGAGAGTGCGTGCATCTCCGTGAAAATAAGACAAGAGCTCAAGCGCCATACTAAACGCCGATCCCGCGGGCACGTATTGAGTGGTTTCATACTTGGGATTTACTCCTTTTCGAGCAACTTCGTCATAACTGATAACGTTACTCATGGCGGCCCCTTCCGCATCCTGAAAGTAATTTATATATTCTGGCATAGCGGCATAGCACAAGTAGTTCATGGGACAAAAAAGCTGAATTCCTTTGATCTCCTTATAAAGACCAGGTCGAATTCCGTAATCTGCTCGGTTAACGCCGTGACTCGGTTTTCCAAAGTTTCCCGTGCGAAAAACGTCTAAATAATCTTGTGCTGTAAATGTTTTTCTAAGAGTTCGATCTCTTATGTAAGCCTCTTTCCCCTCCTTGGCAGCTTGACCTAAAAAGGACCAGCTCGACAAATTATTCTCAATGAGACCGTATTTATCTTCATCCCAATTGTAGTAACAAATCGTCAGATCGGAGCGATACGATCTTAATAAATCCACTAATTTTTTATGAAA
>JAZKBH010000239.1:13255-22366 GCA_040388725.1 Verrucomicrobiota bacterium
CAGCACGTTTCTGATGCCACCAATCGTCATATTTTACTCTCATCTCACTGGCGGCCCAAGCGGACCATTGACCGGCTCCTCCGGGTGGTATTGGAATGCCTGTTTCTTTTGAGAACAACTTGATGTCTTCCGGGCCGTAACTGATGGGAACTCTATCCGAACGAATACGCCATAGAATGCCCGTCAGTTGAGGGTGATCTTTGACATAAGGTTTTATCGCATGATCCATTAACTTTTGAAAATCGTCCCGTGTTAACGGATTTAACAGATTGCAACACCATGCCGCATAGCGGCTCGGTTTTAGGATATCACCATCGGCTCCTATTGCCCAAGCCTCCCTGGGAAGGTCTTTAGACCCCCCCCATTCACAACGAGGCATATAATTGAGGCCATACTTTTTTGTGGCTTCCAGGTAACGGAGATGGGAAGAGGGTTTTCCGGGGACTGGAATTTCCGCTACGGTCTTTCCTTTGAGAGGATCATAAACTTTTTTTACCATATAACCTTTTTCATCTGTATTCAGAGTGTTATAGCCATTTAATGGCTCTAAAAAGGAGAGATCGGTCCACGCGGTCATTGCAAGAGGAGAAATCGTGGAATATCCCATCAATTTCGCATAACGCACATAATCCTCAGGGTCGTAATCGGGACCTCGCTCCCAGTCAAAAGTCATTACCCGTTGAGGAAGATCTTTTGGTTTTTGAATAAGGGGAGAATTTGCATTGACGTCGATTTCGTAAAGCTTGATTTGTGAAATCGCCGGTCCGCCGGAGTACATGCAGTTGTAACTATTAGGTTTTACCTTGTTAATGATATAGATCCAAAAACCATTTTCACTCGACGCATCGCTTATTCCGTTGGTTCCGACCGTTTCATCATCGAGTGGAAAAATCGTATCGAACCATTGCCACGAATGGCTGAGCGGCCAATTATCATAAACATCGTCCGATGAAATTCCATTCTTCCATCCATTGTCGGTATAGTTTTGCCCACTCTGCAATTCTATTCCTCCATATCTCGGTTTGTCCTCGGCATATTCAACGCGAACCAAATAATCGGTGTGAGGCTTGAGTTTACCTCTCCCGATCCGATAGGCGAACCATCCATAGTCACTTTCTCGAGCTTTTTTCCCAAAAATTTCATGAATGTTGACTTGAACTTGAGTTCCGGGTGTAGAGCGAGAGGGACCGTCTAAGCCACTTTGCAGATAAGGATGTTCTTCCTCGTCTATGGATTTTGAGCAATCGACTTCGTCGACCAACTTCAATTTCCCGTAAGGCGTTTCATCCGACTGATCGTTTAATGCGGGCAATGATAATTCGTCCCTTTTCTTAAATGAAAGATGATCCAGCGTTCGCACGCCGGTATAAACGGGTTTCCCTGTGACATCTCCCACAAAAAAATTCAGCCGAAATCGTCCCCTCAAATAAATGGTTTGTGCTGTTTCTTTGTCCACGTGAATAGGAACTTCAATGAGAGAGCCTGTGGCCGCCGGAAGAGGGACTTTCCCATTCATCATCGTCTTTCCTGAAAAATCAGTTAAACGATACTTCAATTGTGATCCCGGTTCAGTTCCCACAAGTGCTGGTAAAGTAAATATCAGGTCAAATGGCTTACCATGCTGAGCATCACTGAAGTCATACAGCATCCAATGCATCGGTTCGCCTCCTAAATCGCGCACTTTCGTATAAAAGGGATTAAATTCGGCGGTATAAACGCCTCCTTTAATCAGGCCGCTGCCATCACCAAAATAGAGATCATCTCCTCCCCAAACTCGAATCACGATCGTATTCAGCTCTCCGTATTTAATAGCGGATGGAGGAACCACATAAGAGCGATTCACTAAATTTTGATACTGATAATCTCCGCGAATGCCTCCGATATGCTGTCCATTGAACCAAGCATCGTCCATCGTTTTCCAAGAATTAAGATTAATCGTTAAAGGCTGATCAGCGAATTCTTTAGGTATCATGATTTTCTGACGATACCAACCGAATCCATGATGTTTAACTCCTTGCTCACTCCAACTTAAATTCGAACGAAGGACTTGCCACGCGCTATGATCAAAGCTTTCGGTGTTCCACTTATTTTTTAACCCCTCATTGGTGGAATCAGGCGAAAAGTACCAACGGCCATCTAAACTAATTGTAAAACGACTCGAGTTCCATCCATCATCGGTGTAAGGAATCCCTCCCACATTAAAATCGGAAATATAAACAATCGCCTCCTTGTCGATTTGATCTCCCTCTTCAGGAGGCAGGACTTGAAAGGCAAAACCGGAAACCTTGCCCAAGTTCTTAATATTTAAATCACTGATCGAAACAATGGCTTGCTGCCATTCGGATGAGCCTGCGTTGAAAGAATAAGATCCTGCAATTTTTCCTTTCTCCAACGTGTGGAAGGAGAGCAGAACAGATTTGTTGCATTTATAGTTAAAAGAGATGTAGTTCGCTTTATTTTTATTCCAAACCGCTCCGTTCATCGCGGCACCCCCGGGTAAATTCATTTTTAATGTCGTACTCGAAGCTTTGAATAATGCGGGAACGACTTTTAAAACTCCTTTTCCATTTTGATCCTCCAATGCAAATAATCCCTCAGAACTTCCTCCAGAAAAACCGTCAATAGACCAAAGGACCGTTTTCTCTTTGCCCATACAATCCACGGGTATCGGTTCCACCACAATCCCTTTTGGAGGCTTCGCGATGGGATTCGCCTCATTTGAAAAAGGAGGTAAAATCTCCGCAAAAATTGTCTTCGAGCCGAACACGCTTAAAAAGACGATGGTCGTCAGAAAGGCGCCTTTAAAGCAGTCTTTAATTTTCATAAAGGTAAAAGAGGAGGTTGAGTTGTTTTAAGGGGATACCGCAGAAAAAGTGGTTTCATTGTCCGTACGAAATGGAGATGCGGGAAGCCCTGCTCCGTTCACGAGGTTGCTGCTATTGGGGTTTCCCGCCCATGCATAACGAACAGCAACAGGTTCATTGAGTTCAGGGTGAGAAAGGATCACGGTGTTTCCTTCAATCGTCGCGTTGGCCCAACGCCATTGTCCATCTTTTCCGGCAATTGCAAACCCCTTCAGTTCTCCTCCTTTTGAGCTTAATCCACCAGAGGCATAATTAAAGGTGACGATCATCTTTTTCCCTTCGATTTTTTGTTCGGCAAAAAGAGGTCCAGATGCAGGTTCTTCGGTTTTATTGTATATTTGAGAGAGCGCCCAAAGCGCGAGGCGTCGCCCAACGTCTTGTTTGTTTTTGGGATGGTTATTTCCGGCTTCTCCTGTCCCCAAGGTGACAGCCATACCGGTATGAGGAAGTTTGAGGCTTTGAAAAACCCCCTCTCGGACCCACGCCCGACCTGATTCTTCAACCGGAGCACTCTGCTCTTTTCCTAACTCAGGAAGCTGGACTGAGATAAACCAAAAATTATTTCCCCATCGCGTTCTCCAATCGTTTATCATGACTGAAAGTTGAGCCCCATACAAATAAGCTTTTGAAGTATAAGAATTTGCTTCTCCTTGATACCAGAGCACTCCTTGTATTGCAAAAGGGATCAAGGGTGTAATTCGACTTTCAAATAAATATCCCGACATTTTTTTTGTGGCGCTCGCTGCATTTTTCCCTTCAACTTCCAAAGCTTGTTGGCGATCCACTTCTGCCTGAGCGATATCTTCGGGGCTGAGTTTGGAATTAGAAGTAGTCTTAAATAACGGACTCAATTCGGGAGCATTTTTTTGAACTTTGGCATCGGTCCATAGTTCAATCAAAGTTCCTCCAGAGGCACGGAAGATTAAACCGACGGGGGATCCTAACTTTTGATGAATTTCTCGAGCAAAAAAATAGCCAACGGCTGAAAAGTCTTTAACAGTTTCCGGACTACAGACGATCCATTTGTCCGTAAACATTCGGATTTTAGGCCAGTTTGCCGCGGGCTGTTCTTTATCAAAATCCTTAGCCTTGGAGACAGGAAGGGCCATATTCGACTGACCCGAACAGACCCAGACTTCGCCTATCATGACATCCGTGATGGTCATACTATTTTCACCCTGAACTTGCAGAGTAAGATTTTCGGCTGAAGGAAGTGGATCTAGTGTAACAGTCCACTTCCCATCGGAGCCGACTTCCGCGACCTTCGATTGATTTGCCAGGGTAACCGTAATTTTTTGATTTGAATTGGCCGTTCCCCAGATCGGAATCGGTTTGTAGGCCTGAAGGACGAGATGATCTGAAAAAAGGCGAGGCATTTTGACCTCAGCGAAGATCGTGGAAAGAGATGAAAATAAAAAAAGAAAAATGAAGAAAATTCTTTTTAAGAAAAGACACGAATATCTTTCGGTAAGAATCAATTGAGAACGAGAGAATCGAGGAGAAACTAAAAAACAATCAACCATAGTAAATTTTATACCGGATTTTTATTTTATAAAATGAATATAACGATCCTCATTTTGATATTTTCGATCATTTGTATTATTTTTGTAGATTAAAACAACAGGAGATCGGATTGTTGGCTCTTTCTTTGGGAAAGTAAAAGAATGTAAAAAGATCGAAAAGATCAATCAGAGGATCGTTTACGCTCTTGAGGACGTTTTCAAAAAGGTTAGGCTTTATGATGATGTCATCTCGAGCGGGAATTTATTTTTGGAATACAGGCCGACGATTTCTTGTTGTATTTTTATCGTTGAACCTCATGACATTTTCTCATTCGGCGGAAACGTCAACGCCCAGCGCTTCGCCTGGCGCGACTCTCAGTAATGACACGTTGTTGAATTTAGTTTTTGATGATCCGAGTCAGATCTTCCGTGATAGATCGGAAGGGCCTGCTCCTTTAACAAAGGATATCATTAAAGGCATCACTAATCTTTCTTCCGGAACAGGAGGAAAGTTGATTTTACATATGACGATCCCTCCTCAGCCTACTTCGTCTGAAACCGGGGGAAAAATCCAGTTTCTGAATGATCCTCAAGTGGCTCCCTCCCCATTTTTAAAATTGATATTAGAGGGAAAGGCCGCCGCCAAAGATCTGGGGGTTGGAGTTATTCCGAATGGGGCTGAAAGCGCTCTCTCTCAAATTGCGGAAACTAAAGAAGGTCAGGTTTTTCTGGATGGAGGTTTTGATTTTTTCTTTCGGGCGTTTTTTGTTCAGGATGATTATTTGCGAATGTATCTTTCAGCAAGATGCGCTCAATTAAGTCTGCATTTAGGAGTTTCACCGTTCACGAGTTCATTCTCTTTTCGCATCTTCTCAGGCGGAGGTCCTGAGGAAAGTAAGGCTATCGATAGTGGGGGGGATGAAGGAGCAGATCGAAATAGGCTTTCGAGCAGGAACATTCATTCCGAAAAAATTGAACCCGGAGTCCTCTATCACGTAGGGGTTTGGTTTCAGTCCAATCCGGATGGAATGAACACAATCAGTCTCTATGTCCATCCAGGATCAGGACCGATGGCGTCCGACACTTCGATCGTGGCTGTTGTGGATTGTTTTAAATTAGCGGCTCCTGAGGTTGCGAAGCCCTCCTCCAATAAAAAAATTGCGATTAATCTGGCGACGACAGAATTTAAACAAGAACTTGATCTGGCCTCGTTTAGGATTTTCAAGAAACTGCCTCAAAATACATTTCCCGGAATCGATGGAAAAATAGAGTAAATTTCCGAAAATTCGCCCCCCCGAAAAATTGCGATTATTTTTTCGAAGAAACTAGTTTTTGACGATAGCTTCCTGGCGGAGTCCCATAACGGGATTTAAATGCCCGAGAAAAAGCACTGCCACTTCCGAATCCGGAATTTTCAGCCACTTGATCGATAGAAAGAGAGAGATCACGCAGTAACCAGATCACGCGGTTAAATTGAATATCCGTAAATGCATGCTGTGGCGATTGATTTAAAATTTTCACAAAAAGGCGTCGAAGGTGAGTTGCGGAAATATGAATGGCACGAGCGACATCTTGTACGCTGGGGGTATGCGCCAGGTTCGCCTCATACCAGGAGAGAGCTTCATCTACTTTGATTTGATGAATATTCGCGGTTGGCTTGAGATCTTCTTGGAGAAAATGCTTCAGAGCAAAGAGGGAAAGTTCGGTTCCGATGATATTATAAACTAAAGGCTGGAAAACACCGGCCTGTTTTTTAGCTTCGGGAGGAGTCGTTCCAATTTTTTTTCGGGCTTCTGTGCATCGGTCGTATAAGTTTTTTAGAAACTTAATTTTATTGGGAGAAAAGTGGATGAGTTTGTGTGAGTCGGAGGGAATGGCGGAACGAATGGCGAATGGAACTTCGTCGAAATGAAATACAATGACTTTGCAGGCATCTGTCGGTTTGCCTCCCCATCCATGCACACAGTTGGGGCCCGTTAAACAAAGAACGGGACCTTGAAGACGTTTCTCGATTGTTTTGTCGTTTTTTCTAAGAAGAAGAGAACAATTTCCGCTGATGATAAATTCAAACTCCCATGCTTTTCGTGGATGGGGAGCGATTGGATGTAATCCCAGTCGCCGATCCCCCAGATTCCGATAGAGCAAGAACATCCGGTATCCCTACAAGAATGGTTCAAAATGTCAATTGGGGGCTTTTTCAATCATTCAAAGTTTATTGGTCTAAATGATATTTTTTAATAAAATCGATAAATTTTTCTGAGGGCTGCAAGGGTTCCGAAAGTGATCCGTTGTAAGTATATTTCGAACATTTTGTCCCCTCTTTTGCAAAAAACGGTAAGCTCTCCTTACGGGAGATATAAAGAAGTTTCGACTTTTCTTCGAAAAGAAAACATTTTTCTCCTTCGTATGTTTCGGTTCTCTTGAAGTTTTCGAGAGAGATCCAATCCAATTCAGGAAAATCGGTTTTGAGATAGTCAGGATAGGGACTCGCGAAATCAGGTTCTGATGGAGTAGGGATGATGCTGATGAGATTCTTTTTTGAAGACCACTTCAAACGAAGCCCATTAAAAATCCACATTTCTTCCATGATTCCGGATTGCCACGATATTATTTCTTGAATGTTTTTTCCTGATTTGGAAACAGTGATGGAGGTCAGTCTGTCCATGTTTTGATAATGTGAAATGGGCGCGGAGCTGGGTTTATCCTCTTTTTCATAGTCAAACTTGATGGTCCAAGAAGAAAGATCCGGGATTCTTTTTAAAAAAGGCACTTGTGGTTTCATCTCTTTTTCGGCGCATTCTAAAAATGCAGCAGACGTTATTATGAGAGTGACAAATATTAGTTTTTTGAGGTTCATAAATCTACTGGTCATTGACATATTCTATGGATTGATCGACTATTTTACCGGTAAAACGATCGATTGCGAGATGGGCCCAAATACGAATTTCTCCCTCACTTTCAAATTCACTTAAAGAATTAGCCTCGCTCGAATAATGTCCAACCTGCCCGACCAGATCGATCATCAGATTCCAGGTTCTGGTGTTGCCCGCGTCAAGCAACGCCCTCAATGCGCATTCACGACGTCTTTTGATACACGCATCTTCGTCGTTGGAAAAAACTCCTTTTGCGGTAATGGAGTTTAAAATCGAAGAAAAACCAAAATACGACAAGCTGCCGAGATATCCGATGCGGGGGCCATTGGAGGTATTGGGAGAGATGTAGGTGGTTTTGGCAACAAACTTTCCGACTAACTCGCTTCGATTCAACAAAGGGCCAGCATAGAAAATTCCATTGTATTTATTGGTAGAAGAGGAAGGGTCATCAGAGGTCCAATGACAAAGAGCTTGAGCAATTTTTTCGGATTCTTCGTTGGATAGAATCCCCCCCTCTGCCTTTGAACTGCCTCGAATTAAGGCTTCCAAAGGTTTTTCCTGCAACGTGTTTAAGTTTATTTTTCCGGCAGCGATAACATGCTCGGGAGCGTTGTCGAGTTCGTTCAGGCAAAATATATCCAATAGAGCCGAATCTCCACTTTCCGGAAAAACGAAGTCTAAATCTTTCCATGCTTGCCCTCTAAAGACGTAACCCAATTCGACGATAGAACGAAAGGGTCTATTTAATATTTTTGGTCGGCTATTGTAATTGGCTGTATAGAAAGGAAGTCCGAAATTGCTCTTTTGTTTAAAGTAAGCGCCACTGGCTCGTCTTAAGACATGGTCAGGGTCATCATAGTAATGCTTGCCTCCGGGAATATAGGCCGTTGCTCCAGCTGTTGTTCCGGTGTTTATATTCACGGAGAGATCGCTTATGCCAACAATTGTTCCGGAGCCTGACCAACCTTCTGCAAGAGTTCCTCCCCCGGTGAGTTTATAGATAAATCCTTGGTTGATTCCTGAATTCGGACTTAGAGTCGAGCCTTGGATAAAAGGATAAACAGTCCCTGCGAAAATGTCAGTCGCCGGAGGTGTTGCGTAGCCAGAGGGGGCTGCCGCTGTGGGGAAAGTTTTGACAATGAATGCTCCCCAGCGGTCTGTTCGGGGATCCGCTCGCCATGAGGTGAGGTAGGCTCTTGTATTGGTAGGAGTCGACTCCCCATGATCAATGGTAGAAAGAAGACTTTCCGAAGAACTTGAGCAATACGTTTCAGAAATGAGATCATAGGTGAGCCATTGGCCCGACGGACTTTTATATTGGAGGGATAGCTGAACATCATCGGTAGAGCTGATTCCCGCCGAGAGACAATTGGAGTGTAAGGGGCCCGGATTACTTGGAGGAGATGTCACTAAGGATTGATAGGGACCTGACCAACATTTTCCTCCAAAAAAACCGATGACTGTTTTTCCATCCACGGGGGCGTCATAGGTTGCCATCTTCGAATCAATAATGGAGCCATAGGTATCCAGAGAAATTTTACCGTCAGGATCCATGGTATCGGCATTGGATCCCGCAGGGGAATGATAAAGGAGTTTATAGGGCTCTTGAAAAGAAGCGTCGACCTGAGGACTGGTATTCGGGGTGGCATTAAAAGTAATGGCGCTGACGGTGGGATCAAGAGTGGATTCTGCCCAAGTGAGCGTTGTGTTTATTGGATTCGCTGGATAAATAGAAACCCAATTCACCGTCCACCAGGCGGGACGGGTTTGAGGATAGATCGTGATCGGTGCTCCTGTATCTCTCATGCCCGGGGAAACTCGGAAATTGACGGGGACTTTGGATGTATTTAACGAAGAATCATAGGTGTGAGG
>JAZKBH010000239.1:22400-28762 GCA_040388725.1 Verrucomicrobiota bacterium
AACCCAACTTTCGTATGGGTAATAATTTCCGGCGAAAGGAGCCGAGGCAGACGGGGGCTGCTTCGCGGCTTGAATATCCGCAGCATTGAGATGATACATTCGATACCAGGACTGCATCCATCCTGCGATGTAAGGCAAGTTTTCAACGCCATAGAAAACGCGTTTTTTTCCGAGTACGATATTCGCGGCATCATAAATATCGATCGCGGTGGGATAGCTGTCTTCATCATATTGATCGATGATATTGGCTCCGATTTGAATAATCTGAAAATCGATTACGCCGTCGACGCCCGGTGCAGATGAAGTGCCTACTCCAAATATATGAATGGATTTGGATGATCCTGTTGCCCCAAATTGTTTTCCAAGAGAGTCACAATGGATGGCGGCCTTTAAGAGTTCAAAAAAATCAGGTTCTCGATTGGAAGGAATTTCAGATAGCATTAAAATTTTATTCGAACCATGATTATAAGACCATCGGTGATTGGTTTTATTCCAAGTCAAACCAAAGTAATCATAAACTTTTTGAGGATCTGTGCTTTCAGCTGTTTCAGTGGCGACGAGTTTGAGACGACTTAACGGGAACCGACGTTTTACGACTGGAGTTCCATCCGGGTGCGTGGCGGTTAAAAACCAGGGATTAATCAGATCCTGTTTTTTGCCTAAGGGATCGTAAGTATCATTTCCCCCGGTTCCAGGCGGTGTATTGGATCCAGGTGAAGGCCCCAAGAGTTTATGTGTGGTATTTTTGGGACGATTGGGATCCGGTCGGAAGGATGGTTGCTCGATATCGCGGGTGAAGGTGCCTAAGTATTGTAAAGCATTTTGTAAGGCGGCTTTTTCGTCCTCCCCATTCGCGACCCCTTCGGTCAAAAATTTGATGAGCTGTTGGCGGCTGGTGAACATCCTGTCTGTTTGTTTTTGATAAAGATTCGTATTAGAAGTTCTAAGAAACCCTGAAGTGACGTTCCGGACGAGATCGAAATAGTTGGTCAGAGATTCCGGTTCAAATTTATAGGAGGGGAAGTTGCCGTTGGGATGTGTCGTTGCATAATTGCGCCAACCGACAAGGGCATTGATAGCATTGGGGCTCATCCCCGGGATGACGCTCAGATCTGCAAATGCGAGTCCTCCTTTATCCATCGCATTATTAGTGGAAGTTGATGTCGGATAACCCGCGACGTTGGCATCCAGAATTCCCCCTTCGTCATAGATGGTGTAAGCATAGCGTCCCAGAACGGTCTTGGGATGAGTGGTACTCCATCTCATCGAGTCACTCCACTCCTGAGGATTTGATCCGTCTCGGGCCACCAAAATCCAGTCAGGGGGGATAAAATCATGGATTGGAGTAAGATTCACGGTGTCGTTGGTATTTTGCTTGGGAAGCAAAAGAGGAATGTTCCATCGGGAGGCTGACCAAAACCGGCCATTTTTTGATTTCTGGGTGGTGGAAACCATGGAGGCTCGATTCGGACCATCTTCCCCGATTTGCCCGGCAGCGGCTTTATAAAAAGCAATCTCGTAAGCGCTTCGTTTCACCAAGTTGGGAAGATTGGTCGATGTTCCGACCCGAGAAGGGAGAAGATAATCGGGACTCGAAGGATAAAAAACTCTGTTTGTTCCGCAATACGAGATGCTAGAGCGGGAGGAATCGGTAATCTCATTTTTCAGATCCGTGATGGTGGTCTTTAGAGCTCCTTCAGCAAAGATGCTGGCGAGACTTCGCTTTGTGCTCGTATTTGAAATTTGACCTTGCAAGGAGACAAAGGAAAAATAAGCGACGACCATTCCTGTCAAAAGCATTAAAAAAGTTAAAACGATCACGAGAGCTGCCCCTTGATTCGCCGATGAGCGGCAAACGTAAAGCGTCCGAATCGGGAGTAGGAAGAAGGGCCGACGTTTGGGGTTCATGATTTGTTCAATGTAAAGGATCGTTGATAGATCCGGATTCTGGAGAGTATTTCGGGGGGGATGGCCCCCATCAATCGAACAGGATGGTCGATGGACTCCTGCCATGTTTTCGCAGGGAGTGAATTGACGTCGAGCTTGCCGAAAGGAGGTGGGGTCAATAAGGAGGAAAGGACGCTGGGATGTTTCACATGTCGGAGAGATTCATCATCTAAAAGCGCTGTGGTAATGATGATGGTGGTGACGTCATTGAGGATGGATTGAGGAGGATGAGATTCCAGAGAGGTGGTGAAACTTCCATCCTTGAGTTTGAAGTAGATGAAAAATTTTAAAACTCCCTCTGCTAGAATGTGATAATCGGAGTCTTTTCCATTATTATACTCGGGGGGTGTGCCGATTGCATTTCCCCAAATCCCGAAAAAAGTACTTTGAATGATGGGAGTTGAATTGGTACTTGGGGTCAACTCTTTGTAGGTCAGAAATGGAATTTGATCCCACGAAAGTGATTTTCCAAGCCGTTCCAATTCCAAGTCTTTATTGAGACGATAGCCGACGAGGGTTGCCGTGCTCTGTTTCGAGGATTTTCCCCTGAAAAATCCTGAGGACTCGCTCACAAAAAAAATCGCATTGTTTTTATCAGAAATCGCGACATCCAGATCCATTCGAACAGGCATTTTTTTAATATCATATTCAAATCGTGTGAAAATCTCTCGGGCTTTGGCATCGACCCCCAAATGTTTCTTGCTGTTGGAAATGAGGATGGAGCCTCCTGTCAGGATGCGGCTAATGAGGATGACCATGATGAAAAGAATGGCCATGGCAATCATGAGTTCCGTTAGCGTGAAACAGCGACGTGAATTTTGATAAAAACGCGGTGATCGTGAAATACGACAATCACGGGGGTTATCAGTAATGGCCGTATGATTTTGAAAAAATCGAGCGCCGAGTTTCATGAAGGCTTTAGTTAAAAGAGAGTTCGATCCAGAGTGGTGAGGACCTCGACTCGTCCGGAGTCGTGAGTGGGCCACTCGGAAGGATTGGGATCTGTTTGCGCGGGCCACGTGATAAGGATTCGAACCGTGGTTGGAGCGAGTTCAAAGTTTTTATCAGAGGGAGGAAGGCCGATGGTCGCCCGATAAACAGAGTTCTTGGTCATCGAGCTATTTATTTCTCCTGTGGGTTGTCCATCTTCAGAAAAAAATAGGGTTTGTGGAGTATTATCTTGGGATTCGAGGGAGATTCGATAGATCAACGTCAAAGAATCTTGAGCACTCGCCGAGACGAGGTCGGAATAGATGCTTGAGGTGAGACCAGTCGCTACCGTTTTACCGATGGTGAATTTTTCACTGGTGACGCTTAAGTGAAGCAGCCCGATAATTAAAAGGATCGAAAAGCTTACGACAAAAAGAGATAAAACGACTTCGGTCAGGGAAAACCCTCTTTTAATTCCCCTATTTTTGAGTGATCGCATGTTTTGGGAATCCGAAGTGGATTTCAAGCTAGTCATTGAAAGACAATTTAACAGATCCCGTGACTCCATCGAGGACTAATGCAATTCCGTTTTTTTTCTTCTTAAATTTATTCTGAATGCAGGCAAGGCCGATTTTAATCCACTGGGGGGATGTCGGAGTGTGAGACTGGATGCTGGCAGCTCCCGTGGGATCGAATTGGATGATCTTTTCGTAAACTTCATGAGAAAACTCAAAGTTATCTTCAGACTCAACGGCTCCGAGATCCACGCCATCATTTTCGTCACTGGCTTTTGAGGTGGCGGGGAGCTCGATGCTCTCTTCGAAATAGATGCCATCCAGCGTTTGGGGCTTGGCGAGGACGGTCAGATTGTTGTTGTGTGGGCCAAAGTTTTTAGTGCCATCGTTGGACTTCATTGCCGCGATCCCAATCTGACTTCCTCCCTCCTCGTGGTTCTTGACCTGAGTAAAGCCGACAAAAACATAAGTGTTGTTTGCCATGGCGGAGGCTCGTGCCTGCTCTAGAAAAGAAGCCGTTTTATAGGCGGTATTCACGAGTTTCTTTTGGCAGCCAAAATTGAATACAGGAATGACCATTCCTATTAAAAGACTCATGATTCCGAGAACCGCCATCGTTTCAATCAAGGTAAATGCTTTTTTTTGCGTTTTTATTTTAAGACTGATTTTTTCCAATGAGAAGAGGGCTTTTTTCATGAAAACTTCTTTAGATAAGGTTATCTCTTTTTGTTCCTTTCGCTATGGCAGGAGCGACACAGTTTTTGATATTTTCAACCGTCTTCGGATGGAATTCGTCGATCAAGTATGAAAATACTTTTTTAGAGTTGTTGAGGTCGAGCAAGGAGATCGCCTTAAGTCCTCTTCAAGCGGATGGTGAGTTTAGTTCGATTAGCCTGGGGATGAATTTCATCCATAAAACCAAAGAGGTCTTTAGAAGTAAGAGGGTTGAAAAAGTCAATTTCTGGGGCTTTTTGGAAATGGAGAACAGAGGAAGCGATGGTAGTTTGAATCCATAAATGAATATTCAAATGTTACGATTGTTTTGGTCGAATAAGACTTATTCCCTGCAAAGTTTTTATTTTATGAAATCGATCATGAAGCAAAGCGGAATAGGCTTATTCTTGATTGCAGGGATGTCATGCAGTCTGTGGGCTGACGGAACAAAAGAAGTGGCTAAAAGGAGCTCCCAATCGACGGCGATCTCAATAGATCTTACTGCAGATATGCTGTGTCAAGAAGTCGCCAAAAACTTGGACGACGTTAGCAGAAAGTACCTCAATAAAGAGATCTCCATAAGTGCTAAAATTTTTTCGATTTCCAATGAGGGTCTTCACCCAGAAATTATTACAATCTATCTGACGGATCCGACGGGATCTCCCAATATACCCTGTTTTGTTGTTAAATATGATCTCAGCAATCATCCCGATTACACGGAAGAAAGAGCGGGTCTCTTCAGGCTTGAAAAAAACAACAGTGCTCTCGTTCTCTACAAAAGGATCGGCAAGAAAAAAGAGAGCAGTAGCAATAATAAGAAATCGAAAAAATCATCTAAGTCATCGGCAAAAGAGGATTCCTCTCAAGAGATTTTCGACAGAAAAATTCTTCAAGTGAATGAAACCTATACTTTTGAGGGGAAAATGACATCGATCGATTTGGGGCAAATCGTACTGGAAGCAAAATCATTGCAATAGGCCTGTTTTCGAAAGATGAATGGTTGAAAATATCAAATATTAGAACTCTTTTGCCATAGAGAAAAAGAGGAAATTCTTTATCCTATATTCTATGTGGATACGACATCGGAATTCATATTTTCAAAGAATAAAAATAACTGGCTTATTTTCTATAGGGTTATTTTTCATTATTTTTACCCCCGCTATGGCGACCTCTTGGGTCGGAGGCACGGGGAATTGGAGCAGTAATTCGAGTCCCGGCTGGAATGGTGCAGGCATACCCAATGGGGTAGGTGCAACTGCGTCCTTTGCGGATGGGACGGCAGGAACAACGACACAGGATATAGTGGGCCTTACGCTTGGAACAATCGATTTTAGTCTAGGCAACGTTCAGCGGACCATCACGATGACAAACGTGGTGACACTGAACCAGGATGGGGCGGGAGCAGGATTTGCCACCATCCGAAACTCAAATCCCAATGGAGGGGCAGCGAATCGGTTTAACATGGGGGGAGGGACATTGACATTGGCAGATGATCTTCTTGTAAGTAATACGGGGGGATCCACCAATACGAGTGGAGCAATCACAATATCCACGACCATAACCGGCACTGGAAATCTGACGATTAGTAATGTTAGTAACAGTCTCTCCTCAGGATTGATCGTGCTCGGGGGGGCCAACACTTTCAGTGGCAATGTTGTCATTCAAAAAGGGGCCCTCTCTTTCGGCGCGCTGGGAAGCTCCACCAATGCAGTCACTTTGGGGAGCGTTGGAAACGGGTCGGCAACGATGGTGACCTCGGGCAGCTCAACCAGTATTGCCAACAATATAACCGTCTCTTCGGGAACAGGCGGAACACTACTTCTCGGGTCAACGAACACGGGTACTTCAAATTCCACTTATAGCGGCACAATTCTTTTGAACGGGGATCTGAGCGATAGCAGCGTGAAAACATCTGCGGGCAGCCTCAATTTCACCAACACAATTAGTGGCAATGGAATGCTCACAAAATTGGGTACAGGAATTTCGACTTTAAGCGGAACGAACACGTACACAGGAGGAACCGTGATCAATGCAGGAACACTTTTGGTGAATGGAACGATTAAAGGGGACGTCGCGGTTGCGAACGGAGGAATTTTAGGTGGAACGGGGACGATCTCGCCAGGTGCTGGAAAAACACTGACGATCGCATCCGGAGGAATTTTTTCTCCCGGCGGAATTGCTGCCACTCAAACGACAGGAACAAGTATAATTAACTTAGGGAGTGTAGGAGATTCGGTCGTTTTTAGCTCAGGATCT
>JAZKBH010000239.1:28772-34506 GCA_040388725.1 Verrucomicrobiota bacterium
CTGCGAATAGCGGAACGGATGTGACCTTTAACTCGAACATCGTAAGCTTTAATGATTTGGGAAGTATCGCTCCGGGCGTTTATACGCTTTTTACTTTCGATCAGATTAACGCTTATACGGGGACGCTTGCAATTGGGTCCGGGTTAGCATCGTATTCAGGAAGTACTTTTGTCTACAATCCGAACAATATTCAACTCGTCGTTGCTCCAATTCCTGAACCTTCCGCTTGGGGTTTATTGATAGGAGCATTCGGAATAGGTATTTTTTTTAGAAACAGGAAAAGAAATAATAATAACCGACCTCTATACGCTTTCGATTTTTAAATTTATGAAAAAAAGAAGAATCTGTTTTAAAACTATTTGGACGATTTTCGCTGTCGGTTTCATTCTTCAGAAGCTTGTTGCGGCCCCTAAAATTCCAGAGGCCAAAGTTCCTTTCGCTACAAACGCGCCGATCATTGACGGGGAGATTCATGAGAAGGAATGGGCTCAAGCGACCGTTCTCCATTTTCTTGGAGATAGTGATAAAGGAAAAAAGGATAAATCACGCATACTTCTTCTTTGGAGTCCAAAGGGACTTTTTGTTGGGTTTGACGCCATTGATCGGAGTTTTATCTACGGCAATTTTCCTCCTAAAGATCCCCTCTACATGGAAGATACATTCGAAATTTTTATCGATGCCTTGGGAACTCCGCGACAATATTTTGAACTTCAAGCCAATCCCGCAGGACAGACTTTTTTGAAAAACTATGTGATTACAGCAGAGCCGGTTCTGACTTCTGAAAACCGGATGACGCCGGAATTTATTGCAACTCATCTCTGGCGATTTGATGACCAGCTTCCCCCGGATTTTAAAATTGTTTCAAAAATAAATGCCACCCAAGGATCGTGGAAAATGGAGATGTTTCTTCCTGCGGCATGGCTGAATCACAGACATGGAGGAGGACCTCTGACTCCACAGACATTTTTAATGAATTTTGCGCGTCATGATTGGAATCAACCTCCTTCCGTTAAGAATAGACAATGTCAGTTTTATTATTGGTCCGCTGTTTTGAAAGGACATCCTCATCTTTCCCCTACCCTCATGGGGAAGGTTGTTTTAGAAAAACCATAAAACCTGAAAAATAAGTGAGGGCTATTTTAAAAATGGCTTTATTGCTGGACATTTATTTTTAATAACAACGCGGCTTAGTTTTCAAAAAATTAAAATTAATATTCATAAAACATGCTCCCCTCTCATTCTTTGCCTCAATTAATTCCCAACCGTGTTCAGGCGGCAATATTTCGGTTACAAGAATCGCTTTGGTTTGATCATCAACAATTGAAGGTGGAAGCGACTAAAGGAAGTTCTTGTTCTCATACATTGAGCCAAGCGATGAAACTTCCTCGAAAATTAATCCACGAGGGGTCTTTCTGGGGGAAGCTTTTTGATCAGCGCTGGTGTCGAATTCTGCTCCCCAAGCGTCAGGGAGAATGGTGGATGAACTGGAGAGATCAAGGCGAGGCCACTCTCTACGTAAAAGGGGAGCCGTATTTTGGTTTTGACGTAGGTCATCGATATTGTCGAATTCCAGAAGGAGTCCAAGAAGTTTGGGTAGAATCCAATTGCGTGCAAAGCGCGATCTGGCATCCCGAGGCGAATGGAATGGATGAGAAGGGAAGTTACTATGAAGGGGCTTCTCTCTGTCGTCGTAATGACGAGGCATGGCATGCATTTCATGATCTGAAATGTCTTTTTGATTTGGCGATGGATCAAAGGCATCGAGAAAATCCAAAAGCCCCGACGACGCTCCATGCAGCAGGACTACAGACTCCCGTCGATCAGGTTACGCCATTTTACCGGCAGCTTTTATATGCAATGGATGAAGCCGTGGATGCTTACGATCTTCAAGGAATCGTACAATTACGACATCGATTAGCAGAGGCCTATCAGGCATTTCGAATGGACAAAAGTTTTATGCGCTGTGTTTTGACGGGCCATGCGCATTTGGATTTAGTTTGGCTTTGGCCGGAACGAATCGGAGAGATGAAAGCCGTTCATATCTTTTCGACGATGGAACGACTCATGGAAGAATACCCCGAGTACCGGTTTGCCTACAGTCAAACGGCGAGTTATGAAGCGGTCAAGCGTCGTGCACCCTCTCTTTATGAAAAGGTTTGTCGAAGAATTCAATCCGGGCAATGGCAGGCGACGGGGGCCATGTATGTAGAATCGGATACTATTTTTGCTTGTGGGGAAGCTCTTGCTCGCGGCTTCACGCTGGGACAAACCGGGTTTACAGAGATAAACGGCAAACCTGCTAAGCTGACATGGCTCCCGGATGTGTTTGGGTATTCCGCCTGTCTTCCTCAAATCATGAAACAGACGGGAGTGGAGTACTTTTTTACGACGAAGATGACATGGAATGCGATTAATCGATTTCCCTATAGTAGCTTTATTTGGAGAGGAAATGATGGCTCTGAAGTCGTCGCTCATGTGACCCAGGAATCAGGGTATGTCACTCACATGGAGATTGATAATATTAAGGCGCCGATGCTGGCTCATCAACAGGGAGATGTGCATCGAGAATATCTTCTTCCTACTGGCTATGGAGATGGCGGCGGTGGCCCGACGCATGAGATGATTGAACGTGCCCGAAGACTAGGCTCATTGCCAGGGATGCCGGCAATGAACTGGGGTCAGCCCGAGGCTTTTTTTGAGAGAATGATGAAACGGAGGGAGAAGCTTCCAGTTCATCAGGGGGAATGTTATCTCGAATATCATCGAGGTACTTTTACGACGCATGGAAATTTAAAGTCGATTTTCCGCAGCCTTGAGCGAGCGATGCAGATGGTAGAAGCCGCATCCTCGATCAGTGGAAAACAGATGGATCTGGAGCATGCATGGAAACGTTTGGTCTTTGCACAGTTTCACGATTACATTCCTGGAAGCTCGGTTTGGGATGTTTATCGGGAGGGCTTGCCTGAATTAAAAAAAATGGCAGATGAGCAAATTGTTAAAGCCCAAAAAAGTTTGACCAGTAAAAATGGTTCTGAGGCGTTTTTTAATCCTCACGCGGTCACGGTTCATCGTTGGATCCAAGACTCGGAAACGAAAAAAGCTATTTACGTATCGCTCCCTCCCCTCAGTGGTGTTTCTTTGAAAGTGATCTCCCCATCTAAATCTCCGGATGAGGTTCGGATTTCAGGAAGAACGATTTCGAATGGATTGACAGAATTTCGGATGAATGCCGCCGGATGGATTGATCGTTTGGTATGGGAGGGGGTTAGCGTGCCGATAAAATCGCCGTTGGGAACATTGGAGATTTATCCCGATCGAGCGGCAAATTTCGAAGCCTGGGACATTGATCGTCAAGCGCTTTCTTTAGGTCAAGTGTGCGATGAAAAGCCCGTGATTACAATTTTGAACAAGGAGTCTCATCGCGCTGGATTTTCGGTTAAGCGAAAAATTGGAAAAAAGAGCGAGGCCACCGTCACATATGTATTGGAATCGGGAAGTCCATTAGTCCATCTCCATGTCGCTCTGGATTGGCAGGAACCCGAGTGTTTGTTGAAAATGCATTTTCCAACGCGATATTCAGCGACGAACGCTCGTTTTGGAATTCCGTTCGGAAGCGTTCTTCGATCGCAGGTGAACAACGGAATGCTTTCGGAGGCGATGTGGGAAGTTCCCTTCAGCCGTCACTTGGAAGTTTTTGATGAAGGGGAAAGGGAGGGGTTATTTTTGGTAACAGAGGCAAAATACGGGGCGAGTGTTCGTAATGGAGAAATAGGGGTGAGTCTTGTTCGCAGTCCTCGGGTGACGGGAATGGAGGCTCATAGGCATGCTTGGCCAAAATATTTGAGTCGGCTGAAAGGCTTGTCCACGTATAGCGATATTGGAAAACATTCAATTAAACTTGCGATTGGGCGTTATGACATGGGTTTGGAAAGAGAGCGTCAACCTGCTATGGTTGCGGAAACGCTCTTTACGGCGCCTCTTCGTTATCAGGGAAAATCTTGGAGCTCTCCCATTCAATCTTTGCATGGAGGGGAGACTTTGCTTCCGTGTTGGACGATACCGCTTGATGAAAAATCCTTTGCACTACGTTTCCATGAGGTATCTGGACAACGTGGATCGGTGAGAGTCGAATCCGCAAAGGGTTGGAAATTTGCACTCGCTCACTTGGATGGAGATCCTGTAACTCAATTGAATTTTTGTGGAAATATCGGCTACGACCCTTATCAAATTCTCACGCTCGTTTTTCGTCGGTGATTGTAAACAAATCGAAGCACACCCCCCTAATTAAATATTGAGTTCACATGCATTTATCTTCACCCCATAACACTTCCGATAAGGGGGTAAATTCACTTCATTATTCAAAAAAGGAACTCACGGTTTTATTTTCGTGGTTGCTCTGGGGAGATTTTGCTTTTGTCTTTTTTGAGAATGTTTTTGGGAAACTGCTTCCCCTCTTCCTTAAAGAACTTCAGGTTTCAAATTTTATGATTGGGATGCTTTCGGGAAGCACCGTCGGCCTCGTGAATGTTTTTTTCCTTCCGAATATCAGTCAATGGAGTGATTCTTTTCGAGGTCGATGGGGGAGACGAATTCCATTTTTATTTTGGGCCACTCCTCTGACGGCTTTGTCGGTGATTTTGGTTGGGTATGCCCCTGAAACAGGATCGTGGATTCATTTGCATTTCGTTCTCCCCTTTTTCCCCAAGATAACCGTCGAGAATATAATTGTGGGGCAGCTTTGTCTTTGGGTCCTTGCATTCAATTTTTTTAATATGATTCTTGTGAACTCGTTCAACTGGCTCGTTTGTGATGTTGTTCCCCCGTATATTATTGCGCGCTTTCTCTCCTGGTTTCGCGTGATTGGAACAGCGAGTACTTGTCTTTTTATGTGGTATATATTTCCCTATATTTTGACTTATCGGAAAGAAGTTTGTTTAGGGGTGGGAGTGTTTTACACAATCGCCTTTTGGCTCATGTGTCTCAAAGTGAAAGAAGGCGAATATCCTCCTGTATTATCGAAAGGTGATAATTCAGGATTTCTGAAATCATTCGGAATGTATTTTAAAGAGTGTTTGAAAGAACCGATTCATCGGAATTTTTTTATCGCTAATACGATGATGAGCGCTGCAACGGGAAGCGCGGGAGCATTTATCCTTTTGTTTTCAAAGGAGACATTAAATTTAAGCATGGATGATCTTGGGAAAGCGTTCGCGTATGGGGCCGTAGGATCGACGATCCTTTTCTTTATTGTGGGATGGATTTGCGATAAAATCAGTCCACTCCTGGTCTCTATTTTTGGAGTGGTGGCCTATGCAGCAACAATGCTGGGAGCTTATTTCTGGATTCACGGAAAAACGGCTTGGATTGTCTATTCGGTGTTGGGAACGGTACCGAGCGTGGCTTGGGTCATTGGATCTGTCACTGCGGGGATGCGTATTTTTCCGAGAGAGAAGTATGGGCAGTTTTCTGCGGGGCTTAATGTTTTTGGATGCGGAGGTTTGATTTTTTTTAATTTCCTCTCTGGCAAATTCATGGATTTAAGTGAAAGTAATTATAGGCTTATTTTTCTTTGGAGTTTTCTGTTTTTTGTTCTGGCCGCATTCTATTTGTGGAAAGTCTATCGGGATTCCTTGTCTTTGGAGGTATAGGAAAGGGGTTGGGAAATACTTTAAAATGAGACTGATTTTCAACCCATTTCTTGCATTAGAAATATCTGGGCGAGCGATGCGAGTCC
>JAZKBH010000240.1:0-5436 GCA_040388725.1 Verrucomicrobiota bacterium
AGCAATCACAAGAAGAAGATTATATCACACTTTCAAGACACAAGGGGCGAGCTCCTGCGAGTCCAGAGGGTTGGAGGAACGGATCGACGTGGTGTTTTGTGAGAGGTGCGGTGCAAAGAGAAAAACCAATATGCCAGAATCTATTCCACTTTTTTGTTCGACGAAGCATTCCATCGTTTTTTGGCATGTTGGACTCGCGGGAGCTCGTCCCTCCCGTTTAAGAAGAGAGATCCCATTTGGTTGACCTGAACGGGTTTATTTGTGCGGGTAGAGAGATTCGCGGGTGAGGGGATAGTTGGCTTTTCCTGAAGCATCGAGTTTACTGAAGAGCGCTTGATAAATCGCCATACTTCCCTTTTGGAAACTGACAATACATCCGGTCATATAAAGTCTCCAAATCCGATAAATCGATTCCGGGACGTGATCGAGAATTTGGTCGTGTTGCGATTCCAGACGGTTGACCCATTGACGCAAGGTGAGGGCATAATGTTCGCGTAGATTTTCGACATCGCGGACTTCGAATCCTTGTTTTTCACCGGGCTCTATCATTTTGGAAATCGGGACCAATTCTCCGTCCGGAAAAACATAGCGATCCATAAAAGAATCTTCATATCGATCCATGGGACGAGGTCCGCAACCGATGCCATGATTTAAAAAAAGTCCACCGGGTTTTAAGAGAGAATAAATTTGACGGAAATAGTCGGGAAGGTTTTTTTCGCCGACGTGCTCCACCATTCCAATGCTTGAAATTTTATCAAAGAGACGTTCACCTTGGATTTCGCGATAGTCTTGAAGTCGAATCTCGATCTGATTTTGCAGCCTTAAACGACGAATCCGTTCCTGGGCGTAATCCGCTTGACGTTGGCTCAGAGTGATTCCTATCGCTCGTACGCCATAATGAGCGACAGCATGCATCACAAGGGTGCCCCATCCACATCCGATATCGAGAAGGAGTTCGCCGGGTCGGAGTCGTAATTTTTGGCAGATATAATCTAACTTTTGAGTTTGAGCCATTTCCAAGCTATCCGTAAGATTTCGGAAGTAGGCACAAGAATAACTCATATGAGGGTCGAGCCATAACGAATAAAATTCGTTCGAAAGATCGTAATGAAATTGAATGGCCTGACGGTCCCGTTGTTCAGAGTGAGCTCTTCCATGAAGTGATGCACGGCGATTAAAAAGATTTTCCGTGCAGGGACGGGTCGGAAGATTCCGTAAAAGATGATCGATTTTTAGTTTTTTGCTCCACCCTTGGGTCCGTTCTTTAATCCGATCCAACAATTCAAAGGCGCATTCCATATTGCCTTCGATATCAAAATCATTTCGGATATAGGCTTCTGCCAATCCTTTTTCGGATTCAGGGGAGAGCATATTGCGAAGGGCTGCGGGATGTTGAAGAACTAAGGTGGCGGGGCGCTCTTCCTCATCGGGCCAATAGGAATCGTTCCAAAGTCGAATACTTAAGTTTTTGAAAGGCTGATTCCCGAAGAGTTCATTTAAAATTTGTCGGGTTACGGAATCGGCCGACATTTCATTTTGAGTTCCGTAAAAAGGATCGAGAATACTAACCATACATTACCTCATTGTTTTACAGAGATTCATGGGAGCAGAATCGATTTTCAAAAAAAGAGACGACTCTTGTCGTCTGAGGAAGAGGAGGGTTTGCATAACAAATGATTTGCAAAAAGAATGCCAATCTTGGTGTTGTAAGGAGAAAGAGGAGGTCTTTTATCTGAAATGAATGAGGGATCTCCGCTGGTAGGAAAATTGGGATCACGGAAATTTTCTTTAATTTTGCACACAATCAGGATCAAGAATCTTTCAAAATGCATGATGGATGGAATGAATGAATAAGAGGTAAGATGAAAAGAATCTTGCGGAAGATCATAAATCTCTTAGAAAAAAAATGATCAGGCAATGGATTCTGCCTCGCCGAATTTCGGCAAACCGCTGTGGGTTGTCTCCCAGGCTGATGACTCCTGCCCAAACGGGAGGAATCGTGGACTTAAAAATAAATTTCAGTTTGTTTCGTTCGTATCTCAAACTCGGGATGATCCTCGGTTTGATCTCTTTTGTAGTGGGATCTTCTTGTGCTCTTTTTCTTTGGTCTCTCGACCGGGTCACCTCTCTCCGTGAATTACACCCCGAGTTGCTATTTGGATTGCCACTCGCCGGATTTATCGTCGGTTTTATCTACTACCATATCGGGAAAAAGGTGGAGGGAGGGAATCATCTCATCCTAGATCAGATTCATGAACCGGGAGGAGGCGTTCCCCGGCGAATGGCTCCGATGATCTTGATCGGAACGGTCGTGACACATCTGTTTGGCGGTTCAGCGGGACGTGAGGGGACGGCGGTTCAAATGGGAGGAAGCATTGCCAGTGCTTTTGCTGCATTTTGGAAAATGAACTCCCAAGAGTTGCAAATTCTTCTCATGGCAGGAATCGCTGCAGGATTTGGAGGGGTTTTTGGAACTCCCTGGGCAGGGGCCATATTTGCAATCGAAGTCTTATGGATTGGCCGCATCCACTATCGTGCTTTTCTTCCCTGTCTCTTGGCTTCTCTGATCGGAAATGAATCGTGTCAATTATGGGGGGTCGGACATTTGAGGTATCCGATGCATTTTTCCTCGACGGGAGGAATCGGATTTCTTTCGTTTTTTCATCTGGAGGGAGTACTCTGGTTGAAGGTCGCTTTGGCGGGAATTATTTTTGGACTAGGGAGTCTTTTTTTTGCGGAAGTTTTACATCTTTTCCAAAGTGGATTTAAAAAGGTCATTTCTTATCCTCCTTTTCGTCCGGTCGCTGGAGGAATCATTATTATTCTCTTGGTGGGATTACTCGGAACGTCGGACTATCTCGGGCTGGGGGTTTCCTCTCCTGATCCCCGAGCCGTGACGATTCTCTCTTTTTTTACCTCTCCAGTAATTCATGAATGGAGTTGGTTATGGAAAATAATTTTTACAGCAGTGACCCTGGGAGCCGGATTTAAGGGAGGTGAAGTGACCCCACTTTTTTTTATCGGAGCCGCGATGGGAAATCTCCTTTCTGCCTGGATGGGGGCTCCGTCCGATTTATTTGCCGCGATTGGTTTCGTCGCCATTTTTGCCGGAGCGGCGAATACGCCGCTCGCGTGTACCATCATGGGGATTGAATTATTTGGATGGGACTACGGGATCTATCTGGCAACGGCTTGTTTTATTGCATTTCGATGTAGTGGACACTCTGGGATCTATCTTTCGCAGCGCGTTGTGCGTTCAAAGCGTTTTTTTGCCGTTGTTCCGAAGGGGATGAGTCTCCGCGAGTGGAGAGAGATCAATCCCCATTTTTTTCAAAGAGCGCGACTTTTCTGGAAAAGAAAGAGATAGAAAAAGCGTTTGTGTATGAAAAAATATTTGGCAGGGACCTTTATTGCTTTCTTTTTAGGAGTTGCGGGTTTCAATTTACAGGGAGCCTCTTCTTCTCCTCTGCCACGGTATCCTTTTTCGGTTCACGGAAGATTGTTTTCGAGTGATGAAAAACCGATGCAGTTCTCCAATAAGAGCTTAGGGCAATGGACGATTGATTTTTATAGAGAATGGAAATCGCAATATCTCATCTCTGGACCCCAAAAAGGAGAATATTATATTCGTGTGGGTGATAGTAAGGATGCGGGATGGAAAGTAAAACCGATGACGGTTTCGGAGGCTCATGGGTATGGAATGATGATTGCGGCTTATATGGCGGGATCTGAGCCTCAGGCCAAAATGATCTTCGATGGTTTGAATCAATATTATCAACATCACCCAAGTGAAAAAGCCTCTCATCTGATGGCATGGACTCAAGTCGCGGGCGGAAAAACACCTCGAGAAAATGCAGGCTCAGCCACCGATGGTGATTTGGATATTGCTTTTGCCCTCCTCCTTGCCGATGCGCAATGGGGAGAAGAGAATGGGCATCCTTATAAAACAGAGGCGATCGAAATGATCCGACAGATTAAAAAATGGGAAATGGATGATCAAACGTATCTTCCTCTTCTCGGTGATTTTGCTTTGGATGCGGAGAAAAAATATGAGAAGGCGACACGGACTTCCGATTGGATTCCGGATCATTTTCGATCCTTTGCGAGAGCCACCGGAGATTTCTTTTGGGCCCAATGTGCTGAATCCTGTTGTAATCACTTGGCTTTGATTTCAAGGCGCTACAGTCCCGATGTGGGGCTTCTTCCCGATTTTTTGGAGTATTCTTCCAAAGGATTTTTTCCGGCACGCCCTCATTTTTTGGAAAATGAAGCGGATGGGGCTTACAGTTACAATGCGTGTCGTGTTCCGTGGCGAATCGGAGTCGATGCACTTATCACCCATGATTCCCGAGAGATCGAGTTTCTGCATCAAATGAATCATTTTTTTCTTAAAAAATCGGGGGGAATTGCGGATCGCACTCTCAACGGTTATGCATTAAATGGAATGTCTCTTCCCGGTCGTGAAGATGCGGATCTGGCTTTCGTGGCTCCAATGGCAGTCGAGGCAATGGCGACTTCGGAATTAACATTGTGGAAAGAGTCTCCGTTGAAATGGACATTGGATCACGGAATCTCGGAAGACTCTTATTTTGGAAATACGCTGAAGCTTCTTTGTTTGATTGCGATCTCGGGTAATGAGTGGAATCCGGAAAAAGTAGCTAGAACATTGAATCGGTAGTGTGGAGGGGTAGAATTGTTTTTTGTTTCAACGTTGGGGAACGATAATAGGAATCCAGGGTGGAGTCAAAAGCAAGGGCTCACACCGTTCGCCCCTCCCCTGGGGAGGGCGGAGCGATGCGAGGCCTTCATGCGTTGTTCAAATTCACGGATGTCGAAAAGAAAGGGCTAAGATTTTTATTTATCCCAGGAGAGAGGAACGATTGAGGTTAAGATGATTAAAAAAGGGCTCACACCGTTCGTCCCTCCCGGGGGAGGGCGGAGCGATGCGAGGCCTTGTTTTCTCTATCTCCCCCCATTTATCCCATCCTGGAGGAAGGTGGGATAAACAGGAGAAGAGGTGCTATGAAAAATCAGTGATCTTACTTTTGAAGCGATCTTGCTTTTTGTTCGTGATCGTTCAAGGCAGGAAGGTATTGAGCGACGAAATGTTGAAGGTCTGAATCTTGAGTCGATTTTTGAATCTTCTCAAACTTTCTGATATTCGTTTGATGGCTTTCGACGAGGCAAGCGAGATATTTTTTATCAAAACTATCGGAAGCGGTTGACGAGATATCGTCTATTTTCTTCTGATGTTTAGAATCTAACGTATCGCTCAATGTCACTCCCTTTTTCTTGGCGAGAGCTTTGAGGTCATCATTCATTTTACGATGATCGGTTGCCAACATATCGCCAAAATCACGAACCTCTTTACGGGTCGCTTTTTTAGCTCCGATCTCGCCGAGTTTGACTTCTGTTGCCCCATTCTGAGCCGTTTTT
>JAZKBH010000241.1:0-5112 GCA_040388725.1 Verrucomicrobiota bacterium
TTGAAAAGGCTTGGTCAGGTAATCAGCCCCTCCTGCTTTTAAGCCTTCCACAATATCGGTGGTTCCGGCCTTCGCCGTTAAAAAAACAATAGGAATCGCCGCCGTCTTAGGATCGGCTTTTAAAGCCCGACAAAGCGTAATGCCATCAAGATCGGGCATCATAATATCCAAAAGAATCAAGTCCGGGAGATGGTCTCCCACCCAATCCATCACCTCTTTCGATTGAGAAATGGTATGGGTTTGATACTGCTGGATATTGAGAATGGTAGAGGCGAGCTGGAAATTAATCCGCGAATCATCGACGATTAGGATGCTCCCTTTTTTGGCACCATTCATCTCAAGCCTTTTTCTCTTGGTTGAGCCATTTTTGAAGGATTTGATCGAGATCTTTCGTGCTGATCGGTTTGGTCAAAATATCATCCATCCCCACCGAGAGACATTTTTCTCGGTTAGAATCAAATGCGTGTGCGGTGACCGCCAGAATAGGAAGTCGATCGTGTCCAGAAGGGGTCGAGATTCGCCCTTCTCTTTCCATTTCACGAATTTTAGCCGTCGCCTCATACCCATCCATCTCCGGCATCTGACAATCCATGAGAACAAGATCAAAAGCGCCCTCCATCACCTTCTCACAAGCCTCTTTCCCGTTTTTGGCCCAAACGAGCTCCGCTTTCCAGCGCATCAGCTGCAATCCTATTAAACGCCAATTCAGATCATTATCCTCCGCCACTAAAAAACGTAGCGAGGCCCTCTTCGAAATCGGTTTTTCGAGATGCGACGGAGCCGGTGATGGCTGCTCGGGAGGATTGGTCATTTGAAGAGCCTTTAAGACTTCTGCCAAAAAATGCTCTTGCTTCATAATCGGTTTTATTAAAACCGTATTAAAACCAATCTCTGTAAATGCGGATCCTTTCGCAAAGGGGACCGAACTCAGACCGATCAAAAGCATCTGCGTGAGGGCGAGATCTTCTCGAATCATCTTCGCCAGATGCAACGCTTTCTCATCGTCCATTTGGCAGTCAATGACTGCAATCGTAAACGGAGCGCCCTCCTGAGCTGCTTTTTTGAGTTTTGAATGCCCTTCTTCGGCGGAAGAAGCGACATCACAATCAGTCTTCCAATGAGTAAGTTGCTCTTTAAATAAAATGCGATCCGTCTCAATAGTATCGATGATGAGGATCTTTAAACCGTGAAGAATCGATAAATCCAAGGATTCATCTTGCGGAGGAGATTCGACTCTCTCTTTTTTGAGGTTTAAAATCGGCAGCGTAAACCAAAACTCAGACCCTTTTCCGTAGACACTCTGACAGCCAATCTCGCCTCCCATCATTTTCACCAGCCCCATCGAAATTGCAAGACCGAGCCCTGTTCCCTCAAATTTGCGCGTTGAACTCGAATCCACTTGAGTAAAGGGAGTAAAAAGCTCCTTGAGTCGCCCCTCCGGAATACCGACCCCTGAATCTTTCACCTTCACTTTAATAGAAGCGGGAGCGACCTCCGACGCAGCTTCGTGCTGAGTAATGATCGAGATTTCTCCTTTTTCAGTAAATTTGACCGCGTTGCCCACGAGATTCATCAAAATTTGCTGAATCCGTTGTTGATCTCCTCGATAGAGAAGCGTGACGCGAGGATCGACGAAGTGGACGATCTCGATCCCCTTTTCCTCAGCTTTGGGCGTGAGTAATTCACGGACATAATGGATGGCTTCGTTTAAGTCGAACTCTTGGACCACTAACTCCAGTTTTCGAGCCTCCATTTTTGAAAAATCGAGAATGTCATTGATTAATGACAATAGATTTTGGCCGCAGGTCTGGATGATACTGACATACTCTCTTTGGGTCTCCTCTAAAGACATTTGATCTAAAAGAGAGGAGAACCCAATAATTCCATTCATCGGCGTACGAATTTCATGACTCATCATTGCAAGAAATTCCGACTTCGCTCGACTCGCCTCTTCCGCTTGCTCTTTGGCAACAGTCAGTTCTTCTTGGAGTAATTTTTGTTGAGTTATATCCGTTCGAAAAGCAACGTAATACTCCGGCTTCCCTTCATCATTCATCCATGGAACAATCGTGCTGCTCACCCAATAATAGGTTCCATCTTTCGCCCGATTTTTAATTTCTCCCTGCCATGTTTTCCCACTCGAAATCGTGTGATACATTTCTCGAAAAAACTCACGGGGATGAAATCCGGAATTAATCAACCGATGATTTTGTCCGACCAACTCTTCGCGGAAATACTGACTGATACGACAAAATCCATCGTTCGCCTCTAAAATCGTCCCTGCGACATCTGTGATCGCGACGATCGAATGCGCATTCATTGTATTGCGCAGACGTTGATTTTTTCTCTCTGCCTCCTTGCGTTCTGTAATATCCGCTACGACTCCTAAATAACCGGTAATCCCTTGATGATTTCGAATTGCCGCGACAGAAAGTACTCCCGGAAATCGAGTTCCATCCCGACGAATAAAGGTCCATTCCGTATCTTCAGAGACTCCAAATCGTTTGAGTTTCACGGTAAAAACATCGAACCCAGGTTCGATTTTTTCACCGAGCTCTTTACTTAAAATTTCCGCGCGCCGAACAACCTCTTCCTCATCATGCCAGAGAGCGGGAGTCCATTTGTTCACGACTTCGGCTCTCGTATAGCCAAGCGCCTTTTGGGCGGCCTCATTAAAACTGGTCACTGTTCCTTGCGCATCGGTTGAGACAATCAAGTAGGAAGTCGAACTTAAGATCGCATTCTGAAGCTGTAAGCTCTCTTTTAATTTTTCTTTCGTCTCCAAAGTCTCCGAGATCTCTCGACTCAACTTAAAATTTATCTCTTCATTCAAATCGGCATGATCTCGAAACCGTTGAATCGCCCTAATAAAACCGAGCAATAAAACAACCACGGCCAATCCAAAACCAAGAATCAAATAAGGAATATTATTGAGTCTTTGAGTTAAAAGGATCGGAGTCGGATGAACCCTCAACTTCCAATGAAAAGGCCCTTCATTAATTTCGGTTTCTGCCCCGTAATTTTCTTCTTCACTCTTGAGATGCGGCGTCGAATAAATAATCCCTTCATCACCTTCGATTTGAAGATTATATCCCTGACTTTCAACATGGGAAAAAATGCTTTTAAAAAATTCATCAATTCCAAAAACTCCCACCATAAATCCATCAAACTTCTTCGGCGTACTTAAAGGCGCATAGAGAAGAAAACCTCTCCCTCCCTGTTTAAGAGAAATGATCGGAGAAAAAATATTCAGTTTTTCTCGTTCTGCTCGTTTTAAACTTTCAAAAGCGTTCCATCGAAAATCTTGCGATAAATCAAACCCAAGCAGCATCGCATTTTCATCTCTCGGGTAAACCCATCGGATATGATAGGAGGAGTCAGCCCACTCGAAAGCTTTAAAGACCTTCTCATCTTTTAGATAATGAGAAACGTCCGCCTCTAACTCCGGAAGCGGCGTTCCCCCTCTCACAGTCCATCGATAAGCAATTCGATTAAAAGCAAGTACTCGAGAGTCGAGCTTGAAAACAATCTCGTCCTTGATTTGCTTGGCAATTAATTCCGTCTTTTGAACGACATTTGTCTGTTGTTCCAAAATCAGAGTCCGCCAAAATAAAATCACGACGGTGAGACAAAATACTCCTATTGGAATCAGAACCCAGGGACTCCGTTTGAGTTTCCGTTCTGAATAATCTCTTCTCCATAAAATCCAGAGAGCAATACTCAAACAAAAGAGCCCAAACGCCGTATGAGCGGCCATTCCTGAAAAAAAACTCCAAATGGAAGCGCCGATCAATCCAGTGAGATAGCCGACCACTGAAAGGGAAGAGAGGGCCATGGTAAATCCAATCCCTATTCCGGTAATAAATCGTGAAGCAAAGCTCTCTTTTCGAAGCGATAAAATGATCAAGCTTACACTCGATGCCACAAAGCAAAGGAGCGTGGGGGTCGAGGGATAACCAACAAAAGTCTCTGGAATTTTGGGTAAAAAGGAGATCCATTTCTCCCCCCCGATCCCCCCTCGGTGAGAATTACCCCAAAGAATCCAACTTCCCACCGCAAAAATAAGTCCATTTAAAGTAACACTGAGACGAAGATAGTTTCTCTGAAACGCAAGCAATGAAATCCCACTCAAAACAAACATCAATGCTGTTGTCAGCTGCATCGGAGGAAAATCAGGCCGCAGAGAAACGATATTTTTTAATCCCAAAAACCATCCGAGTGAAACAACAGTCCCGAGAAGAAGTATAACAAAAGCAATTTTCTGAATTAAAAGCGTTAAAAAATGAGTTTTAGTCTCACGAGTGCTTTCAGAAGAAATTGAAATAGGATCACTCATTCTCTACGAGAGAAGAATGTCGCTTTTTACTGTTATTACAATAAAAAGATCATCCTACCAAATATCCTGACTCGGATTATTCTTAAAATCGCTCATTCGAACTCGACGATATTGGACAGATTTCCCTGAAACTGCATCCAGCTTTAAATCAAGATCAAAACCGGCCATCACTCGCCCAATAGAAGTCGCCATCGTTTGATAACTGAAATGAAGCTCCTGGACCGTTGCTAAAAGCCAAGCCACTTGAGTCGGCTTTCCGAGGACGGCATTCACTTCGAGGACCGAATAATCCTGTAAATCGACCCAAAGATCGGCCTCGACCTCTTTCATGACCTTATCGATCCGCGACTTGGGTTTAAAGTCGCTCTTCGGAGTTAAATGAAAACGGTAGCACTCAAAAGTCCCTCTTTTTTCGACTCCCATTCCGTGGAAATCAAACGATTGTCTGAGGGTATCGAGACTCGCGAGCGCAATATTTCTCTGAATTCCGCGTCCTTTTTTTGCTAAATCGTTATCGGGAGTTCCTCCATGGATCCACATGCCTTGAGGATTAAGGATCATAAAAGAAGTCTCATTACGCGGACGAACACGCACTTTGAACTCTTCCAAATCCGAGGGGGTCCCCGGCTTTTTTTCGACCCAATTCTTTACTTCTTGGAGATACTCCCAAGATTGGAGTTCTTTATGAATCGCTGCATCTTTTTCGATCATTTTTTGAAAAACGACATCGGAGGAGGGAACCTCGGCCGCGTTTAAAAAGGAGAAGAAAATAAAAC
>JAZKBH010000241.1:5122-6948 GCA_040388725.1 Verrucomicrobiota bacterium
GGGCTCCTTGATCGCTTGTTTTGGCGAACTTTTGTAGTTGGTCTTGGTGAAGTTGGCACATCATCATCATCTTCAGAAAATATTGTTTCATTGACGCATTGACTCATCTAAATGTTTCTATAATAAAGAAAAAACAAAGAGAAACACAAAACAACACAAAAAGAAACTACGAGATCTTTTGTACACCGTATACAATTCATTACCACTATAATACCACCTCATCCAAAAACGCTCTGTACTTTTTCACAACAGTATAGGATATGTGGTGTAGGAGAAGAAAATAAAACTTACCAAAAAAATCCATAAGTAACTCGTAGAATACTCTTTGCGTATATTTTCAAGAGTAGAAATAACGCTAAGTAACTTCTGATGACTTTTTTCTGAAAAGTCAGATTGCCAACCTTTTTTCAGGTCTCTAACGTGTCGTGACTTATGGCTCATACAAAACTCTTTATTCCTGGTCCGATTGAAGTTTCTGAAAAAACCCTGAAGGCTTTCGCCTCCCCAATGATGGGCCATCGAGGAAAAGGGTTCCAAGACCTCTATGCACAAGTTCAGCCCGGACTACAAAAGCTTTTTTATACGAAACAACCCGTTTTCGTGAGTACCTCCTCGGCATGGGGCGTTATGGAAGGATCGATTCGCAATCTCGTTTCGAAGAAAGTGCTCAATTGTATGAGCGGGGCTTTCTCGGACAAATGGTACGACGTGGCTCTCAAATGTGGAAAACAAGCTGAGAAGCTTCAAGTCGAATGGGGTCAAGCAATCACGGCGGAGATGATCGAAGCAAAGATCAAAGGCGGTGAATTTGATGCCGTCACTTTGATTCATAACGAAACTTCCACCGGAACGATGAATCCTCTCACGGAAATCGCGGCGATGATGAAACGCTATCCTGATGTTCAGTTCATCGTCGATACCGTCTCTTCGTTCACTGCTGTTCCAATCAAATTCGACGAACTCGGCATTGATGTCATGCTTGCCGGAACACAAAAAGCCCTCGCCCTTCCCGCCGGTGCGGCTGTTTTTGCAGTTTCCGAAAAAGCATTTAAGAAAGCAGAAACCCTCAAGGATCGCGGCTACTATTTTGACTTTCTGGAATTCCGCAAGAATCATGAAAGCAACATGACTCCGACGACTCCTTCGATCTCTCACTTCTATGCCTTACGCAGTAAGATTGAAGATATCGAAGCAGAAGGAATGGATGCTCGTTTTGCTCGTCATCTCAAGAACGCAGAGATCACTCGCGCTTGGGTGAAAAAGAATGGCTTTGAGTTCTTCAACGAAGAAGGCTACAGCTCTGTCAGCTTGACCTGCGTCAAAAACTCCAAAGGAATCGATGTCGCGAAAATGATCGCCACCCTCAAGAGCAAATACAATTGCATCATCGATGGCGGCTACGGAAAAATCAAAGGAACCACCTTCCGCATTTCTCATATGGGTGACGAATCCACCGCCAATATTGAGCAATTGCTCGGCTGGCTCGATGACTGTCTGAAATCGATTTAAGACAATCTTACATTATCAGGAAAGGGGCATGGCAACATGCCCCTTTTTTCATTTTTAAATCTTTACCTGATTTCAATTTCTGGCAGTGAGCTCCTATGTATTTCTCAAAGCACTCACTTTTTTTCAAGACCTTCCTGATTCTCTCTCTGTTTGCTTTTCAAAAAAACCAGGCAGCGGATTACATTAAAAATGGTGATTTTAAACAGGGACGAGTCGGATGGTCTGAAGAAGGGCGAGTTGTTTTTCTCAATCCTGCAGGAGAAGAATTGAGCCAGGAAGAAGATGGAACGATTCCCGCATTAAAAGTGACTCTCGCA
>JAZKBH010000241.1:6958-10864 GCA_040388725.1 Verrucomicrobiota bacterium
AATCAAAACTCCTGATGGTGTTGGAACTGTGGGAGTCAATGTTGAGCTCAAACCGAGTAGCGACTACGCAAGATCTCCTGAAATCAATCAACTCACAGACTTAGACTGGCCCGCAGGAAAAGGAGGCTGGATCTGGAGCGGAATTCCAAAAGTTAGAAACGACCTCTCCGTCATGATTTTGAACAACACCAATTTTTTCGTCATTCAAACTAAAAACTTTGCACAAAGCGACTGGCACACTTTGAAATATAGCCTTAATTCGCTTGGTGAAAAAAAGATGGAACGAATTCTTGTCCTCTCTTTTCCTCCCGGTGAAGGCTACGTGTATATTAAACATGTGTGGACCGAGTAAAGAATAACATCTTATTCAACCACTTTCTAAAAAGGCTTCTTTTTCTTCAAGACGCCTCTTTCTGTATAGAACTTATAATTGCATTTCACCCGTTCTTTCCCGATTCGTCACCTGATTGCCACTTGAGTTCGCTAGCACCTCTTTACGAGCAAAACACTCGTAATGAAAAAAATTCTTATTTTTACCGCAGGCTTCGGAGAAGGACATAACACCGCCGCACGAAATATTCGCGATGGTATCGAACAGATCGGCGAAAACGCGCAGGTGGAGATTCTCGATCTTTTTGAGTCCACTTATGGAAATCTCAATCAATTTGCGAGAAAAGCTTATCTAACCGCCATTAACGCGACGCCAAAACTTTGGCAAAGTATTTATGATTTTTTTGATCACTCCACTTTTTTCGACCATAACACGATCGCGCTCTCTAAAATGCAGGAAAACTTGGAAGATCTTCTCAATCGGACTCAACCCGATGTCGTGATCTCGACTTATCCCGTTTACAACTATCTCATTAATAATCTCTATCGCAACGGACGCGAACGTCATTTCACGCAAGTGACGATGATCACCGACTCAATCTCGATTAATTCCATTTGGTATCGTACTCCAAGCGATTTTTTTCTGGTTCCGAACGAAGCAACCTCAGATGTATTAAAAGGGGCGGGAATCCATCCGGATAAAATCCGTGTCTTCGGCTTTCCCGTCCAACTCTTCTTTTGTGAACATATCGAAGATCAATCCCGTTATGATCTCTTTACTGGGGACTCCCCGAGAATTCTTTACATTATTAACTCCGGGAAAAAGAAAGCGCCCGAGATTATTGATCGGCTTCTCTCCCATGAAAAATGGAAACTCACGATTACAGTGGGACGAGATCAAAAGCTCATGAAGCAGGTCACGGAACAAGTGGCTCCGTATCGAGATCGCGTCCAAGTCCTCGGTTGGACGAGCCAACTTCCCCAACTCATGATGTCACATCACTTAGTGATCAGCAAAGCGGGAGGAGCCACGGTTCAAGAGACCATTGCTGCACGCACTCCTTTAATTGTCAGTCAAGTGGTCCCCGGACAAGAAGAAGGGAATTGGGAGCTCCTCAAGCGAACAGGAGCAGGAGCACTCGCTGAGAAACCTGCAGAAATCGAAGGATGGATTGAGCGATGTTTCGATAAGCATGGGAAAATATGGGATGACTGGCATCGAAATCTAAAGAAGATTAGTATTCCCGATAGCTCGCTGCGTATTGCTCGATTTATTCTGGAAGAGGCCGTTCCCGAGACCCCAATACATCACCGTCTCAAAACATCCCTCGATGGTTTTAACGGATATCACTCCTCTAAAAGTGCTTCTCCTTCAGGAAAACAGATGCTCCTGTGTGACTTCCATACGCATACCACTTTTTCGGATGGAAAACTGACGGTCAGTGAGTTGGTCGATTTCTATGGCCAACGCGGTTTTGATTGTATGGCGATCACGGATCACTATTGCGATCCCGATCGAGTCATCGGAAAAATCTGCAATATGACTGGCCTCGTTCTTCTTCCTCAACAGATCAACGAATATTTTGATGTCATCGAAAAAGAGAGAAAACGCGCGTGGAAAAAATATTCGATGATTCTCATGCCCGGAATCGAATTTAACAAAGATGGCTTGAGTAAAAAATCATCCGCTCATTTACTGGGCATTGATTTAAAACAGCCCATTGATCCTCGGCTCGATATCAAATCGACGATCCACGAAATCCATCAGCAAGGAGGTCTTGCTGTCGCGTCCCATCCTCACGAGTTTAGTAGTCACTGGGGAAAAAACACCTTGTATCTCTGGGAAAACCAAGACGAATACGCTCCGCTTCTCGACGCCTGGGAGATCGCGAATCGGGATGATCTCTTTAATCCGATCGGCTTGAAACGACTTCCTTTTTTAGCCAATAGTGATTTTCATAAACCGAAACATATCCAGTCTTGGAAAACATTGGTTTTTTCCGAAAAAGATCCTGAAGCGATTAAGCAATGCGTTCGTGAAAATCGCGATATCGCACTCACCCTTTACCGAGATCATCGTTTTGCAAGCGAACTTACGCTTCCTGAGAGCCGTGAAGAATCGAAACGGTTCGACATCGTCCCTGAATCGACGGTCGAGTTTATTCCTGAAGAACGCGTCCTTGCCTCCAATTAAAACATTTTTTTACGCAAAGCAGCAAAGTTGCCCAAGTCTCACCCCTTTAAGACATTCTTTTTTAAGGGAGGAAACTTAGGCAGCTTTGTGGCTTTGCGTAAAAAAATTGATCCGCTTTAGCTCAAAACTAACTTCATGACACGCTCGACCGATTCTTGGGGAACGTCGTCGGTGAGATAGGATTCACCAATTTTTTTCGAAAGCACCCATCGATTTTTCCCCGCTTTCACTTTCTTATCCGTTCCCATCGCGGTTCGAATTGAATCGCAAGAAAGACCCTTGGCTTCCAAAGGAAGTTGGTACGCTTGAATCGTATTTTCAATTTTGATGACTTCACTGGAAGGCATTCCGGCAAGTTCTTGTGAAAGATGCGCCGCAGCTCGCATTCCAATCGCGACCGCCTCGCCATGGAGAAGAACCCCATAACCCGCAACATTTTCCACGGCATGTCCGAGGGTATGTCCAAAATTTAAAAGTGCCCTTAATCCTTTGGTCTCTCGCTCATCTTGGGCGACAATTTCTGCTTTGATCTCGATGCAACGTTGAATCATCGCGACTCGATTGGACTCCTTCGCGGGAAGCAATGAATCGAAAAGAGCTCGATCTGCGATGACACCATACTTGATCACTTCTGCCATTCCTGCCGCATACTCACGCGCAGGCAAAGTTTTCAGAAAATGGAGATCAACCACAACAAGATCGGGTTGATAAAAAGCTCCGACGAGATTTTTCCCTTCGGGCAAATTGACACCTGTCTTTCCACCGACGGATGAATCGACCATTGCCAACAATGTTGTCGGAATTTGCACAAAAGGAATTCCACGCAGATAAATGGAAGCGATGAATCCCGCGAGATCTCCTACCACTCCACCGCCGAGAGCGATGACTTGCGAACGTCGATCGAGTTTGGCTTGAGCCATTTTAGAAAGAATGGGGCCCAAGGAATTCATATTCTTCGTCGTTTCCCCTGCGGGGACAGGAATCACGGTGACTTTCCATCCTGCTTTTTCAAGAATTGACTGAACCTCCGCTCCATGAAGTAGCAGCACGTTTTCATCCACAATTAATGCGGCCGATTTCGACCAATCCGATTGCTGGGATAAAAACTCCGGAAAAACAGACAAGACCCCTTCGCCGATCCAGATCGGATATTCAGCATCAGTGAGTCGAACGTGTACAATGGATTTCATGAGATGGATCAAACCTTAAAAAAAAGCCATTTAAAGGCAAGCTTGGCATCAAATTCATTAAAGCAGCCGGGAGGGGCGAGCGATGCGAGCCCTCGACATTGCAGCCTCAAGGTTCGCATCGCTCACCCCTTGTGTCTTGAAAGTGTGATATACTCTTCTTCTTGTGATTGCTTGAACTTCGTTATGGCGAAG
>JAZKBH010000242.1:0-1428 GCA_040388725.1 Verrucomicrobiota bacterium
ATGACGCTTGATGACCTGCTGCCGGTTCTGCGTTGAACCACTTCCGAAGTAGCACAGATCTGGCGCACTGGCACGTAGACGAAAGGATGCTAAATGACTAAGGGTAAATGGTCGGGCTGGAGAGATTTGAACTCTCGACCTCTTGCACCCCAAGCAAGCGCACTACCAAGCTATGCTACGGCCCGATGACAAGGCTGGTCAAAGTAATAGGAAACGTCGGGTTTGGCAAGGAAAGAACTATTGCTGCTGCTGAATGGTTTGATGCTCTTTCACTGAAGCTTGGTTGTTCTCTTCGATGTGAATTTTAACAGGGTTTTTTTGATAAAAATAGGTTTCAGAGATGTTTTGATGAAGGTCATTCAAGATGAGTTGAAAATCATCCGCGGTCTTATGAAGTCCTTTGTTCCAATAGTCCTCAATGGTGCTGAATCGAAGTTGAGCAAGTGCTCGGCCGCTAATTTTTTCGGCGTCATTGGAGAAGGTCCCGACGCGAACTCCGGAGATCAGACGCAGGGAGTTATCGATCGCTTGAATCGAATAAAGAATGGAGCGAGGGAAGGTATCGCTTAAAATAAGAAATTTAGCGACTAATATGGGGGTTACTTCCGC
Source organism: Verrucomicrobiota bacterium (assembly GCA_040388725.1). Classification (GTDB taxonomy): domain Bacteria; phylum Verrucomicrobiota; class Verrucomicrobiia; order Methylacidiphilales; family CAMAQI01; genus CAMAQI01. Next base: position 610 of record JAZKBH010000242.1, read on the forward strand.
CAGATACTTTTGTTGATAGGCCTGTTGAGCGCTGCAGCTTCTCAGAACGCCGCCCCATTGGACGAGGGGATTAAGTTTTCCGACCAAGTGAAATTTATCATCCAAAACACGGGTGGTAAAATCAGCTCGTTCTAAAAACTTTCCGACACGGAAAAAGTCCCATCCCTCTTCATGAAGCATGGTGTTATTACTGAGTCCATCAAACAAGATGGAGCTCTCCTTGATTTGATCGAGAAATGCGTAGAGATCCCGTTGGAAAAATTGTTGAGAGGCTTTTCCCCAGAGCCAAAGATAAGTTCGGTTGATATGTTCCCACATTTCGGTGGAAATTTGCTCGCGAACCGCTCTCGCGTTTTCACGGGCCGCTTTGAGGCAGGAACGGAGTGAGCTTGGATTTTCGTGATCAAAAATAAGATACTCCGTGATATTTTCAACCGTGGGAGCGATCCCTTTTTTGCGGAAGTTTCCGTGAATATTTAAAGAGGTGATGAGGGGGGCCCAATTTTGACGAACCGCATCCGAGGATTTCAGATCGAGATCGATCAAGATCTGATGATTAACTGAAATTAACCGCGCGATGCACTCGGCCCGTTCAATGTAACGACTCATCCAATAAAGGGATTCAGCAACACGACTTAACATAACTTTACTCGTTTCCTTCTAATACCCAGGTGTCTTTACTTCCTCCACCTTGTCCAAGAGAATCAAGAGAGAGCTCAACGATGTCTACGACTACATCGAGGACACCAATTGTTTAATTTTTTTTTTCATCCCATAAAATAGGAAATAAAATTGTTTTTTTTTTTTTTTGATTTTTTG
>JAZKBH010000242.1:1438-12458 GCA_040388725.1 Verrucomicrobiota bacterium
TTCCTCCACCTTGTGAGGAATTAACGACCAAGGATCCCTTTTTCAGGGCGACTCGACTTAATGCGCCGGGAATAATGCTGATTTTTTCACCATACAAAATGTAAGGGCGAAGATCGACGTGACGACCTTCAAAGGTGCCATCAAAATAAGTGGGATGTCGGGAGAGTGCTAAGGTCGGTTGAGCAATGTAGTTTCGAGGGTTTGCTTTGACGAGTCGTCGGAATTTTTCAATTTCTGCTTTCGTGGAGGCGGGACCGACGAGCATTCCATAACCGCCGGATTCGTTGGCGGCCTTTACGACGAGCTTTGGCATGTTTTGAAGGATATAATCCATTTCCGATGGATTTGTGGGAAGATAGGTCGGGACATTCGGAAGAATTGGATCTTGGTCGAGATAATATTTAATAATCTTCGGCACAAAGGCGTAAATGACTTTGTCATCTGCAACCCCGGTTCCGATGGAGTTTGCTAAGCTTACATTTCCCGCGCGATAGGCATTTACGAGACCGGGAACACCGAGCATCGAATCTTTTCGAAAGACGGTGGGGTCCAGAAAGTCATCGTCGATTCGACGATAGATGACATCGACAGGACAAAGACCCTTTGTCGTTCGGGTATAAACGTGATCCCCTTGAACGACAAGATCGCGTCCTTCAACCAGTTCGATTCCCATTTGGCGGGCGAGAAAGGAATGTTCGAAGTACGCACTGTTATAAATGCCGGGAGTTAAAAGGACGATATTCGGATGAGGATTTCCGCGAGGCGTAATGTAATGAAGGAGGGAGAGAAGTTCTTGGGGATAATGCTCCACGGGACGAACCCCATAGTTGTCAAAGAGGGAAGGAAAAACGCGGCGGAGGGCTTGGCGATTTTCGAGGACGTAGGAGACCCCGCTGGGGCATCGTCCGTTGTCTTCCAAGACCATGTATTGACCTGATCCATCGCGAACAATGTCGGAACCACAAATATGGATGTAAATATTTTTTGGAACCTTAAACCCGATAAATTCTTTGCGATAATGCGCTGCCGCTTCGATATAGTGACGGGGGATGATTCCATCCTTCAGGATTTGCTGCTGATTATAAAGATCATGGAGGAAAAGATTAAGTGCCGTGATTCGTTGAACGAGTCCTGCTTCAATGACCTTCCATTCATCAGAAGGGATGACTCGAGGAACGAGATCAAAGGGGAAAATACGCTCGGTTCCTTGATTGTCATTATAGACAGTAAAAGTAATTCCTTGATGGAGAAAGGAGGTGTCTGCCATTTGTCGACGTTGATCAAAAGATTCGACCGTCTGACGTTGAAATCGTTCTGCAATGCGGCGATACCAGGGTCGCACTCTTTTTTTAGAATCGATCATTTCGTCGTAGAAGTGATCGAGTTCGTAAGAGGAAAATCCAAGTTTGGAGTCAGGATGAATGGACGTTTGAGGGGTGACTCTTTTGGGGAGACCTGTTTTTTGGGCCATGAGCTCTTTCTTTATCTTTTTTAAGAGGAAAAGCAAATGATATGCCAAGATTACATTTCCAATGGAATGTTTAAGTTTCCCCCTGGAGGAATAAAGATGAAGAGATTTCGCCGCCAAGACGCCAAGCTCGCCAAGGAAAAGACAGTTTTGTGTTCAAATTCAAAAATGCTTTGGTTTTAAAAACAGAAAATATTGTATTTAAGTCCCTTTTTCTTGGCGATCTTGGCGTCTTGGCGGTAAGAACAGAATTGTCTGACTAAAGTAGATAGGTCGAAGGAGGAGACTGATAATGTCTTTGAAAAGCGCGGGTAAAATCATTCACGTGGCGGTAACCCATGGCAATGGCAACGGATTTGACACTGGCTCCTTTGGATTGAAGAAGGATTTTAGCTTTTTTGAATTTTAATTCGTGAAAGTATTTTTGAGGATTTTTACCCGTTTTCAACAAAAAGAGGCGTTTTAACGTCGCAGAAGAAATTTGGAGATAATCCTGGAGCTGTTGAATCGGCATGGTTTCGTCCATCCTTTGATTCATCCAACGGACAGCAAGCTCGAAACGAAAATCGAGATCATTATGGGGAAGCGAGGAACTTTGCGCGCGGGCCCATTCGACATCGAGTTGTTTTCGGATCCCTTGAAGGGCTTCTGCGGTCCATCGATCGGCAATCTCAATTTGTTTTCGAGATTCCAAATGGAGTTGAACAACCTGTCTGATTCCGGAAGCGGTGAGCGGTGATGAGTACCAGACACCCTTTTTTCGATTCGGGAGAAGAAAAGGAGGTGCTGAATTCCAGATCCAGGTCAATTGTTCCGTTTGCTTCGTTTCATCGGTATCGCTCCATCCGTAGGGAACCTCGGGAGGAATGAGAAGCATCTTGCCCGCTTGAATCGTGTGGGTTTGATCCGCCACATGCATGGTGGGATTCCCTTTTAAAATCACGAGCTGGGACCATCCTTCATGTTTGGAGATGGAAATCGGATTTTTACCAAAACATCGTTTTCCCCAGGAAAGATAGAAAAGGGGGCCTGGATCGTTTTGAGGACGCACCCAGCGAGGACACTCTCGGGGAGGGAGGATCAGTTGAGTCGGGTACGTTTTTTTGTTTCGAGCAGAATCGCTCATCCTTTCAGGTTAGGAGAAAGTTTTTTTCCTGACAAATACAGAATAGCTGGATCGCTCATAAAAAGGATTAAGCTATGGTCTTGTAGTCCTTTTTTTGGTAAAAGTGTTTATATTAAAGCCCATGAGCGTTTCCTCTTCGATCAATACTTTTCTTCTCCAAAACAATCTTCGCATTGTCGATAACCCTTGTGTGAGCCCTGATTTTTGTCTCGATTGGGAGGGGCTTAAAGCGGATCTCCGTGCGAAAAATGGAATCCATAAATTTGAACGAAGCTCTTTTCATATTGAGTCGGCCATTGTCACTTTAGTCAGTAATCGGCTCGGCGATCATGCATGGCTCGTGGAATCTCCGTTGGCGAAAAAACTCCAAGAAGGGATCGAGTTGGAAGCAAATATTCGTGCTTATCCCGCTACTTTTGAAAATTTATTACTTTTAAAAAATCTCGTTTATGAATTTGATAGCGCTTCGACCATTTTTCCCACCGCTCATGTGACTTTAGGAAAAACATCGTTAGGAGTTGGAGCTCGGTTTACGACCCACCACTGGCCCGCGGTGGAATGGGCTATGTCGAAACTTGGAATCGGTCTTACTGCGAATCAAAACAGTATTCCTCGTGAACTCGTTTTTGATGTGAATGAGATGCTGGCGGGAAAATTAGATCGTGTTCCTTTTCCCTTTATCGGGACGGACGTTCCCGAGGGTCATCAAGGTCAAAGTGTCGAAGGGATGAGCCATGGATCGATTTTAAGTAAGATTAAAAATGGATTCCATCTTCGTCGCATTCCTTGGAGTTTTAATGCGGATCATCAACCGATTGGGGGAAAATATGATGCACGTGAAGAAAAGTTGGTAAGAGGATCCCTTCTCGCGAGTTATATTACTTTTGATTTATCACCCGAGCTCTCTCAAACACGTCTTCCTGAGTCCGAAGAAGAGATTGCGCGTTTCATCGAGAGGGAAATTTCAAAAGACATTTTATCCAAAATGGATGAGGGGCTTCGCTCGTTAAATTTGACGATGGGAACACATGACCGAAATCGGCTCTTGGCTTTTGTTTGGCCTTCGCTTCAAAAGATGAAAAAACGGGATTTGGCTTATCAAAAAATCCGGGAGACGACATTTACCACAACCGTGGGACGGGAGTATTTAAGAGAACTCTCCATTGATGAGTTGCCGGGTTTGACGACACCTGAGACCTCCGCCGTGATGCTGATTCTTTGTCGGGAGATGGGGATGAAGATCCACTTCTTGGCGCCTGCCTTCGGATTTCAAAAGAACATGCCCTATCCTGATAATGAAACCTTGGAAAAGATGATCCAAAAGACATGGCACGTTTGTCGTACGTTTGATGTCAGCATTGGATTTCACTCAGGATCAGGAAAATCAGCTGAAAATTATCAGGTGATGGGAAGAGTCACGGGAGGACGTCTCGAAATTAAAACGAGTGGACGGTATACTTACGAAATGGGGAGAGCGTTGGCGAAGTCTCGAAATGTGGACGATCAAGCGCTGTGGAATGATTGGTATGATTTCACTCGGGAGATTGCTTTAATAGGGGCATTCAGTGCAGATGAGACAGAGCAGCGAATGGCACGTAGTTTTATTGTCAATGCGCTCGAACTCGAAAAAGAATCACCCCAGGTCTTTGCAACTTCGGAACATTGTCGTCGCGCTCTGGAGAAATTGATTCCAAATCCTGAACATATGTTCTGGTTTGAATATAATTTTCTCTACGTCTTGGCCGCAGAGGGGAAAAGCTCAAAAGAGAGTTTGGGAGATCATACCGTTGCCGGCTACCGTCAACGGGCACGTTTTTACCGGATTAGCGAAGAGGGGCGACTCCACTATGCGAAGAACGTGGCCGCTTATTTGATCTTTTTAGCGAAAAACACAGGAATTGTTTCAAACGAGAAAGCGGAGAGTGCTGAGAAAGACTTGCAAGGGGTGATCTCTTTGCAAGAATTTTTGAGTCAGATCTAAATCAGGATCATGACATCACAGATGTCACTTCAATGAAAATAAAACTCACATTTTTAATGCTTGGTTTTATCTTAGCCTGTTTTTTAGGACTCATGGGTTTATTTGGTTTTTTTAGTCTCTTAGGGGAACATGACACGCCTCTTTTTCACGATCAAGTTTTGCCCTCGGGTAAAATCATCAAAGTGACCTCCTTCAATCTCGTCTGGGGAGCAGAACATGATGAGCGACGTGCGAATCAGGATACTTTCGCCTTGGAATATGTTTCAAACGATCCACAGGCTGAATTAGCTGTCCGAGAGCAAGAAGCATGGGAAGTTTTTGAATTAATACGTCCTGTGTCTGAACTCTGGGGATTTACTCCAGTCACCGTGGCCGCCTTTCCTAAAGTGAAAAGGAAGGGGCATTATGATCTTTTTATTTTTGAGAGAGATTCGAACGGTAAGTGGGCAGTGCAGCGAGAAGCCAGAAAAGTTTTTATCAATGATTAAGAATAGAAGAGAAGGCTCGTTTCCGCTCCCTCTGGATCGAAGGAGCGGAATTTAATCAACGGATTGAATTAAGCTTTTCCGCCAAAACTGACATAATCATCAAGATCAAGAAGATCGGCCCAGGTGACGATATCTTCACGGGTCTTGGTCAGACTTCCTAAAAGTTTATTAAAAAATTCACGGGATTCGAAACCCGATGCCACACGAGTGCTTTGATAACGGGACCAGCTCTCGATTTCCCAGGCGGTATGTTTGACGGCGATTTTTTCGTTAATCCATTCCAAAATTTCTCCGTCTCCTTTGCCTTTCGCAACTTCCTTCTTAATCGCTTCTGCATCGAGACCTAGAAACTCCAGAAGGCGTTGGTCGAGGGGGCAATTATAATGATATTCCCCATTTTTACCGGCGAGTTCCGCACGACATTTATCCAGCATACGGGGGAGGAGAACATATCCTCCGAGTTGGGCTCGGGCACTTCGAGGGGGGCGTTGGGTAAGGTCAGTAGGAGGGATCGTTTGGCTCATGAATTTGTTTCCTGGTTGATTTGAAAGCACCATAAGGGCGTTCTTCGGTTTGTCAAAAAATGGGATAGGAGTTTACTTTTGCCGCTTTTTTCCCAATCGGCTTGCTTTGTCGGACTGAAAACCTAGAGAAGGGGGATGCGATCGGCTGATTTTTTAGAGATCTCTTTGACCAGAGACGTTCGGGGTTCTTTTCAAGGGAGAGGACTTCTATGTCCGTAGAAACATCGACCTTTTCTCCCGCCTTGGCGCAACGTGAAGTCGGAAGACGCCGTACTTTTGCGATTATCTCTCACCCGGATGCCGGTAAAACGACTTTGACTGAAAAATTCCTTCTTTATGGAGGAGCGGTTCAATTGGCGGGAAGTATTAAAGCCAAAAAGAATCAACGGGCGACAACCAGCGATTGGATGGAGCTGGAGAAGCAGCGTGGAATTTCGGTTTCATCCACCGTCTTACAATTTGAATATAACGGCTGTTGCGTGAATCTTTTGGATACACCGGGGCATAAAGATTTCTCTGAAGATACTTACCGTGTTTTAGCAGCGGTCGATGCGGCGGTCATGGTAATTGATGCCGGTAAAGGAATTGAAAGTCAGACACGAAAACTCTTTGAGGTCTGTCGTCAGCGTGGGGTTCCTATTTTTACGTTCATGAATAAGATGGATCGAAGCTCTCGTCCTCCTTTGGAATTGTGCGATGAGTTGGAAAGCGTTCTTGGGATCCATGCTTGTCCTCTGAATTGGCCGTTAGGCGATGGTGCAGAGTTTAAAGGGATTTTTGATCGTCAAAAACATGAGTTCCATCTCTTTGAGAAAACTCCTCAAGGGGCGTATGCCGCTCCTGTGGAGGTAAAGGGGATTGAGGATGAGTCTGTTCGTTCGATTCTTCCTCCGGATGTTTATCAGCGCGTCTGTCATGAACTCGAACTACTCGATGGAGCGGGAGCGACCTTTGATGTGGAGCAGATTCGTTTAGGGAATCTCAGTCCGGTTTTCTTCGGAAGTGCGGCGAATAATTTTGGGGTTCAATTTTTGCTCGATCGTTTTTTAGAGCTCGCACCGCCTCCGGCTCCTCGGAAATCAATTTCGGGAACGGTCGAGCCGACAGCACCCGGATTCTCAGGGTTTGTCTTTAAGATCCAGGCGAATATGAATCCGAAGCATCGTGATCGGATTACCTTTATTCGAATTGTTTCCGGTCTTTTTGAGCGGGATATGAACGTGACGAATCAACGTTCAGGGAAATTGATCCGTCTTTCCAATTCCCAACGTCTTTTTGCCCAAGAGCGTGAAACTGTCAACGAAGCCTGGGCGGGGGATATCGTCGGAATCGCCGGAAATCATGATTTTCAGATTGGAGATACGCTCAGTGTGGAACCGGGAATTGAATTCCAAGAAATTCCACGCTTTGCGCCGGAGTGTTTCGCATCGCTGCATAATACCAGTACGGCCAAATACAAACGTTTCCGGGAAGGTTTGGAGCAGCTTTTAAAAGAAGGGGTCGCTCAGTCTTTTGAAGTGGCGGGCAATGTTCAGCGCGTTCCTCTTTTAGGCGCGGTCGGTTCACTCCAATATGATGTATTGAAGTTTAGACTTGAGAGTGAGTACGGCGCGGAATGTCGGGTCGAAATGGAATCGTGGCAACATGTGCGATGGATCCGTCCAAAAAAAGAGCTTCCTGCGGGAAAGACGCCAGGAAAACTTGATCTTCCGAGTCAAGCGGTCGAAGCCAAAGATGCTTTTGGTTCAACGGCCATTCTTTTTACGAATCCTTGGTCGATTAAATATTTTGAGGACCAAAATCCTGATTGGGAGACGAGTAAGGCTCCGTTCAAGCAAGAGAAGTAAAACAAAAACATCTTTTCCTCCGTTCCCTCCGCTTCCTCCGTGTTAAAATGTCTTCGTGTATTTAAAATTCCCTATCTCCATTTTTAGACGACTGGCAAAAATGCAGAGTCATCGACTTCGCCTTGGGGAAGAGGATCGAGCCAATCGATGGTATAAACCGTGACTTTGAGTGCCCCATCATAGGGGCGTTGATGGATTCGCGTCCAAAGGGTTTCAAAGCCTTCAAAGCTCATCGATTGCCAATCGGAGACATAACGTCTTTGACAAACATCGAGATCCATTTTTTGGATGGCAGCGCATTTAAAGCGATAAGGAAGTGCACGACAGTCGACGTGGATTTTAAACTCATCTCCGCGTCCAGGATAATAATCACGCTTGTCGATGCGCCAGGTGACAAAGCGCGGAGCTCGGAAGATCGTTGGAGCCATCAAGGAGTGAAAAGGGATGAAGTAAGTCGGTTTCTGCTTGGGGCGAGAGAACGAGGACTTCGATGAAGATTTCACAATAAAAGGATAAGAGGATTCGGATGAATCTCAATCCACAAAACTGGTGGAATAAGGAAAGCAGTCCCGACAAAAACCGGGATGCGAAGACTTAAAAAAAGGAAAAAGACTTTCCGTCTTTCGTTTTTAAATTCCTACTTTCCTGATTTCCTCATTCAAATGAATTTGATTTTGTGAAATCCAACGTCGGAGAATATGAAAATTATAAATTACCTAAGATAATCTGACCGATTTCCTTGGTGCCAACTTTTTTCATTCCTTCGGTGAAGATATCGGCGGTACGGTAACCTTGTTCGATCGTCTTTTTAACCGCGCCCTCAATGGCTTGGGCTGCGGCCTCTTCTTGGAATGTGTAGCGAAGCATGAGAGCAGCAGAGAGAATTTGCGCGATCGGGTTTGCGATGCCTTTTCCAGCGATGTCGGGGGCGGTTCCACCCGAGGGCTCGTAAAGTCCGAAGCTTCCTTCGGCAAGGGAGGCGCTAGGGAGCATTCCTAAGGAACCGGTCACGGCAGCGACTTCGTCGCTGATGATATCGCCAAACATATTTTCGCAGAGCATGACGTCAAATTGAGTCGGGCTCTTTGTCACTTGCATCGCGGCATTGTCGACATACATGACTTGAAGAGAGACATTCGGATATTGAGGAGCGATCGCTTTAACGGTTTTGCGCCAGAGCAAGCTGGTTTCGAGAACGTTGGCTTTGTCGATCAAGTGAACGAGTTTGCGACGTTTTTGGGCGGCTTTAAACGCAATGTGGGTCACTCGTGTGATCTCTTCAGTCGTATAAACCATCGTATCGACGGCGCGTTCGCCTGTTTCCGTTTTCACAGTCTCTTTCGGTTTTCCAAAATAAATACCACCGGTCAACTCACGAACCACGAGAACATCAAATCCGTTCGGAATCCACTCTGTTTTGATCGGAGAAGCATGAACGAGTTGAGGATAACAAATGGCAGGGCGAAGGTTGGCATAGAGACCAAAAATTTTACGAAGAGGGAGCAGGGCTGCGCGTTCGGGTTGTTCGTTGGGAGGAAGGCTTTCCCATTTCGGTCCACCGACGGAACCGAATAAAATTGCCTGAGAGGATCGACAGGTTTCGACGGTCTCTTCAGGGAGCGCTTTTCCTTTAGTATCGATGGCGATTCCACCAACAGGAGCTGGCTTTAATTGAAGGGAGAATCCAAATTTTTTCCCGGTGGCTTCCAAAATAGGGATTGTGACATCCATGACTTCAGGTCCGATTCCATCGCCGGCGAGAACTGCAACTGTGTAATTTTTCATAAATTTAAATCAGAGCTGAGGTGAATCATGATGATTCACCGATTGTTTGGAACAAGGAGAGAAAAACCGAAACCCGGCTTATCGGGCAGGGATCATGCCGCTTTGGCGGGCAAAATCAAAAATACCACCGGCATCAATGACAGGCTTTGCATCGCCAAGGGGTTTAAAGGAGTAAACTGTTCCTGATTTCACATCCTTAATGGTGGCTTTGTCGAGATCGACTTCCACTTCGTCGCCGGTATTGAATTTTTCAACGAGGCGGTCAGGAGTTTCACAGGGATAAAGTTCGCCAGTGGCGATACAATTACGGAAAAAGATGCGGGCGTAGCTTTGAGCAACGACCACTTGACATCCGCTCGCTCCCATGGAAATAGGAGCGTGTTCGCGAGATGAGCCACAACCAAAATTACGTCCACCGATGACGACGGTGTAAGGAGTCTTCGTTTGACCTTCAGGAACGAAGCGAGTGGGATACAAAGAGACAGGGAGTCCTGCCATCGCATAGGAACCGAGTTTTTCGTATTCTTCTGCGACAGTCGGAACGAGCATCAAATATTCCGCAGGAATAATTTGATCTGTATCGATGTTATCTTTAACGACGAAGGCTTTGCCTTTAACCAAGGTGGACATAATTTTGAGAGCTAAATTAGAGTTTAGGGAACGACGAAAATTTTACCGGTGTAAGGACACTTGACTTCAGTTCCCGAAGGAAAGCCTTGGACATCGACTAAACCAGCATGTTCCGCGTAAGGGCTCTTGACGTATCCTTTTTTACCGGGGATCGCAATTCCTTTAGGATATTTGGAAGCAGTTGCAGGAGGCTTCGTTGCAGGGGCTGGTGCGCTTTGAGGCGCAGGTTGGGATGCGGTTTGATTCGATGCATTCCAAGGCTTATTGGCATCTGTCGTCGTAGGAGCAGGTTCAGAAGGGGTGCTTGCCTGAGTATTTGCAGGTTCTGGCATTGCGCCGGCAGTTGCGGAAGGTTCTTGGGAGCCCGAAGTAACATCCTTCGAGGATTGGTCATTACAGCCAACGAGAGCGAAAATGCTCAAAAAGATAAAAGGTGCGAGACGTTTCATAGGATTGAAATAAAAGCAGAGTCCTCTCATTTATCAACTAGGAAATGAGATGAAGCGATCTTCCTCACAATTGTCACAAAGGTTATTTTTGATGAAAAAGGTGAATCGTCTCTCCTTTTTCTAACATTTCGACAAATTCTTTGATTTTTTTGCTTTTGGTTTCGGCCTTTTTAACGGTCTGAAGTCGGAATAAAAAAGAATAACGATGGCTACTCGGAAGCGTTTTAAAAAAGGTAGCGGCGAGAGGAGATTTTTGGAGTGCTTTTTGAAACTCTAAACAAGGCTTCGCTGTTGAGGGGGAATCGTAGGCCGCTTGCCATAATCCATTCTTTTTGGCGCGTTCGATTTCAGCAAGTCCGGCAGGCTTCATTCGACCTTGTTTTTGAAGAAGCAGGACTTTTTGACGATTGACCTTCGACCAAAGGCTTCGAGGTCCGCGAGGAGTAAATTTTTGAAGCCAGGTGTGGGCTTCTTCGCTTTTCTTTTGGCTATCAATCCATCCATAGCAGAGAGCGACTTCCAGAGCTTGAGCGTAGTTCAATGATTCGTCGTGAAGGGAAGGAGATCCTTTTTTATGTAATCGAAGCCAAATCCCGGAGGAAGAGGAGGGCTGTTTTGAAAGCCAGGCATCCCACTCTTTTTCGGTTTCGAAATGAAGGATCGGCTGCTCCGTTTTCGGAGCCACGCTTTTTTTGACTAAGGATCTCTGCGATTTCACAGAG
>JAZKBH010000243.1:0-4434 GCA_040388725.1 Verrucomicrobiota bacterium
ATCTTTCCATGGTCGCCTCTTTGATTGTCGACTGTGCGCTCAGCCGCCACGAAAGCCGGGGACTTCATTATACCCTCGACTATCCGACCGCAGACGTCACAAAGGCGGGGTTAGATACTTCTCTTCAGCTTCCTTAAGATTCCCGTCAAATTTCCTTTCAACTCTGCTCTATTGAAATAATTCAGTTGAGGTCTGGAGGGACGAGCGCTGCGAGTCCTCGATGTAGCAAAGCTTAGGACTCACAGCGCTCGTCCCTCCAAAGTTTCATTAAAGTATCAACTCCTGATTTGCCTCCTTGCACTTCCCTGTTACTCTTTCTGTATGCCTTCTGCTGTCCCTTTTTGGAAAATCGCGACGGTTCTGGTTTTCGGAGCGATTCTCCTTTCGATCTGCTTTAAAACTCCAGATGCCACCAACATCTCCGACCCGGGTGTCGTGATGGATCTTCCGAATAAACTCGGAGATTTCTGGGGCTATCATTTGGATCCCTCTCCCGCTGAAAAAAATGGTCTCCCTCCAGACACAGAATTCGAGCGTAAAATGTACGAGTCCACGGCGGGCGATCAAATTATGTGCTCCATCGTTTTAAGTGGTGCCAATAAACGAAGTATTCACCGTCCGGAGGCTTGTTTACCGGGACAAGGATGGACGATCAAATCGGAAGAAGTGATTCCCATTCAATTTGAAAATGGAAAAAAACTGGAAGTCATGAACGTAACGCTCGGTCGACCGATCGAACTTCCGAATGGTCAAAAACGCACTCTGAGTTCCTACTATTTTTATTGGTTTGTCGGTCATAATCGAATGACCCCTGAACATAAAATGAGAATATTTTTTACGAGTTGGGATCGGGTCTTTAAACATGAAAATCATCGATGGGCCTATTGTATTATTCATTCTCAAATCACCAAGGGATGGAAATACCCCGAACGCGATGAACTTCAAACGCTGGAACTCATGAAAGACTTTACCCGACAAATCGCCCCCACTTTTTTGAAAGCATTTCGTCTCCAACCTCAAACACCTCCATCTTCTGAGTAATAACTTTGTTTGAAACACTCCTGTTAGAGACCTTCAGGACTCACAGCGCTCGTCCCTCCAGACCAATAAAAGGTTTTTAATAAAGCCCTTTATCTTCTATTCCATGGCTCGATCGTGATTCTCTCTTTCCAATTCAAAATCAAAGCTCCCGTCTGATCTAAATAGAAAACTTTTCCCTTCGTCCGCTTTCCGAGATCCCATGCAGGGTCATACCCTGTTCGTTGAATCCCCTTTCCTGTGCGAGGCACAATGAGCGTATTCGGATTTAAAGCCTGGATCCACTCCTCGGATAAATTCGGCATCCGAGGGTTTCGTCCCTGAATTAAAACTTCAATCGGAGAAGGAAGATTATTTTTTAAAATAAAATCGTCTTCTTTTTGATGACTTATGCGATTCGTCCAAAGAAGATGTTTTCCATGATATTCAAAGTCCAATTCGATGCCTCGATCTTCACTCCCTTTGGACTCCATTGAGTCCGATCGAGGAAGAACTTTCACTTGAAAATCCTGATCCCACACATAGCCGTCCTCCTCCTTCCACGATTGAAAAGCCTTCTCTCCAACAATTGTTTTCCATTGATGCTCCAGAGGGGCAAGACTTTTTAAATCCGGTCGAATGAGATGTCGTACGGGATAATCCTTTAAAAGTGTCTCAAGACCTCCATTGCTCGATGCCGATATCGTGGAGGCGATTACTCCATCGAGTTGACGAATTCCATAGTATTTTAAGAGAGGATGAATTGTTCGCTCATAATTTCGAGAACTCCCACTATTAATCATCCATACCTCGTGATGATACCGCAGAAGCGCCAGGGGAACATCACCACAGTCGAGGATCACCATTTGAGGAGATCGATCCCATCGCCATGTATGAATATCTGCAACCGGCATTTGAAAACAATGAATACTGGCCACGGCTTGAACTAAAAAGAGCAAGAGTTTCGCTAAAGCATATCCCGCCATATTCATGATTTGAGATAAAAAAGGATGAATCATTCCCAAGAGAAGACTCACAGTTCCGACCACCACGATGACTCCCGCCAGAGGGACAACTCCGAGATTGAGGAGAATCGAAAGTAAATTGATCTGATGAAAAACAAAAATGGAGTGAGGGAGTACTGAAATAAAAGCAACCGCCGATCCGACTCCTAAAGAACAAATCGATTTTCTCCATTGAAAACTCAAAAATTGAAAAGGAGTCGCATACGTCTTGGAAAGAAAAGGCTCCCACTGCCAATAACCTTTCAAATGATCCATTCCGAGAGGGGTCATAAAAATAAGCCCTAGAACAACCAAAAAGGAGAGCTGATATCCTAAATCTCGAACGGCTCCGGGATTATTAAGTAAAACGAGTAGTAACGTCACCGCCCAAAGATTCGACCACGGGGCAGGTCGGTCTATTCTCCACGCAATCACGAGAAGTCCCACCATGATCCAGGCCCGCATACAACTCGACTGGAAACCGGTCAAACCGGAGTAAAAAAGCAACGGCACCAGAGAGATCCAACCCCATCGCCATGAATTCACGTGGAGAAATCTCATCACCGCTACCATCATCACTAAAATCACTCCTAAATTTTGTCCACTGACGGCAAAAATATGTCCTGTTCCTGTCGATCGAAAATCGTCCTTCATTTCCGAACTCATTTCGGAGGTATCCCCTAAAATCATCCCTTGAATCAATGCACGCTCCTTCGTCCCCCAAAAGAATCCCATTCCGAGTAATTGTTTTGCCTTTTCGCGGAATTTTAAAAGTTCCTTTCCGATCACGAGAGAATCGTTTTCTTGAATGATCTGAATCTCCTCCGCCAAGAGTCTTCCTTCTACCCCTCTCAGTCGATGCCAAGATTCTTCATTGAATTCTCCCGGATTTCGGGGCAAATGGAATCCTTCGCGAGTTCCTCGGATTTTAACTCGATCGCCCCATTCAAAATGCCGAGGATCTTCGGTCGTCACTAATAATTTAATTTGTTGAGACTTTAAACCTTTTTCCTTTTCTAAAAACTCACAATCAAAAACTTGGGAATGCCCGGTGGCCTTCACTTCACTGCAAATCACCCCTTGAGATTGAAAATACGATTGAGACCCATCCAAATCCGAATCTTTGGATCTTATCAATCCATAAGCCATTCCGCCCACAATCATCAGAATGATCCACCGATAGCGCACCCATTGAAAACCGCGAAATTCTCCCCATAAAATCAAAGCCAATCCGATTAAAAAATAAATTAAATCGAGAGGCCCCAGAAATAATGAAAAGAGGACCCCACCCAAAAAGGCAAGAGAGGGAATAAAAAGCGGAGCATCCATTCCCTTCCCAGTAGAAGTCATCCCTTAAGTCGTAAATAAGAGAAAGTCGTTATCTCTCTAATTGAGGGGAGGAAAAAACCAACGGAATCTCTTAGGAATGCTAGAAAGCAGGAAAAAACGCCAAATAAATCTAGATCTTGCATTAGAACTGGAGGGGCAGTGGCTCACTGCCTTCCCCTCCTTCTGAGGCACAGAGCCTGTGCCACTCCATTTTTTATCGCCCTTTCGGTCTATGACTTTACTGATTAAACTGATTTCCAATGACGAATCTGGTAAAGAGAGAAATGGGATTTGATTCTGTGAAATTAGGAGAAGATCAGAGGTTCTCCTTCTTTTCCTGCTTTCCAGCATTCCTGAGAGATTCTCGATCTAATCCTTAATCCGAATCACACCGCTTTTCTTCGATTTCATTTTCGCCATCAGATCTTCAAACGCTGATTTTTCAAAATACTCCTGATCCGTGCCCCCTTTGAGAAATACAGCCCCATCATAACGATCGTTGTTTTTTAACTCATTTAAAGCACTGTAAGGAGAAGTCTCTTTATAGGTGGTCCCGGAAGGGATATCGTCCTTATTCCAATAAATAATCGCCGCCCGATATTTCATATTTCCCATCTGATACAATTTTGAACGATAAACTCGTTCCGCTTCGAGCGGTTTGGTTTGAACCTCTTCTTCCGGGATTGGATCGGTCGAGCGATATTCTGTCGGCTTAATGGGCAAATAAACAATTTCCTTTTTAGCCAGTAACTCTGGAAAGGTGGGAACTTGCTGTGAAATATAATAACTCACCAAGAGGACCATGGACAAAATAAAGACCACGGTAAAAATTCGAATGATTTTTTGAAGCTGTTGAACGCTTAAACGCCCCTCCGTCGCATCCGACGGTCGATCGACGCTTGATTTGTTAAATGGATCCGAAAAGGCTCCGTTTAAGGGATCGAGTTTCACAAAGGTAGTCTACTCCCAAATTTAAATCCTTTCCAAATCTTTTCTTCATGAAGACCTTTACTAAACCCTAAAACATGAAAGCGCCCCCCCATCAACTCCGGGTGTGTTAAAGATTTAAATTCCCTTATTTTCT
>JAZKBH010000244.1:0-5392 GCA_040388725.1 Verrucomicrobiota bacterium
GAAAAGGCAATTCTTTTGGGTTCATTCCATTTAAAATTCTTTGTCTTTAAAAATAGAACAGGCTTTTCCTTGGCGAACTTGGCGCCTTGGCGGTAAAATTTGCCTTTTGCATTTTACTCATTTTGAGCTACCACTTCACACGTGAATTCTGAAGCCGTTATTCCCGCCCCCGTCACCGCAAGCCGAAGCCTGTGGAGCGACCTCATGCTTCTCACCAAATCACGGCTCACTTTTTTAGTCCTTCTTACCACCTGGGCCGGATTTTACCTCGGAATGCCCTCCGTCCAACTCTGGGGTCCAAACGGCATTCTTCTGCTCCACACTCTTTTTGGAACCGCTCTCGTGGCCGCTGCTGCCTCCGCACTGAATCAACTTCTCGAAATTGAGATCGATTCCCGAATGAATCGCACCCAAGATCGTCCTCTTCCCTCGGGACGGATGCATCCCGATCATGTGATGATCTTTGCCTTTGTCACCGGCTCTGTCGGACTTCTTTACCTCTTCTTCGTCGTCAATCCCCTCGCCAGTCTTCTCTCTGCCGCCACGCTGGGAAGTTACGTCTGGATTTATACCCCGATGAAACAAACATCGACCTTGAACACTTTGGTCGGCGCAGTCCCCGGCGCTATTCCTCCGATGATCGGTTGGGCAGCAGCCACCGGATCGATCTCCATCAATGCGTGGATCCTTTTCTTTATGATGTTCTTTTGGCAAATGCCTCACTTTTTGGCGATCGCCTGGTTTTGCAAAGAGGACTATGAAAAAGCAGGACTCAAAATGCTTCCTGTCGTCGATCCCTCCGGCCAAAGCACCGGACGCCAAGCCGTCGTTTATACCGCGACACTTCTTCCCATTAGTCTCATGCCCGCTTTGAATGGAATGGCAGGAAGCACTTATTTCGCCATCGCCACCGTCGCAGGCCTGGGATTCCTTATTCTTGCAGCCCGTTTCTGTTCTCGTTGCGATACCCCAAGCGCACGGCAACTTTTCTTTGCTTCTATCTTTTATCTTCCCCTTGTTTTAATCTCCCTTTGCTGGACAAAAAACATAACCCTTTAATTTTTCATGAACGACAAAACGGGTATCATCACATCAAGCTTCGCCTGGCTCCGCGATAAGCTGATTGTCGGACTCTTCATCGTTCTTCCGATCGCGATCACCGTCTGGATTCTTCATATCCTTTATTCCTGGATCAACGGGCCCCTCGACAATGTGATCCGCGTTCTGATCCACAATCATTTGATTCCTGCTTCGAATTACTTCATCGATTATCATGATGGCACCATTCCGGGCGCTGGATTTTTACTCACCCTAATCCTTCTCATCATCATCGGCGTCCTCGTCGAAAACTGGCTAGGCAAAAGACTTCTTCTTTTCGTGGATTCTTTCTTCCAACGTATTCCCGTTGTTCGACCTGTTTATGGGGTCATCAAACAAGCCTTCGAAGCGTTTCAAAACATGAGCGGAGGGAATTCGACCTCCGCATTCCGGCAAGTCGTCTATGTTCCTTATCCTTTTGGGAGCGCAAAACTCATCGCCTTCGTGACCAATCGAGTCGTTCGTCCCAACGGCGATGTCGACTGCTATCTATTTCTTCCCACCGCGCCGAGCCCGTTAACCGGATTCGTCCTGATTCTTCCTGAGAAAGAACTTATCCCTTGCGATCTCACCGTCGAACAGGCAACCAAGCTCATTCTCTCCTTCGGCCTCGTTTCTGCAAAAAGCTAAAGGCAGTCTCACACAGAGACACAAAGCCACCGAAAAGGCAAAAGAGTTTATCCACAAAAGGCTCGTAAAACGAGATTCTTTCAACGCTGGAAGCGCTTTTCATTTTGGCTCGCTGGGAGGTGGGGGAGCAAATTCAGGAAGATTACACAGATTTCAAAAACAGTTTTTGGTTTTTAAAACAAAGAAACGGCATTGGTTTTTATGATCTTAAATCTGCGTGAATACCCGTTAATCTGCGGATCTCTTTTTTCCGTGCCTTTGTGTCTTCTTGTCCCGCCGAAGCTTATGCGAAGGAGGATGTGTGAGCCTGCCTTTTCCAATCTTGCCCCTCTCGATCTAACTGTTAAATTCAAACCGACATGGAATCGAAGGCACAAGGCTCTCCTCATTATCGTATTTTACACACAGAAACCTCAGAGGGATGGGGTGGACAGGAAATTCGTGTCTTCCGTGAGATGGAAGCCATGCGCGAGCGCGGTCATCAGCTTTTTCTAGCGGCTCCCGCCAAAAGTAAAATTTTTCAGAAATGCAAAGAAGCCGGATTTGACGTGTACGACCTAAAAGAATCGAAACCCCGCTATCCTTCAACCATTTTTCACTTTGCTCAATTTCTCCGCAAAAATGAGATTCAGATCGTCAATACTCACAGCTCTCGAGATGGATGGATCGGGGGAATCGCCGCGCGCCTTGCACGCACCCCCCTCATCATTCGCTCCCGGCATATTGAAGTCGATTACCCCAACCGATTCACCAGCTGGATCGGCTTTGGTATTCTTCCCCATCTTGTTTTTACTACCAGCCAACGAATCACCGATCGTTTAATCCAAGAGCTTTCGCTCCAGTGGGAAAATGTCGTCACCCTTCCGACGGGAATTGATCCGAAAAAATTTCACGCTCAAATTCCTCCTCATCTTCGGAAGATTGAAAGTGTCCCTCAAGATCGTCCCCTCATTGCGATGATCTCCGTTCTTCGAAGTTGGAAAGGACATGACATTTTTTTTGATGCCATCGAGATCCTCGAAAAACAAAATATCAAAGCCACGTATTGGATTGTCGGCGGCGGCCCTGGTGAAAAACATCTTCATCAACAAATTGAATCCCGTTCGCTTCCGGTTCGAATGCTCGGTCACCGCGAAGATATCCCCGAAATTCTTGCCGCCATCGATATTCT
This sequence comes from Verrucomicrobiota bacterium, assembly GCA_040388725.1. Lineage (GTDB taxonomy): Bacteria > Verrucomicrobiota > Verrucomicrobiia > Methylacidiphilales > CAMAQI01 > CAMAQI01. The sequence continues at coordinate 2,900 of JAZKBH010000244.1, forward strand.
GGTTCTTCCCTCGACCGGCCACGAAGGCGTTCCTCAAATCATTCTTCAAGCGCAAGCATGTCAGAAAGCGGTCATCGGCTCCCAAGTCGGCGGGATTCCCGAAGTCATCGAAAACCAAGTCTCCGGACTTCTCGTCGAAAAAGCGGATGCCTCAGCTCTTGCTCGCGCCATGAAAACTTTGATCCAATCCCCTGAACTCCGCAAAGAACTGGCCCAACAGGGACATGCCACTTTTCAGAAAAAACATACCATCAAAAAGATGTGCGAAAAAGTCGAGAGCCATTACCAAAAATGGATTCCGGCATGAAGATTCTCATTCTCTCTTCGAGCACCGGAGGCGGCCACAACATGCGCGCCCGATCTCTGACGGAATGGGCTCAGCGCGACGGAGGAATCGAAACCTCCACCCATCAGGCCCTCGAATCCACCCACGGCCTCTACCGTTTCGGGGTGGAAACTTACAATTGGATTCAGCGCCATGCGCCGTGGCTTCATCATCTATACTTCAATTACCTCGAAGTCGCCGGAATGTTTAAATCCGCATCCCGTATTATGGGAAAAGAAAAGTTCATTCAACATCTTCAAACCTTAAGACCAGATATCATTGTCAGCGTTCATGGCTCTACAAATCACGGATTTTTTGATCTCGCTCGAGAAGCTCTTCCCGGAATTCCCTGTGTCACTTACTGCGGAGAACTTTTTAGCGGCTACGGATTCAGTAAACACTGGGCCAATCCTCAAGCAGATCTCTTTATCGGCGCTGTTTCGGAATGTTGCGAAGCCGCAACGGCCTGTGGCGTTTCCCCCGAAAAAGAATGGACCGGGGGATTTCTTCTCGATCCCCATTTCTACAGCGCTCCGATGAGCGACGCTGAAAAAGATTCTTACCGGATGCAGCAACTGGGATTCGATCCTCATCGCTTCACTCTCCTCCTCGGCACGGGAGCCGTTGGTGCAAACAATCATCTCTCGCTTCTTCAAAAATTATCTTCGGCAAAAGTCTATCCCCAAGTCATCGCTCTTTGTGGCAAAAACGAACAAACCCTTTCCGAACTCGAAGCGTGGTCTAAAAATCATCCTCAAATTCCGCTTAAGGCATTCGCTTATACCCGAGAGATTCCGAAGCTCATGCAAATCAGTGAAGCAATTGTCGCTCGTCCCGGCACCGGAACAACCTGTGAGGCGATCCAATCAGGAGGCCCGATCATTCACAATGGAATTGGCGGCATTATGCCTCAGGAATGGATTACCGTAAAATATACGCGGAAGCATCAAATCTCAGAAACAATTCACTTTGCGGGAGGACTTCCCCCGATTGTCGATCGATGGATGAAAAATCCCGAAGTAATCACAGAGATGAAAAAACGTCTGCAAGCCATTCGTCCACCCAACACGCCCGCCGTTATTTTAGAGCGTTTAAAGGCATTGGCCTCACGCAAAGCCGCAACGGCGCAAAGTTAAAACAAACCATTCCTTTTCCTGTAAAGTCGTCGTGCCGTCGTGCGAAAAAATGTTTTTTTAGAACGCCTTCATCTTCTCAGAATCGATTCCCTTGGAGCGACACCACTCTTGATAAACAGACGGAGCAATTTCCGACGGTTTAATCTCACTTCGCCCTCCCCAAAAAACGTTCGTATACGAAACTGGAATTCCCACATTTTTAAAATGCTCATCAATTGCTGCTTTATGCGCGCGGACTAAATCCTTATCCGTCCCATGAGCGACAGCCATGATATTCACCAAGTTGAAATCAGGCCCCCCTTCACGCCAGTAACAGTGAGTCAAAATATGAAAGCGACCCGCTTCCGCTCCTGCCTCCACTTCTCTTCCTGCGGGAACGGCCCAATGGAAAAGCGCATTAAATTTAGTCACCCGTTCGCCGGAATTTGTCGCCGGCTTTACATGTTCCAAAAAGGTGGAGAAACGACCAACGACCTTTCGATCATTCAATCCTTCGGCTACCTTGTAAAAAGTCTCTAAATCAACCCCTGCTTCTTTCGCTCGGGCTTCCCATAAATTTTCGCACAACTCTTCCGGCTCAAATTCTCGTTTGAGAGGAATCAAAACCTGCCATTCAAGATCACTCAAAGTCGCCACTTGAACCTTGTGCATCTTCGCGGGCTCTTCGCTTTTAGATCCCGGTTCCATCGACTTTCGGCGGACATGGCCAACGCCCAATGCAAAAATTCCCTTCGCCGGCATCAATTTATATTTCGTCGCACCCGTTTGAGTCATCAAAAATTCACAGTGCCGATCCATCGAGTACCCTTGAGGAACCTTCAAGGTCGTCCAAAGTCGATAAACCGAGCCTGCAGTCTCCTTATCTGTCGAACGAACCACAATATGACCCGAAAAAGCATCTTCTTTCCAAAGATATTCAAACGCAGCATCTAATTTTTCCTCAGGAATCTGCCATGCGACCAACGCCCCTGGCGCAAGATCCGTCGCCATCAACGTTTGACGCACACGACGAATGACTCCCGCCCGAAGCAT
>JAZKBH010000244.1:5402-7378 GCA_040388725.1 Verrucomicrobiota bacterium
GAACTCCTGAAAGGCGACTGATCTCGTGAAGCGGTTGGCGTTGGAATCCTTGAATCTGATCCTCAGAAATACTCAGGATCTTGGCATTAATCGGATCAGCGTGGCTAACGGGAATTTCAGCAAGCATCATCCCTCGAGATTAAAAGAAGAGGGGGAGCTCGGTAAATGAGAATCTATTTCGAATTATTTCGTTCTTTTTCCAATTTAATGACCCAAACCACAAATGCCGAAATTAACGACATGGGCATCGCCATTAAAAAAAGAACGCTCCAGGAGAAACCGGTCTGAATCGCCGCCATATCGCCATTCGCGGACTGAGTCGACGCATCTCGACACGCAGGACACCCCAAAAGATAAACCCCTTGGACAATCACCAAAAAACAAACTAGGTAAATCCAGCGCCGTTTCATGTTGAAAAGTTACCTCCTTCCTTCCAAAAAACAAGATTAACCGCCACGACGCCAAAGAGATGAAAAAGGAGGGGCAGTGGCCCACTGCCTTCCTCGTCTTTAGGCACAGGGCCTGTGCCCCTCCATTTCACGATAAAAAACAATCATAAATGGCCTTTTCCTTGGCGAACTTGGCGTCGTGGCGATTCAAATTTGCCTTTTGCATTTCTCCCTTCCCTCGAGTATATTTATCTTATGACGGACCTCGTCTCCATTCCAGCTGTTTTGCAGCCCGTGAACGCTATCAATACCGCTCAACGGAGCGCGGAAAGCGTCACCCGCCAAATCACACAGTTGATGTCGATGGAGACGACCGCTCCTGCCGTCCAAACCGAATCCCCTCGCGCCACCAATCCGACCCCAGTTTCCAAAGGCTACGATCGACGTGGCGAAGTTGAAAAAGAAGAAGAACCGACCGGCGAACGCATCTCCTTCGTCGCTTAAAAGACCGTTTTCACCACGGAGGCACGGAGACCAAGAAAGCTTATCCACAGATTTTCGCAGATGAACGCAGATTGAAGATCGTAAAACCAATATCGTTTCTTTGTTTTAAAAATCAAAAACTGCCTTTGAAATCTGTACAATCGTCATCAATTTGCTCCCCCCACCTCCCAGCGAGCCAAAATGAAAAGCGCTTCCAGCGTTGAAAGGATTCTCGTTTTACGAGCCTTTTGCGGATAAACTCTTTTGTCTTTTCTTTTTGCATTCGCCTCATCGAATCTTTTTTGCATACTCCCCACATGAATTTCGAATGGCTCCGGCGTCCTCGACGTAATCGCTCCTCCGCTCAAGTCCGTCAATTGATTCAAGAGACCTTAATCACGCCGCACGACCTGATCTACCCCGTGTTCGTCAAAGCAGGAATTTCGAAACCCGAGCCGATCGAATCGATGCCCGGTATCTTCCGTCACTCCCTCGATTCACTTCTCCAAGAATGTAAGGAAGTCGTTCAACTCGGTATTCCCGCCGTTGCTCTTTTCCCCGTGATTGATCCTGCGCACAAAACCCCTGAGGCGGAATATGCACTCAATCCGGATCAAATTCTCTATCAAGCCATTCGACTTCTTAAAAAAGAACTCCCCTCCCTCATTCTCATCGCCGATGTCGCACTCGATCCTTACACGGATCACGGTCATGATGGCGTTTTAAACTCCAAAGGCGATGTCGATAACGATGCCACGGTCTCTCTTCTCCAACGCCTCGCCGTGATCGAAGCCCAGGCGGGCGCCGATTGGGTCGCTCCCTCCGATATGATGGATGGTCGAGTCGAAGCCATTCGCCAAGCGTTAGACCGATCGCACCTCACGGAAACCAGCATCCTCGCTTACTCTGCTAAATTTGCTTCCGCGTATTACGGGCCTTTTCGCGATGCCGTGGGAAGTAGTACCAAAACAAGGGTGGGCTATCTTGACAAAAAAACCTATCAACTTAATCCCGCCAATCGACGAGAGGCATTAATCGAATGCCAACTCGATGAAGAAGAAGGCGCCGACATTCTGATGGTCAAACCTGCGGGCTCTTATCTCG
>JAZKBH010000244.1:7388-7694 GCA_040388725.1 Verrucomicrobiota bacterium
CTACCAAGTCTCTGGCGAATACGCTCAAATCCATGCGGCGGCTCAACGCGGATGGCTTGACTTAGAAAAAACGAGAGATGAATCCCTCCTCGCGATCAAACGCGCGGGAGCCGATATGATTCTGACGTACTTTGCAAAAGAAGTCGCAAAGAAGATGATTTAACCGCCAAGTTCAAGACAAAGAACGCCAAGATTTTTCAGATCACAGATACGCTCTTATCTTCACTTATTAAAAGCCGAGGAATTTAAATTTTCTTCGATTTTGGAGGAACGAGCGCTGCGAGTCCTGGACTTGGCTACATCAAG
>JAZKBH010000244.1:7828-9674 GCA_040388725.1 Verrucomicrobiota bacterium
GAAATCTGTGGAAAGAATTTACAAACCCCCTCTCTTGAACTTGGCGGTAAAAATTCTTCGGGCTTATCCCTTAATCTGATTACTCTTAAATTGCTGACGGAGTTCTTTATCCACTGCCTTTGCCTTCAAATCCTGGCGCTTGTCGCCTTTATCTTTTCCAGTCCCTAATCCTAACAAAACTTTAACCTTATTTTTCTTCCAATACATTTTGAGGGCCACCAAGGTACGACCCCGTTGAGCCACTTCGCCAAACAATTTGAAAATTTCGTTACGATGGAGGAGGAGCTTGCGAACTGCTTTGGCTTCGTGATTAAAAATATTCCCTTTATCGTAAGGAGAGATATCGAGTTGATATAAAAAAACTTCGTCCTTCTCGATCCGAGCAAAGGCATCGTTCATATTCACATGACCTTGACGCAACGATTTGACTTCGGTTCCTTTAAGAACCAAACCCGCTTCGATGGTATCGGTAATGAGATAGTCGCGGGAAGCTTTCCGATTGATGCTGATTTCATCGCCCATCGGGAACTCCGCAATTAAGAAAAATAAAGGGAATCAAAAAATGAACAGCCGTTATGCCGTCCATTAGCTGCTGCGACGACGACGAGGTTTACGAGTCGTGGTCTTTTCGCTTTCTTCTTCGGTGATCAACTCATAAGAGAGTTTTCCTTCAGCGACTTCGCGCAAGGCCACATCCATGAAAGTCCACTTGGGGTGAACTTCGACCAAGGGACGAGCACCTTGTCCAAGCTGACGGCAGCGTCGTGAAATAATATTCACGAGAATTTCCGGGCTTTTGATTTGCTTCAAAGCTTCTTGTACGTAGGTGTGTCTCATAGTTTATCCTTCAAAAAATGGGGGGCGTGAATTTGACAAAAATGCAGAACCTTGCAAGGATTATTTAATATTTCATGACATCACTTGCTCTTTCCTTTGAATCCTGCCGCCAAATCACCCAACATCACGCCAAAACTTTCTACTTCGCTTCCCATACCCTCCCCCCTTCGACCCGCCAGGGAGCCTATGCTATTTATGCCTTTTGTCGGCTCGCCGATGATGCTGTAGACTTTGCTTCCAGTGATGAAGAACGTCGTCAGGCAGTTCTACGATTTCGATCAAAATTAGATTGCGTTTATTTATCTCAACCTTTTGATGTCCAACAAGATCCATGGATTGAAGGATTTTCGAAAACCGTTCAAGATCATCGAATTCCCCGGATTCACTTCGAAGAACTTCTCGAGGGAATGACCTGGGATCAAGGACGCGTGAGACTTCAGACCTGGGAAGAGCTCGATCGATACTGTTACCTCGTCGCCGGCGTTGTCGGAGTCATCATGACCCATATCTTTACCGAACCCCGTCCCGAGCTTTTAGAAGCAGCCAAAAAGTTGGGAACTGCGATGCAATTGACGAATATTTTGCGAGACGTGAAAGAGGACTACGAACGAGATCGAATTTATTTACCTCAAGAAGAACTGCTTCGCTATCAGATCACCGAAGAAAATTTCAAACAGGGAATCCTCACTCCGGAATGGATTCCCTTCATGCAATTTCAGATCGAAAGAACGCGCTCCTATTACACGCAATCCGAAGAAGGAATTCGAGGTCTTCCCTCCGGTGGAGTTCAAAGAACCGTTTGGCTCATGCGCGTCATCTATTCCGAAATTCTTCACGTCATCGAAAAAGAAAATTACAATATCTGGAAGGGACGAGCTCGAGTCTCGTTCTTTAAAAAACTATCGCTCGCGCTCGGCGTTATTTTTCGGAAAAAGTAAACCGATCCTTTATTTTCACCGGGAGGGCCGAGGGATCCGAGGCCGTTTGTGAATGGCCCTTTAAAGGCACG
>JAZKBH010000245.1:0-3462 GCA_040388725.1 Verrucomicrobiota bacterium
AAAGGTTTGATGATTATAAATCCGCTCAAAAGTTCATCCGGGATAATAAACTGGGTATCACCCAGGTATTTGAGAATTTCCGAAAGTTCTTTTCCGGCCTTATCCGAGACTCCTGAGTGCTTCAGCTTAGGGTAATTGGCCCTAGCCCCACGGTTCATTTTGATCAAACCGGGAATTAAATACTTGTTCATTGGACTCTCTATTTTGGACGCAACGTGATCCAGGCCCGACAAAAAGAAGTCCGAGAGGTTATTGGACATAGCGAAAGATCCGGCCCCCCCCATTCCCAATTCGAGGAAATTCGCCAGGAAGCTTTTAACCATGCGCTTGTCTTCATTGTCGATCGAGGTTTCCACCTTCGCCGGATCGTAGGTATTCGAGTTCAACGTCACCTTCCAGCCTTCGGGATACGTCAGGTATCCATTTTGGTGGGTGAGGTAGGACTGAATCGCGTTAATCATGTTCGTATATTGAAGACTGTTTTCTTTGGCTTCCGGAATTTCAATTAACGGTGTCGGCACTGCAAACTTCTCGATCCCGACCGCATTCAATTTGAGGTAATTGTTTTTTCTGAACCAAGGCCCGTAGCAGGGACGGAGGGCAGAAATGCCTTCGTAATTGGAACCCTCTTTATCTAGCGTAAGGACGATTAAATCGGATGCAGGGATATCTACTGTTCGGTCTAAATCTCCGTAAGCGTATTGCGTGACGGTCCTGAGATCCCCCGTGATTGGATCCAAATTCCATCGCTCAATTGTTCTTTGGCTTCTGAACGCAAGCCGCTTGATCCCGATGTAAGAACCGTATTTCTCATCGTCCAGGACGACCTTATTGATCACTTCAAAAACGCTATGCCCGAAATCATAAATAGTTAAAGCTTCCCCGATAAAATCAACCCAGTCGGTATCCACACGACGCCTTCCGATCTCCCAGTCGGTATCCATGTCCTGAAAAAGAATGTGTTTGATTAAATCGGCATCTGCAACTGCTTCCGGGGAATCATCGAAAGGCTCTATTTCCCAGTTGGCGCTTTTAATGGGGTTCTTGACGGAACTTAAACACATCTTAATTTGTGGATCGGAGCGCCTCATTTGATCAAAAACGTCAGCGCGTCTTTTTCCGCGTAAAATCCCAAGATACTCTTCGGAGACATATCCACCGTAACTAATCGTACCCGGAGAACCCATCGGTTCTGTGTTCATCCTGGTCAGGGGCTGGTTATCCACTGTTTCTTGTTCCGGCGCCTCATTATCGGGCTCAACTGAAATTGGGGTACGTCGCAAGCTTTCCTTAAATTGAAATCGGTTCGGTGATAACTTCCGTTTTACCATTGAGCCTCCTGGGGTTTATGTTCGATGATGGTACTTTTCCCCGGAGGATTCAAGTCTTCATTAAAATTGCCAATCCCGGCTTCATCGTATCTGGCATAATTGGCAAGTGAGAGGGAATCGGCATCGTCCGGGGAAGAACGCCCCGTTCTTTTTCTGTAGTCTTCTTTTGACTCAATTACCCATCTCCCTTTGCTATCAAACTTGTATTTAATCGTAGGTAATTCCTCTAAATAAACATCATCTTCGAGTAGGCATAAAGTACTCTTTAGGTCTTGGGAAAGTTCCACAAACATTCTTGCTTTTAAGTTGAAATATTGCTCCTTGAATTCCTTTTCCTTCTTGGTTCCTTTTCTTCCTCCAGGTCCAGCCCCGACATGAACTTCTCTGATTTCCACATACTGAGGAATGATCTTTTCACTGCGTTTTTCTATTAAGGAATCCACCACGCCGGAGCCTAAACCCGTCGCGTCAACTGCGATATGGATATCATGACTCGGCTCGTCTTTAATCATTCTGACAAGTGCCCCAACCACTTCGTTAATGTCCCGCTTGACGAGGACTTTTCGTTCCCGTTGCTGGGCCTGCAGAATGTTCCCTTTGAATCCGGTGATGATGGTTTTATCGGACCCAAACCGAGCGACGTCAACGCCGATACTCACGCGATCCAATGGGGATGGCTCATAAGTTCGGTATTGGGCCCCCTGAACCAAGCCCATCGGCATCAAGGTATATTCGTCTTCTTCCGGGAATTGCCCGAAACATTTTGAGACGACCATCGGGTGAGTCAGGCCCCACTTCAAACAGAGTTGCATTACCCATTTAACGGCAAGCAAGTTCTTATTGACGGTGACGTACTTTTGCATCTCCTCGTATTGTTCGTCTTGAGTGAGCTCTCGAAGTCGATTGTATTCCCTGGTCAGGTCTTCCATATTGTGGAGCCCGTTTGCTGGAAAATTTGGAGAATCAAAGCAATTGAGAGTGATCTTTTTGTAAGCAGGGTTTGAAAAGCATTTGAAGAACTCGCAACTCTTTGTGGTCGGGTTCCCGATGCCCAAAAATCGAACGTGATAGGAGGTCATGAGCCCTTCCATCTGTTTCCATATCGTCAGCGGTATACCGGTCGCCTCGTCAAAAACCACCAACAGATAAGGAGCATGGAAGCCTTGGAACGTGGATGCCCCCCCTTGCCCCTCGCCTTCGACGTGCTCCGCCCTGGACGTAAATCCAACGGCAAACCATTCTTCAGAAAGCTTCCACTCCGTGGTGAGCATATCTCCACCGAGAGGATTAGCGCTTTTAGAAAAACCTGCCCGGATTTCGCTCCAAAGGAGGCGTTTGACCTGATTAAAAGTAGGCGCCGTAGTGATTACTTTTGAGTTGGTGAATGTGGACGTAAACCAGAGGATCACTTTTGCAGCTAGCCAAGTTTTTCCTACATCATGGCATGCCGCGACAACAGTTCTTTCGTGCTGAGCTACGGAGCGAATCACCCGCTTCTGGTATTCTTCCGCGGTATAGACCCCTTGCACTTTTTCGATGTGGTAAACTGGATCGGTCCGAAGTTTATGCAGGATTTGTTTTCGGTTAACTCCGGTCAGATCACTGGTTAGCAACTGGAATTCCCAGCTTCCTGAGAACATCGACAAGCAAATTGAATTGCACCGGCTTAATCAGGTATGCGTCTGCCCCATTCTTTAAACAAACGTTAATCGCATCAAATTGTGAGCTTGAACTGACGATGACAACGGGAATTTGCTTTAACCTCAAATTCCCCATCCGCGTCTGAAGGAATTCTAACCCATCGTTGGATCCAAGGAAAAGATCCAAAAAGATGATTTCTGGTTTATAGGTCAGAAGAATTGAAATTGCGTCCACCACACCTCTTGCGGTTTTCGATGTGATTTGCAATTTTCTGAGCATCATTTCTAACGTCATGATTGAGACAGGATCATCCTCTATAATAAGAGCCTTCATAAACCATATGCTTCCTGATGGTCTTTGGGTATCCATCGGCTTTTAATGTCGGTTATTTGTACTCTGAGGGCACCGGCTTCTGCGGTAAGTTTGATATTTTCCTTTTTCATGTTCTCTAATAGGAGAAGATTTTCTTCCTTCATTTTTGCGAGGTCTT
>JAZKBH010000246.1:0-1578 GCA_040388725.1 Verrucomicrobiota bacterium
AAAACCAAATTCGGTAATTAAATCGAGGGTTTCTACATCGGAGACAAATTCAGCCACCGTTTGAAGATTGAGAATATGAGCGGTTTGATTGATGGATTGCACGAGGGCTTGATTGAGGCGTTGCCTTGCCAGGTCTCGGATGAAAGCGCCGTCCACTTTTAAGATATCAATGGGCAAATGTCTGAGGTAAGCGAGGGAAGAAAATCCGACTCCAAAATCGTCCAAGGCGAATCGAAAGCCTTTTTCTTTGAGCATTTCAAAAAAGGGACGGGCTTTTTCCGGTTCCACCATAATGGCCGTTTCCGTGATTTCAAAAAGAACTCGGTCGTAAGAAATTTTATGAAGATCAAAGAGGGTGGCCACATACTCGAAGAAACTGGCGTCGTTGGCGGAATGGGCGGCGATGTTGACGCTCAGCACGACATTTCGGTTCGTGACCAAGGTCTGAGTCGCCAGTGCCACCACATGGCGATCGAGCAGTGCCATTCCCCCCGAGCGGTGAATGGAACTTAAAAATTTTGAAGGACTCATGGAAGGATCATCGGATAAGCGCAAGAGAGCTTCATGAAAATCGATCGTCCCTGTTTTCACATTGAGAATCGGTTGGAACCAAAGCTCCAGCTGATCTTTTCGGATCGCTTCCCGGATGCGCTTCGCCCAATGAACATCGGCGATGGCACGAGAAATATCGTTTTCATCTTTTCGATGAATCACGATGCGGTTGCGTCCACTCGCTTTGGCGGTATAACAGGCGGAATCGACGGAGGCGACCAGCTCTTCACTGCTCATGGTACCATCGATGACGGCGAGCCCGATGGAAGCGCTGATGGTGAACGTCTCTCCGGAATCCTCAAACTCGAGACTATCGACCCGAGACCGATACCTTTCAGCAATGGCACGGGCATCCTCCAAACTTGTTTCATGGAGGACAATCACAAATTCATCTCCTCCGAATCGCACAATATGATCTTCGGCGCGGCTGATTTCTTTCAGGAGGGCTGCCAACTTTTTAATGAGGCGATCTCCTGCGGTGTGACCCGCGACATCATTGACATTTTTAAAATTATCGAGATCTATATAGAGAAGCGCCGTGTGGCGGCCATTCCACGCGGACGCCGAGGCCTCTTCGATTAAACTCGTGAGTTTACTCCGGTTATAGAGATCCGTGAGAGAGTCATGTTCGGCAAGATAGGCAAGCCGCATTTCCGCATCTCGTCTTTCCGTCACATCAATGCCCGCTCCAATGGTAAACTCAAGGCCACCCGCATCATTGAAAGCGTCACTAAAAGACCAGGAGACAAATCGAATTTTTCCGTCCCGCGTAATCCATTCACTTTCTCGAAGAGCGGTTCGCACATCATTCGGAGAGGTATGGGATTCCAAGGGAAGAGCTTTTTTTTCGGAAGGCCAGAACGGAAGGTCTAAATAACTTTTACCTTGAACTTCGGCTAAAGAATAACCGGTCAGCTCACGACAGGCTCGATTAAAACTGATGACATGACCCTTGGCGTCAATAAAGATGAGCAACGCGGGTGAGACCTCAACCGCTCTGGAGATCATATCTTTTTCACGCTTGAG
>JAZKBH010000247.1:0-13184 GCA_040388725.1 Verrucomicrobiota bacterium
ATATTCTTTAAGCTCACATTCCGGCGTGCAAGCTTCCCCAAAACAATTTCTTCGAGGGATTTCAGCTTATACGCATCAATCGCGGCAAGTTTGATTTCCAACTTTTCTAAAAGAATTTCTGCTTTCGCATCCCGAAAATCAAAACGAGTCAGAATCTCTTTCCCCGCCTGATTGATGGCGTTCTGAACTTCTTGCATATCCACTTCAGAAACAACATCAAATGAGGGCATAATTAAACCTGAGAGTTAGGGGGTGTAAGTCCGGGGCGAGGAGGCATTCCTGGACGGGGAGGATCGATTCGGCGCAAAATACGACCTTTTTGTAAATCATGTGGGGACATCTCCAAAATCACTTTATCGCCATTGGTCAATCGCACAAAATGCTTCCGCATTTTGCCCGAAATATGGGCGAGCACGATGTGCTTATTTGCACCTAATTCAACACGGAACATCGTCCCAGGCAATACCGAGACGATCCGTCCTTCGACTTGAATAGTTTCCGACATAGTAAGTATTTTGTAGTAGCCGAATTACGGCTTGCTTGTGGCGTTATGGCGAACCATTTCTGAAAGGTCGAGAAGGATTTGCATCCCTTCCGAGAGCTGAAGGTCATCCAAATCATCTAAATCATCCTGATCGTCATCGTCATCCGAAGTCTTTTTATTCTTTTTAGGTCGAACCGGAGGATTTTTAGCGAGAGCATCCAAGGTCTTATTGGCTGCAACGTCATCCAAAGTCATATCCCAATGGTGGTCGTTCTTCCCGATCGCAGCTTTCCGTAATTTGATCCGCACATCCGAGCGCGCTTTCATTTCCGTCTTTTCTTGAATGCGCTTCGATTCCTGTAAAGAAACACTCTTGTCTTGTAAGCGCTTCTTCAAAATTTCGATTTCCGTATTGAGCTCCTTAAACTCATCGCTCTTGGCGCGGCGCTCTTCAGACTTCTTCGTTAGAACAGGAATCAATGCATCTAATGCGTTCGATTTCTGATACTTGGAAGGTTGAATTTCGTCGTACGGCAAGTAATTCGGCAGATAACGTTCACCCATTTCAGCGACGTCGAAAAGCGAAGGAATATGAATATCCGGAGTCACCCCTTTTTGCTGAGTCGAACCACCGCTGATGCGATAAAACTTTTGCATGGTGAATTTTACCCCACCCTTCAAAGCCGTATCCCAAAAGTTTCGGAGCTTATCCATCTCTTGAAGAATCTGAACGGTTCCTTTTCCGTGCGTCGCAGAATCGCCCACAATGAGCGCTCTTCCATAATCTTGTAAAGCCGCGGCTACAATTTCCGTTGCGGAAGCACTTTGGTGTCCAACCATGACCACGAGAGGACCTGCATAACTGACTTTAGAATCTTCGTCCTGATGGATTTGAATGGAACCGGCGCTATCACGAACTTGAACCACGGGACCTTTGGAGATAAAGAGCCCTGTGAGAGTAATTGCCTCTTTTAAAAGCCCTCCCCCGTTCCGTCTCATATCCAAGACAATTCCTTGCACTCGTTCTTGCTCGAAACGTTTGACAAAAACAGCGACGTCATCGGTGCAATTATCATAAAATTGATTCAGATAAATAATTCCAATCCGCTTGCTCACCTTATTCTCATCCGTGTATTCGACCAATCGTGCCCGTGCCTTGGCATCTTTAAGCTCGATATCTCCACGAATAATAGGAACCACTTGTCTTACGGTTAAATCGGGCGCGTCTGCGGGAATGATCGTCAGGCGAACTTCTGTTCCGGCTTTTCCACGAATCAACTTCACCACTTTTCGAAGCGGCATATCGACGACATCCACTGGCTTTTCAGTCCCTTGACCGACAGCAACGATACGGTCATTTGCATTCACCTTTTTCGTTGCTTCCGCAGGACTTCCTGGAATCACGCGGCGAACCTTGGCATACCCATCTTCAACCGTGAGCTCGGCTCCAATCCCTGAAAGTTTGAGATCGATGCTCTGAATTTTGAAATCTTCCATATCCTCATCGGAAAAGAAGTCGGAGTGAGGATCGAAGGTTCGGCAGAGAACACGAAGTGAATCGTCCATCACATCTTGTGCTCCGTATTCGGAGAATTCTTTAAGTCGTCGTGCATAACGACGGCTGACCGTTTTGATCGTCTCTTCGCTTTTTTCTTTATTGAGACGGCCTGTCAAAAGTTCGAGCTTCACTCTTAAACGCCAGAGCTTTTCGGCTTCGGTACTATCTTTCGGAAAAGACTCTTTGGAACGATCGGGAAGAAAACTTTCATCGGTCGTAAAATCATATTTAGCCACCAACAACTTTTGAACCATCCTCTCTCTCTCTTGAAAGCGCATCATGAAACGATTAAAAACATCAAGCGCCATTTGAGGATCTCCCTCAATCACCGTTTGATCCAAGGTCGGTAACCACTTTGCCTTTAACTCATCGACGTCTGCTTGATAAAAAATCATGTGTGTGTAATCGAGATAATCGATCAACCCATTAAAATATTTAGCAGCGATTTCCGGAGTAATACGCTGACGGGAATAATGATAACGCTCAAGTAAAGCAGCAAGAGTTTGACCTAAGCGGGTTAAATCCTTCTTCTCAAGTTCATTGGCTGTGATCGGTTTGACATCGACATCCGTGGATGGAATGGAATCTAACGCCCACGAAAATCCAATCGTCAGAACGAGGGTAAAACAGAGTGTGCGAATCAAAGACATGTAAGTCCTAAATAAGGTTGAAGGATCTCAGGCAGAAGTACCGATCCGTCGGGTTGTTGGTAGGTCTCCAAGAGCGCAATATAGAGACGTGCCAAAGCCGTCCCCGATCCATTCAAGGTATGACAAAATTGATTTTTCCCTTCGCTATCTTTATAGCGCAATTGAAGGCGACGAGCTTGAAAAGACTCGAAATTGCTACAGGAAGAGACTTCCAGCCATGTTTTAAGACCGGGCGCCCAGACTTCAATATCGTAACATTTAGCTGCCCCGAAGCCCATATCCCCTGTCGAGAGAGCAAGTACTCGATAGGTCAATCCGAGTTTTTGTAAAACGGTTTCGGCATGTCCCAAAAGTTTTTCGAGCGTGGCGTAGGATTCCTCAGGCTTTACAATATGAACGAGCTCCACTTTATCAAATTGGTGAACTCGAATCATGCCTCGAGTATCTTTTCCGGCACTTCCCGCTTCACGACGGAAACAAGGGGTGTAAGCCGCATAGGAAATAGGAAGCTGAGCTTCGCTCACAATCTCATCACGATGTAAATTTGTGACAGGAACTTCTGCGGTTGGAATCAGATAAAGATCCTCTTCTTTCACCGCATACATATCTTCCGAAAACTTAGGAAGCTGTCCGGTTCCGACCATACTTTCTCCACGAACCACAAACGGAACACCGACTTCGGTATAACCGTGGTTTTGAGTATGAAGATCGAGAAGAAAATTAATTAACCCGCGCTCTAATCTCGCGCCTTTGCCTGTATAAACAATAAAACCACTTCCCGAAATTTTCGTCGCACGCGCCAGATCCAAAAGACCTCGTGCTTCACCAATTTCCCAATGCGTTTTCGGCTCGAAAGCATGTTGAACGGGAGTTCCCCAGGTCTTCTCAATACGATTCGCATCGGCATCTACTCCGACAGGAACGGAGACATGAGGGACATTCGGAATACGGAGTAAAAGATCTTGTTGTTTGACTTCGAGCTCTGCGAAAGATTTATCGAGTTGAGCGATCTCATCGGAGACCTGTTTCATTCGAACTAAAATTTCATCGGCAGGAAGCCCTTTGGATTTAAGAGCACCGACTTCTTTGCTCGCTTTATTCCGTTCGGCTTTCAGGTTTTCAACCGTCTTTAAAATGCCACGGCGTTCCTCATCCAGTGCCGTCAATTCACGGATATGTGCTTCGTCCCCGCGTCCCCGCGTCGCCAAACGACGCGCCACTTCATCGGATTCCTCACGTATGTACTTAATATCGAGCATGGAGTATGAAATGCGTTAATAGACAGATCCCCCTCGTATGGCAAGCGGGTTTCAGAGGAAAAAAAGAAGATTTACCTCCAAATGAATCGTGTAACCCCTTTTTTATGATTTTTAAGAAGTTAAAGAAAAATGACTACTTCAAGGGAGACCCAATAAACCAAAGATATTCCCGATAATAATCGAGGTAAACCGTCTCTCCATAAAGGGTCCGCGCATTCTTTAAAACAACATCCGCTTCAGGCTTTTTTCCAGAGGCATCCAATACTGCTGCTTTGGCAAAGTAATAAACGGGCGTTTTATCATTAAACCCATCCATGGCCGCCGTGATACGCTCCGCCTCCCCTCGTTCTTGGTTCTTTAAAAAAGCGTAAACCTTTCTTAAAAGAGCATCGGGTTTTTGGGCGTCAACATGAGAGGCCTTTTCATAAAAATTGATTGCCTTTCCGGGCTTACCGAGAAAAACCAATGTATCTCCCCAAGGCATCCAAAGCATCGGATTGTCGGGATTTTTTTGAATCAAGGGAGCAATCAGACTTTCGGCCTCTCTGTAGTTTTTTTGAGCCAACGCAATCTTTCCCAAAAGAAGTGAGGGACGGAGATCCTCTCCTCCACGCTTTCCAGCCTCTAAAGCCGCTGTTTTCGCGGCGGGATAATCACCACTTTTATAAGCGACGACCGCATTTTGATAGGGAATCGTAAAATCGGAATTCTCTGCTCCTACTGCAACCTTCCATAAAAGAAAAAGGAGCAGAAATTTCTTCATATGAAACGTCCGTCGCGCATTTCCAAAACCGTATCGGAGGCTTTGGCAATCGCCGGATTGTGAGTCACTACTAAAACCGTGATATTTCGATCATGCGCCAACTGTTTCAAAAGAGCAAAAACCTTATCGGAATTCACCGAATCCAAATTACCCGTCGGTTCATCCGCTAAAATAATTTCAGGATGATTTGCCAAAGCACGGGCAATTGCCACACGCTGCTGTTCACCTCCGGATAAATGATTCGCACGTCGTCCCGACTTATGACCAATTCCCACAGCTTCCAAAAGCTCTTGAGCCCTTGCTTTCATCGCAGTCTCGGAAAGCTTTCCTAAACGAATCATCGGAAGCATGACATTTTCGGCAGCCGTAAATTCTTTTAACAAAAAGTGAAACTGAAAGATAAAGCCCAAATGCTCATTTCGAATTCGAGTTGCCTCATCTTCTGACAAATGAGCCGATTGCTTTTCGCCTACAAAAATTTCACCGGAGTCCGGTTGATCCAGAAGTCCCAGTAGATAAAGAAGAGTCGATTTTCCACAACCGGAAGGTCCAACGATGGAGTAAACACGACCTCTCTCTAATTCGAGCGAAACTTCACGAAGTGCTTGAACTCGATTTTCCTCTTCTCCAAGGAATTTAACGAGATTACGGCAGCTAAGACTGATTTCGCTCATGAAAGCATCACGACTTAATCTCTTTACGAGACTTGATCACTTCATCAATAATTCCAAACTCTTTTGCCTCTTGAGCGGACATATAATAGTCACGATCCGTTGCTTTTTCGACAGCTTCAAAGCTTTGATTGCAATGAAAGGCGAGAATTTCGTTCAAGCGTTGCTTGGTTTTCAAAATTTCTTCCGCTTGGATCATAATATCCGAAGCCTGACCACGCGCACCGCCGAGGGGTTGGTGAATCATGACCTTGGCATTCGGAAGACAATAACGCTTTCCCTTGGTCCCTGCCGATAAAAGAACTGCGCCCATGCTTGCGGCTTGACCAATACAGTAGGTCGAAACGTCGCAAGTCATAAACTGCATCGCATCATAAATCGCGAGCCCAGCAGAAACATAGCCACCGGGAGATTGGATGTAGATATTGACATCTTTCTTGGGGTCTTCCATTTGAAGGAAGAGTAATTGCGCCACCACGACATTGGCAACGGTATCATCGATTTGGGACCCGATAAATACGATACGGTCCTTTAAAAGACGTGTGAAAATATCAGAGCGACGCTCGCCTTTGGGCGTTTGCTCGTCGACGTAAGGAACATAAATATTATTTTCGATCATCATACATCATTCTCACTCCCCATCTTCAAAGCGGCGTCTCTCCACTGAGAGACGCCATTTTCGAAGTCATTTAAAAACGTCAAACCAACTTCGCCTCTTTCTTCAAAAAGTCGAGGACTTTGCGGGTCAAAATCTGACGACGAACCGAATAATAAACTTGAGGATCTGAGACCCGCTTCGCGACTTTCTCCATCGGCATCCGATAGGCTTGAGCCATCCGTCCGACTTCAGCGATCATATCTTGTTCTTCGATCTTGATCGATTCTTTCTCGGCGATGTTTTGGACAATAAAGGAGAGCTTCACTCGTTCCTTCGCTGTCTTGGTCGCATTTTCATAAATTTCTTGCTTCTTATCTTCCATCACGTTTTGGGCAATGCCACGGGATTGGTTTTCAGAAACGATTTGATAAACGACATCTTGTGTTTCATCGCTTACCCAGGATTCAGGAAGGTCAAAAGCGACAGCATCGAGCAACTTTTTCACGATCTCATTGGTTTGAGCTGCTTGAATTCTTTGTTTCTCTTGCTCTTCGAGGGTGCTTTTTACAGTCTCGCGAAGTTTTTCTGCACTCTCTTGTCCGAGTTCTTTTGCAAGATCATCGGTCATTTCAGGAACTTGCTGAGCCTTGATCTCATGCAATTCAACCTCGTAGGAGGCTTTTTTACCGGCCAAAGCCGCAACACGGAAGTCTGCAGGGAAATCGATCGTGATTGTTTTTTTGTCGTTCAGATTCATTCCGATCAATTGATCGGTGAAACCAGGAACAAACTCGGCGGAGTTGACGCGCATCCAGAACTTTTCAGAGCCGCCCAATAACTTTTCGTCAGGAGCGATTTCGGAGATCGATTTTCCATCGACCGTACCAGTGAACGTAATGATTGCAAAATCTTCGGCTTGGACAGGACGACCTTCAACGGTTTCAAAGGTGGAACGCATGACGACCAAGGACTTGATCGCATCTTCCACTTGCTTCTCGGTCAAAGCAACGGCTTCATCTTTGATTTCAATTCCCTTGTAAGTCGGGAGGGTGAATTCTGGAGCGAGATCCACCGTTGTGGTGAAGCTCATTGTCAATCCACGTTGATAACGAACATCCTCAAATTGGGGGGAACTGACGACCTTCAGCTTCTTCTCTTCGACTGCGTCGTAGTAGGCTTTAGGAAGAAGTTTTTTACGAGTTTCTTCATCAATGTCTTTCGAGAAGCGTTTGAGCACCATGGGTTTAGGTGCTTTTCCAGCGCGGAAACCGGGGATTTGGGCAAACTTTAAGAATTCGGAAGAAACTTCATCGAACATCGCGTTTACACGGTCCGAGGGAACCTCGATTTTGAGGCGTTTACGGCAGGCAGATAAATCTTCAATAGTCACGTTCATAAGGGCGTGAAGACTAACGATCTAGACGATGGGGTCAAGCATTACCCTTTTGAGGGGATTAAAACGAAAGGAGGTATCCGCAGATTTTCGCCGAGAGACGCAGATTTATAAACTCAGAATACAGTTCTGCTTTTAAAAACAAAAACCTGTATTTAAATCTGTGTCCATCTGCGAAAATCTGCGGATAAACTCTTTTTTCCGCGGCTTGCAATCAAGAACACCAATTGTAGGGTCACACGATATCCTATCCGCCATGAGTTTTTTAAATGATCATTCGAGACGATTTTTGATTCAAGCCATTGCCGCTTTATTAAGCGGGTGGTTGATGACGCTTTCCTTCCCTCCTTATGATGCCAGTGGCGTGATTTGGGTCGCTCTGGTTCCGATCATCCTCGCCAACTTTTTAATTCCGACTCCGCCCGTTGGATTTCCTTCGCTTCCTGGCCGACGATTGACATCCGGAGCCATGGGATTTTGGATGGGACTTCTTTTTTTCGGAACCAGCCTTTGGTGGATCGGTTACGTCACGATTATCGGAACCTCTTTTCTTTGTGTCTATCTGGCCATCTATTTTGCCGCCTGGAATCGATTCCAAAATTTTTGGACTCGTCGGATTCTGCTCAGTTCGGAGGAGCAAAAAACAGGAAAGCCATCTGCTATTTCTCTGACTTATTTTAAAATTGCTGCCTTAAGCGCTTCGACGTGGACCCTCCTCGAATGGATCCGAAGCTGGATGCTGACCGGATTCGGCTGGAATGGGCTTGCGGTGAGCCAATATCGAGTGGTTCCCATTCTCCAATGGGCGAGCGTCGGGGGAACCCTGCTCATTACGTGGTGGATTGTCTTTGTGAATGTCTTACTGGCCTTGGGGATCCGTCGATTCCATCAAGATATCCGTGAAGGACGTGGTTATCGCCGTTATCTCGATCTCTATTTACTCCTTGTTGGATTCATGGCGATTCATCTCTGGGGATTTTTCAAAATCAAAAGTCCCGATACGGCTGAGATTCACACTCTTCGCTATGCAGCGATCCAAGCGAATATTCCTCAAAACGAAAAGTATGCCCCAATCAGTGGCACACAAATTCTTTTGAAGCATATGAATCTCACCATGGATGCGATTCAAACGAACAATCCAGAACTGGTTCTTTGGTCTGAAACTGCTTGCGGGAAAGTGTATAAAACCGATTTTGAACTTCGGGCCTGCGTGGATCGACTTCAGAAATCAGGATCCTTTGATTTCATCATGGGAGCGATTGATGTGGATGAAGATAAATCTTACAATTCTGCATTTTGGTTTCCTCCTCTTTCCAGCCAAATTCAAGGATCGATTTATCATAAAAATCATCTTGTCGTTTTTGGAGAATATACCCCTTTTTGGGATACTTTTCCTCGTCTAGGGCGATGGATTCCGATGACCGCGGGATTTGATTGGGGAGATCAAAGCAGCGTCTTTTCGCTTCAAAGATCCGGGGTCAAGGTCGCTCCCATTATTTGTTTTGAAGATACCCTCTCTTCGATCGTCCGAGAGGCGAATCAACAGAAGCCTGAAGTGCTCATCAATCTTACGAATGATGCCTGGTTTGAAAGCTCACCCGGGGCAGCGCAACATCTGGCCAATGCTGTTTTTAGAACTGTGGAGTTCGATATCCCGATGATTCGTTGTACGAATTCCGGAATTACGTGTCAGATTAATCAAAAAGGAATCGTCGAAAAAGTTCTTCAAGATAAAGCAGGAAAACGAGTCGAAATCGAAGGAGCATTGATTGATGATCTTCACTGGACTCCCTCCGTCGTGACCCCTTACGAACGCTACGGAAATTGGATTGTGTCGGTAAGCTTTTTGATCTTCGTCACCGGGTTCTGGAAAGAATTAAAATCCAGAATACCTCAGAGACAGTAAAGGCAATTTAACCGCAGAGAGCGCAGAGGAACGCAAAGGAAATTCCTTTGGTTTAAAACAAAAAAAATTCCTGTTTTTCTGCATTCCTCAGAGAACCTGTCTTTTCTCCGTTTACTCCATTACCTCCGTGTGAAAACAGTTTTATCCGCGATCGAAAACGCGAACTTCGCCGGACTGTAATCCTACTGCGATGGCCTGGTCGTCTGGTCTCCACGCCATTTGTAAAACGCTCGATTGGAGCGCGAGCTTGCCAACGGGAAAATCTCGTTTCTGAGGGAGCCAGAAAGCAACGTTTCCTTCTTCGCCCCCTGAAGCGAGTAAATCTCCTTTGAACTGATAGCAAAGTGAAACGACATTCTTTTCATGCCACGCATACTCATCGGGAACACGTCCTTCAGGACCGGGAGGAGAACAATCCCAGATGGCAATATTTCCGCCATTTGGAGTGGCGAGCCAACGTCCACCAGGATGCCACGAGAGTTTCTCAACCTTTCGCATATAGCCTCCCATATGAAAATCAGCTCCACTCTTTGAAATCCAAATATGAACCGATCCGTCTTGTCCCCCCGCGGCAATCCATTGACCATCGGGACTCCAACGATGGAAGATCGCCGGATTTTTCCATTCATAAGTCCGTTCTAGTTTCGGTTTCATCACACTCCAAAGCGAGACTCCGCCATGGGACGAGACTGAAAATTGAGCGCTCTTCGGGCGCCAAGTGAGATCTTCAATTCCAAAGGGATGGTCTGGATAAGCGTGAACGAGAACTCCATCGTCCTGCAAACAAGCGATTTTCTTTCCTGCGACCGCAATGATGAAACCCTTTTTTTGAGTCCCCTTTTCAAACTCACCCCAAAGCAGATGATTTACCCAAGACCCTTTAAAAGCATATTCTCCGCAAGAAGTTCCAAATGCGATATCCCAGATTTTTACTTTTCCATCACATCCCCCGGAAACAATCTTGGATCCATCGGGAGACCACGCCAGAGCTTGGGTTCCCATCATATGAGCGTCCGAAATAGAGAGGATCGGTTTTTGAGTCGAGAGATCGATCACGATCACCTCGCCTGCCAATGAACCGAAGGCAATGCGATCGCCTGTCGGCGACCATGCTAAGACTCCAATCGCATCTTCTGCGACATACTTAAAGACCTCACGAAGAGGAGTTTCAGCACCGGTCAGACTAGTAGAACTCATGACTTACTCAAGCGTAACAGCTTTTGAATCCTTGATTCAACGCTTCGCGATCCAAATTACGCCCAATAAAAACCAAGGTATTTTGACGTTTATCCGAGCCCCATGGGATATCCGAGTTCGCTTCAAATGTCATATGAACTCCTTGAAAAACAACTCGATTCGGAGCTCCCTTCACATTGAGAACGCCTTTCATTCGGAAAATATCGGCCCCTTTATCTCGAAGTAACTCACTGATCCAAGTGCTCAGTTTTTGACCATCCATTTCATTCAAACTTTGAATACCGACCGATTTCACACTCTCATCATGGTGATGATCGGCGTGATCGTGATCTTCATGGCCGCATTCCGGTCCGTGTTCATGATCGTGATCACAATCATGATGGTGGTGATGCTCATGGGATTCATTATTTTCACCTTTGCATTCGTGGTCATGTTTGTGTTCATGAGATTCGTGATCACACCCCTCGCCATGACAATCATGCTCATGTTCGTCGTGAGTATGCTCGTGTGTCCCGAGCGTTTTCGAAGCCGCCTTCAAGAAATCTGGCTCGTGCTCTAAAATTCGCTCCAAATCAAACCCCCCCAATCCTAAAATTTTATCCATCTCAATTTGAGAACGCTCCGTACGGTAAACTTTCGCTAAGCGATTCATCGAGCGAATTCGTTTTTCTAATGACTCCAATTCTTGAGGGGAGACGAGATCTGTTTTATTGAGGAGAATGACATCGGCAAAAGCGACCTGCTCTTTGACTTCGGGCGCATCATCCCAATGCAAAAGCACATGCTTCGCATCCACCACGGTCACGACTCCATCCAAAGAAAGATGAGCCTTCAAATCTTCGTCCATGAAAAAGGTCTGGGTGACAGGACCGGGATCAGCAAGACCGGTGGTTTCGATTAAAATATGATCAAACCGGTCGCGACGTTTTAAAAGATTGCCGAGAATCCGAATCAAATCTCCACGAACCGTACAGCAAAGACAGCCGTTGTTCATTTCGAAGATCTCTTCGTCGGACTGAATCACGAGTTGATGATCGATTCCAATTTCACCGAATTCATTCTCGATCACTGCAATCCGCTTCCCGTGTTTCTCCGTGAGAATGCGATTTAAAAGCGTCGTTTTTCCGGAACCCAAAAAGCCCGTTAAAACAGTGACTGGAATTTTTTGACTCATAGTTCGAAAAAACTAACCTCGAATTCATTTTCGACAATGAAAAGTTCAAGAAGCAGATGCTTAACCACCAAGAAAAAGACAAAGAACTCCAAGGGAAACCCATTTAACCCCTTATTTAAATTTTTTGCCCCCTTGATCCTCTCGCGTACCCCGAGTATCTTAGTTTCATGTCTCATTTCATAGCTGGAGAATGGATCTCAGGAAATGGCACTCCTTTTTCCTCGGTGGATCCCTCCTCTGGAGAAACTGTTTGGTCAGGAAAAGCCGCGACACACGAAGAAATCGACCAAGCCCTTCATTCCGCCCAAAAAGCCCTTTCCTCTTGGAGCCTGCTTCCACTTGATCAACGGTTCGCGATCCTTAAACGATTTTCAGAACTCGTTCAAAAAAACGAAGCCCAGTTTATTCAACGGATCTCCCTGGAATCCGGAAAACCCCTTTGGGATGCCAAAACCGAAGTCGGAGCCATGATTGGAAAAATCGATCTCACGCTTCAAGCCCACCATCAGCGGTGTGAATCCTTTCAAAAAAATAACGCTCAAACCCGTTTTAAACCTCATGGTGTCATCGCCGTTTTGGGTCCCTTCAATTTTCCTGCCCATTTGCCGAATGGTCAAATTGTTCCCGCGCTCCTTGAGGGAAATGTCGTCATCTTCAAGCCAAGTGAATACACGCCTGGAGTCGCTGAACTCACCCTTCAATGTTGGATCGATGCCGGAATTCCGGAAGGCGTTCTTCAACTCGTTCAAGGAGAACGTGAAACAGGAGAATACCTCTCTCAACATCCTGATTTAAATGGTCTCTTTTTTACGGGAAGTTCTGCGGTTGGTCAGAAATTAATGGAACTCTATGCGAAGACTCCTGAAAAGATTCTTGCCGTCGAAATGGGTGGAAATAATCCCTTAGTGGTTTGGAATCCTTGCGACATCGATGCCGCTGTTCTCGGGATCATCTCTTCCTCGTTCATGAGCGCAGGCCAGCGCTGTAATGCGACTCGCCGACTGATTCTTCCCGATCAAACGTGGGGAGATGAACTTCTCCGAAAACTAATTGAACGAATTCGCACGGTCCGAGTCGGATCTTATCGCGACGATCCAGAGCCATTTATTGGCTCCCTGATTTCGGTAGAAGCAGGGAAGCGAGCCCTCGCCATTCAAGAGTCTCTTATTCAAAAAGGAGCGAAAGCCTTGTTCACCATGAAATCTCTTCATCCTGGAACAGGTCTCATCACCCCAGGCGTTCTCGATGTCACGGGAATGGAGAATGAGGATATCGAAATCTTTGCCCCCCTGCTTCAAGTCTATCGTGTCAGCACCTTTGAAGAGGCATTAGAAAAAGCGAATCAAACCCGTTATGGGCTAGCCGCTTCTCTGTTCTGTGATGAAAAAGAAAAATTCGAACAATTTTGGCATACGATTCGAGCGGGCGTGATCCATTGGAACCATCCGACGATTGCAAGCAGTGGAGCTGCCCCTTTTGGGGGAATCGGACGGAGTGGTGAACTGGGACGACTCCCGCAAGGGCGTTGTCC
>JAZKBH010000247.1:13194-15131 GCA_040388725.1 Verrucomicrobiota bacterium
TTCATGATTGATTCATGCTCCTACCCCGTCGCGACCATGGAAACAGATCATTTGACTGTTCCGAGTACGCTCCCGCCGGGGATTCTTTAGTCTATTGCATGTATTCAGAATTTATTGGGAGTGACCGCGACCCGCGATCGCTCCTAGAGACCTCATTACATCATTTTAACGAATGAGCATCAAGGCACAGGGCCTGTGCCCCTCCATTTTAACTCACCACTCGATGATTCTTTATCAGAAGAATCCAGCTCTATACAAAATCTGGATTTAATTGCCGTTTTTTACCAACCAAAAGGTGTGAATCATTCCACCCAGTGTCAAAAGGATGATCAACAAACTCGGAAATGGTTTACGAGTTTTGATAAACCCGATCGTAAATTTCACAAACAACATCAAACTGATAATGTGTCCCACCAAAATCCAAGCTTTGATCCCATGCGCAATTCCATAACCGGAAGCGAGAATCAATACACCTGAGATCGTTCCTGCAATTAAGGAAGCCTTCGACTTGGCTTTTACAAATCCCATCATCCCACCCAAAATAATAAGTACGCCGTAAATCGCCCAATACACATTCATGATTTTTTATCCCATTTAATTTTTTGATAGGCCTGCAACGCTTCGGATGCCGACGAAAAACGATCCGCCGATTTTTTAGCCAAAAGTTTCATCACCCAATTCTCTAATTCCACCGGAATATCAGGACGAATCTCGATAATCGAGGGAGGTTCCTGATTGAGATGAGCATCAATCATCGCTTCCGTTCCCTCCACCGCGAAAGCATGACGACCGGTGAGGCCGATATAATAAATATGTCCGAGCGCATAGAGATCCGCACGTCGGCCCAATATCTCCCCATAAAAACGTTCAGGTGCAATATAAGGAATCGACCCCACGATTGTTTTCGAGGCAAGGGTCTGAAAAGCGTCGGCCTGATGTCGATGCCTCGCAATTCCAAAATCGACGATTTTGAGATTAATATCGGAACCCGTGGAAGCCATGAAACCGAACATCATATTCGACGGCTTTAAATCCAAATGTAAAACCCCTAACGCATGAGCCGCATCAATTCCTTGGAGCGACTGCGTCACGAGCTTATCAAAAAGAGAATCTCTTAAAGCTCCGGACTCCAACATGCTTTGTAAGCTTTCGCCTTCCACAATCTCCATGACCACAAAAGCACCGTCTTCCGATTCACCAAAATCAAAAACCGTCACCAGATTCGGATGCATGAACTTTGCTAACAAACGTGCTTCTTGAAGAGCGGCTTCCGTATCTGAAATCGTTGCATTAAAATCGGAACGTAGATATTTAATCGCCACTTCACGTTCGAGCTTACGATCAATCCCTCGATAAACACTGGAGACTCCTCCCGAACCAATCGGTTCGAGGGGAATGTAACGTTCCGCATCGACTTTTAACTTTTTCGTAATCGCCGCCTGTCTCTCCAGAAAACGAGCCGAAGCATCCATCTGATCCTGGAGATCATCTCCCTCCGTGCTCCAAGAAAGAATTGAATCCCCTCCGGATTTAAGAAATTCGAAGGGGTTCCAAGAAGAATGGGATGTCGGAATTCCTAAGAGCAATGAACGCCATCGAAGAGTCGTTCTTGCGACCTGCTCACAGACCTGAATGCCATTCATTCCGGGAAGCGGAAAATCGAGAATTACAATTTGCTCACGACTCGCCTGCTCCACTTTGTCGATGACGGTATAAGCATCTTCGACAAATTCGACTTCGTACCGAAGCGGATCTAAAGCCTCAGAAATAAATTTCTTTTTGGCGAGATCTTCAGTGGCAAGGATGACTTTCATCATATTAAAACCACTTCGTTCAATCAATTATCAAACGCATTAAGCGTTGATCGTTTTAATTTCGGCCGAGTCTGAAACCTTCGCTTGTTTTTTGGCTTCACGATTTCCTAACCACCAGACGAT
>JAZKBH010000247.1:15181-20152 GCA_040388725.1 Verrucomicrobiota bacterium
AAATCCGTGAATCACGAGTCCGCCGAAGAAGATCAAAAAGGTAATCGCAATTAATGTCGTTCCGCCGGTGATCACCGTTCGAGCCAATGTTACATTCAAGCTTGCGTTCAGGATCTCTCCTAAAGATTGTTTGGTTCCCGACTTCACAATTTCGCGAACACGATCAAAGACGACGATTTTTTCATTAATCGAATATCCCGCGATCGTCAGAAACGCTCCGACTAAAGTGAGAGAAAGCTCGGAACCTAATGCCACTGCAAGACAGACCGCAATCAGAACGTCATGAACCTGACTGACGGTTGCAGCAACCGCATAAGACCACTCAAAGCGGAAGGAGGCATAAACCAAGATTCCTAACAATCCGAGCAACAATGAGAAAGCCGCGCGGTGTTGAAGTTCTTGCCCAATTTGAGATCCGACGCGATCCAATCCGACTTTTTGGAAGCCGGCTTGAGGAAAAGAGCTTTGAAGCGTGGAAATAACTTGGTCTCCTTGCTTTTCATGGACTTGAACCGAAAGTTTGTTTTCGCCTTTGGCATATTGAATCAAATGGATGTTTAATCCCTTCTTTTCAAGCGTCTCCCGAAGTTTGCTGACTTCCACTGAGTTTTGGAAACTTAATGTCAATGAATCTCCTCCGATAAAGTCAACGCCGTAGGCTTGATCTCCTTTTTGATGGAAAGCGGCACCGCCCACCACCAAAATAAAGACTGAAAGACCGACCGCAATCCAGCGAAGCTTCAAGAAGTCGATGTTCGGATTCTTCACAAATTCCATCATCGTTAACTTACGGAAAGAAGGAAGAAGGAGTGTCCACTCAAAGAGATTACGAGTCACCACAATCGCCGAGAAAAGATTGGCGACGATACCGAGCGTCAAGGTGACAGAGAATCCTTGAAGAGGACCACTTCCCATGAAAATCAGAATAACTGCAGGAATGATCGTGGTGATATTCGAGTCAAAAATCGCACTAAACGCACGATCAAAACCGCTATCAATCGCCGCACGAAGAGGTTTTCCTCGTCCGATTTCATCTCGAATACGTTCGTAAATCAAAACGTTGGCATCCACCGCCATACCGATGGTCAAAATGACCCCTGCGATACCAGGCAAGGTCAAAGTGAAATGGAATTGAGCTAACAACCCGAAGAGAATCAGCAAATTCACAAATAGTGCAATAATCGCATAGATACCGGCCAAACGATAGTAAGCGACCATGAATACAGTGACCCCCAAGGTGGCAAACGCTAAAGCCGATTTTCCGCTTTGAATCGAATCCAAACCAAGGGAGGGATCAACACCTCGTTCTTCGACAATACGAACGGGAGTTTCCAAAGGATTTTCCAAGACGCTCGCAAGATCTTCCGCTTGCTTCGTCGTCATACGTCCACCGGAAATGCTTGCGCTGCTAAACATGACTTCTTGAATCACAGGAGCGCTCTTTACTTCGCCATCCAAAACAATCGCTAAACGATTTTTGAGATTAGCTTGAGTCACTTCACCAAAGATTTTGGAACCTTGGGATGTAAAATCGATTCCGACATTCGGTTCGCCAAGTTGGCTAAAACCCGTTCTCGCACGAGCCACATGTTTACCGGTCATTTCAGGAATACGTTTCACCAAGAGAGGTTGTGAATGCTCGCTCCCATCATCCAATTTGTATTTCATGTTCAGGATTTCAAAACCTGCAGGGACTTGATTACGGTCTAAAAGGGCTTGTTGAATCAAGCTGTCGTTTTGAGGATGAACGACACGAAACTCAAGCTTTGCCACTTGAGAGAGCTGTTGGCGGGCTGCTTCTTTATCTTGTTCGGTTAAACCGGGAATTTGAACACTAATCCGATTCGCACCAGTGGGTTGAATCATCGGTTCCGAGAGACCAAAACGGTCGACACGTTTACGAATGACTTCCACGGCTTGCTCGAGCGCCTTCGAAGAAGGATTTCCTTCCAATTCGATCAAGAAGGCGGTTCCTCCCTTGAGATCCAACCCGAGTTTAATCGTCTTACTCAAAGGCGTGAGAGAAGCGATACAAACCAAAACACAAATAATCGCACACAACGATCCGAGATAGCGTCTCGATTTTCCCTGCTCCGCAACCAAGTGCGCGATGAAGGTCATTAAAAAGGCGATTCCACCAAATAAAATCCAATACTGCATCATATAAATCCTTACTTCTATTTCTCTGATTCGGTACGGGCTGTAATATGAGCCTTAAGCACTTCGATTTTCACATTTTCTGCAATCGACAACATCACCGATCCATCACGTACACTTGTCACCGTTCCAAAAATTCCTCCGGAAGTGACGACTTTATCGCCAGCCTTGAGAGTTGAGACCATGTTGTCTTGATCTTTTTTGGCCTTCATTTGAGGACGAATCAAAATGAAATAAAAAACAGCAATCATCAAAACCATTGGAACAATCGAAGCCAAAATACTCGGTGGCTCTTGTCCAGGTTGTTGCGAAGGAGCAAATGCCAAGAGGGCGTTCAAATCAGTGGGTAATAGGGTCAGTTTCATGATCTTTTCCTGTTTTATATCGTGTTATGAACTCTCGTCGATAGGAGTCGAATCGATTTTCCGCGATCGCCTCCCGGATTTCCTTCATCAAACGCAAATAAAAATGCACATTATGCATGGTTATCAGCATCAGACCTAAAACCTCATCCGACTTGAGTAGGTGCCGAATGTAGGCACGGCTAAAATTTTGACAAGCATAACAGGAGCATCCTTCTTCAATCGGTCGCTCATCTTCCCGGAAAGGGGCATTACGAAGATTAATCAACCCATCCCGGGTATAGGCCCCACAGTGTCGGGCAATCCGTGTCGGAAGGACACAGTCAAAAATATCGACCCCACGGGCTACCAGCTCCACCAGTTGATGCGGCTGCCCTAATCCCATGGTATAGCGAACATGATTCGTCGGAAGATGAGGAATGGCATACTCCACCGCCTTGTACATTTCGTGCTCCGGCTCTCCTACGCTCACGCCTCCGATCGCATAGCCATCGAAAGGAAGGTCTACGAGCCGCTTCGCACACTCGGCTCGCCAATCGGCATATCCGCCCCCTTGGACAATTCCAAATAAAAGCGGTTTTTTCGTCGGGCGATCGATCATCGTTTCCATTAACCGATCCCGTTCTTCCAAACAAATCTTTCCCCAGCGTACCGTCCGTTCGACCGCTCCCTTCATCGCTGTTTCATCACAGGGCCAGGGAGGACACTCATCAAAGGTCATCATGATATCCGATCCCAATTCCATTTGGATTTGAGTCGCCTCACACGGCCCTAAGAAAAGAGGACTTCCATCAATATGCGATTTAAAATGAACGCCTTTTTCTGTGATGGTACGGAGCTTGGATAAACTAAAAACCTGAAATCCACCGCTATCGGTTAAAATCGGGCGATCCCAGGAAATAAAGCGATGCAATCCTTTAAACTTACGAATCAATCCCATTCCAGGACGTAAATTGAGATGATACGTATTTCCCAAAATAATCTCCGCGCCAAAATCCTTAAGCTGATGAGGAGTCAAGGCGCGGACAGTCCCTTGCGTTCCGACGGGCATAAATTGAGGAGTATGAATCACTCCCCTCTCCGTATGTAATCGCCCCAGACGCGCGCCACCCTCTGTTTTTAATAGCTCGAACATGATCGGATAATTATTTTGAGATCTTGAGAAAACCGAAACGATAAAACTTGGATTAAATAAAAACAGACAGAAGTGGTTATTCTGTCTGTTTTACGATTAAAAATAAAATCGAAATCGATCAACGATTACTTCAACATCGCATCGATACGATTTTGAATTTCCTTGGGAACAGCACCGATAAATTGATCCTGTTTTTCTCCGTTTTTAAAGAAAAGAATCATCGGAATCGAGGAAACGCCATATTGAGCCGCCAACGCCGATTCTTCATCCACATTGACTTTGGCAATTTTCACTTTTCCATCCAATTTCTTGGAAACATCATCCAGAAAAGGGGCAATCATTCGGCAAGGTCCACACCAAGGAGCCCAAAAGTCCACAACCACAGGAACTGTTGATTTTAAAACTTCTGCGTCGAAGGTTGAAGAGCTGACATTCACTACCATTTCACTTGCCATAAATGTACCTTTGTTATTTGTTGCCAAAACCTAATGCGATTCGGAAATCTTGCAACCCGAATCCCTTCCTCAAAATGAAGAAGAACAGAGAGGGAGGAAGTTCAAGCGAACCTCTCTCCCCCTCTAAAATGACTAGCTCACGACGTTATTCGACATGGCATAGAAAAGATAACCGGCCACACCGAGCGCAAGAACTGCTGCTGTAATCGCAAGAATATTCACAGCCATGCTCGGCTCATCGTCATCCACTTCAACCGCTGCAGGAGCAGGTGTCGATTTTTCCGATGGCTTAGACGCAGGAGTGGAAGAAACCGATTTAGGAGGGATCGATGCAGAAGCAGGACCGGAGACCGCCGAAGGGGTCGCGGGCTTGATCGCCGCAGGAGCGGGTTTAGCCGCAGAAGACGGAGGAACCACAGGAGCGACAGGAACAGTCGCTTTCGGTGCTCCAGGAGCCATCGGCTTAGGAGCCGTGCCGGGAACTGCCACTTTAGGAGGAATGGAGGCAGGGCCTTGAGCACTCATTCCTGGAGTTGGCAGGGAAGCCAATGAAACAGCCTTCGTATCCGGAGTCGGCGTATTAATTTTAGGAGCCGCAGGAGCAGATGGTGCTGCGGGCTTAGGAGTCGGCCGAGGAGGAATCGAATTTAAAGGAATAGCTTCTGTGATCGCTTTTGGAATAGGAGCTGAGACCACGGGTTTTGGAGGAATAACAGGCATCGAAGGAGCCGATCCAGGCCCTTGAACCTTCGGAGTAGCTAAGGGAGCTGGCGCTGGTACCGAAGAAAGCTTAATCGTTTTTTCGAAATCATCCGAGCTGGCAGAAGCCGGTGTTGCCGAAGGAGGCAATGGCGCAGCTGGA
>JAZKBH010000247.1:20162-23466 GCA_040388725.1 Verrucomicrobiota bacterium
GCTGGAGCCAAGGGAGCCCCGAGAGGACGAGGTGCAATGGGGGCCGTAGGAGCGGATGGAGGTTTAGGAGCTGAAGCTGCACTGAGAGCCGCCGGAACAGGAGGCTTTGCCATCAATGGCGCAGGCGCTTTTAATCCCGATTCGGAACGCGGCGGGAGAGTAATCTTCAAAGTTTCAGACTTCACAGGAGTTCCCGTAGGAGGAGTCAATTTTACTCCAGGCTTCGGATTATTCCCGGAAGGAGCCGGTGGGACGGGTAAAGAGTTCTCAGACATGAAGATTACCTATGCCATTTTAAGATTCCTGCAACTCAAAAATCGCAATCACCACATTATTCTTTCAATCTAATCCTCTACATTCAAAACTTTTTCAAAACTGAGGGCATTTTGCGCCGTCATTGCCAGGATCGTCTCCATCCAAGGATCTGTGGAGGATTGCTTAGGGTGAAATAAGATCGCAAACTCCACAACCCCCATTCCCTCCCGATAATCTTCCGGTGCAGCTTTTAGGGCTCCGCGGGAGGCGGCTCGAATTTTTGAAAAACGAATCAAGGTGACGTATCCCAAAGCCAGTTGAAGAACGATTTCCAATAAATGACGTTTGTACTCAAAAAGATTTTTCCGTTCTAAAACATCCAAAAAATATCGTGTCAGAAGTTTTTGTACGGCCTCCGATTCCACCTCCGAATCAATTTTCGTTGAGTGAGGTAAAGAGACGGGACCCGCGGTGTACAATAAGTCGATCTCCCCTTTTGTTTGAACAAGTTTCAGAATTTGTACAGTTCGTTGTAGCGATTCTTTGAAAGAAAACTTAATCGATCTCATCACTCGCACAGGATAAGAAATCCGATAAAGTGCCAGAGCAACTAAAATTCGAGCGATGAGTCCTTGAGGCTTCACTGAAGATCTTTCAAATTCTTCAGTTTTAGAGGAGATCGCTGTGAACAGACTTCTCCACAACTCCTCTGAAACCTCTTTCGATTCTGTTAATTTTTCCTGTAAGAAAGAAGTTCGTCGATAAATCGACAATAACTTTTCACGCAGCTTACCGCTTCCTTTCAGAATCCCGATCCAACTTTGAACAAGCTCCGTATATTGAGCATAATTCAACTCCGTTTGATGTCCGAGGTCCATTCTCTCGCTTAATTTTCTTCCCTGATTTCCATGGGTTTCAAATCGTTTTTTCAAAACCGCTTCAATCGGATTTCCGTAGGAGTCGCGAATCGAAGGACAGAGCTGGCTCATTGAAACATAAATTTCGCCCTGAGGATCTTGAAGAAACTCAAAGGGGAAAAGCTGACAAGAAACGGGAATCGCTTCATGGCCTTCCGTCCGATGAATACTACAAAGCCCATCTGAATCTAAAAAGAGACACCCAACTTTTCGGTCTCTTTCCAACATCGGCAACAAATAAAACCCCTCGCCGCAGGGCTCAAAAACTACACCCGCTTTTTGAAGTCGCTCTTGAATCCACGGGATTCGTTCGAGTCGTCTTTTTTCTTCCAACCCCAAAACATTTCTCCACGGCACGGAACAACATTTAGAAGGACAATCTCGGCAGTCATACTTCTGATCGGAGGGATAATGAAAAGAAGTCGACATGGTTTCCTACGTCACTCTTTTTTGAGATAGACACTGGAACTTGGAAAAGCGAAGGAGAGTCCTTCCCGATCAAATCGCTCTTTAATCTCCATATTCAAATCCGAAATAATAGCGACATACTCTCCGCCAGTCTTATATTCCGCCCAAAAATAGAGATCGATATCGAGGGAGCTTGCCGCCAAATTACGAAAAACAGCACTCGCTTCTTTAATTTTGGAATGCGCCCGCGCAATCTCCAAGAGAGCGTTAATTGCTTTATGAATATCTTCTTTCGTGTGGCGGTACTCCAGGCCGACGGAGACTTTCCCGAAAACGAGTTTCCCCTTGGAAAGATTTCGAATCTGCTTATCCACTAAATCTTTATTGGGGAGCGTAATTTTTTCTCCCGAAAGAGCGGTGATCTGAACACTTCTCAGTCCCATCTTGATGACAAACCCGTCATAGTCTCCAAAAGCAATTCGGTCTCCTTCTGAAAAAAGTCGATCCATCATAATTTCAAATGAACCGATAATATTTCCCAACGTACTTTGAGCAGCCAAGGCAAAGGCCGCACCAAAAACACCCGCGCTGGCGAGATAAGGAAGAATCGGTTGCTTGAGTGCATCCATGATCGAAACAACGCCGATAAAAAGAACCACAGCTCGCCCCATTCCGACGATGATTTTGACCCAACGATCATCCAGCGAACTTTTGGCCCCCTGCATCATTTTCCGTTTGAATAAAATGGCGGCAATATCGACCAAGCGGAATGCAAAAACTAAAATGGCGATTCCATTTAAAACAATTTCAATGCGAGCCGACCAGTTTTGAAATCCTTTCGGGATTTTATCAAACTGATCCAATGCAAGAACCGCAAAAGTAACGAAAATTAAAATCGCAAGAGGTCCCTTAACCGCCAAAACCGTGGACTCAATTAAATCATGATCGAGTTTTCGAAAGAGACGACGAAAGATACGACCGATGATTTGATTCGCAATCCAGGGAATAATAAGAGCCAACGCCAAAAACAGTCCGGCGAAAAACAACTCATGTGTTTCGGTCGACTCTAAAGTATGCAACACCCATTCTCTTCCATGATTCCAAAGGCTCATTGTATTATCCTATGAGATATTCTCTCAATTTAATCATCGCTTTTGCCCGATGACTGTATTTATTTTTTTCGTCTAAAGAAAGTTTTCCAAAAGGATGATCCGCCCCATCCGCCCAAAAAAGAGAATCGTATCCAAAGCCATGATCTCCGACCGGTTCGTGCAGAATTTTCCCGCAGCACTCCCCTTCAAAAACTCCCAACACTTGCTCGCCCTCCGCCAAAACAAGCGTGCAGCGAAATCGAGCGCGACGATCTTCATGTGCTTTCATCGCCTCCATGAGCTTCTGATTGTTTTTTAGGTCGTCCCGAGGTTCTCCCGCATATCGAGCAGAATAGACGCCAGGAGCCCCTCCCAAGGCCGTGACCTCAAGACCGGAGTCATCCGCAAGAACCAGTCCATCAAAGTTTTTGGCAATCGTCATCGCTTTGATCTTCGCATTCTCCTCAAAAGTCACTCCATCTTCCACGATTTCATGGGGAAAGTGAATATCGAGAAGCGTAAGCACCTCATAACTCATACCGAGAAGATGTTTAAACTCCTTGGCTTTTCCAGGGTTCTTTGTCGCAATCAAAATTTTATTCATAAACTTTTGGGGTCTTAACGGATGTACCT
>JAZKBH010000247.1:23476-24396 GCA_040388725.1 Verrucomicrobiota bacterium
CGAGCGTTGCGAGTCCTAGACTTTGTAACATCAAGGACTCGCAGCGCTCGTCCCTCCAATTCTCAAAGATCATTTCGGCAACTTATCTGTAAAAACGAAAGAAGCCACTTTTTTCAAAGTGGCTTCTTTTAAATTCTTGAGGCTCTTCAGAGAAGCAAGTCTTTAGGACTTCGCTTCTTTGAGGATCGCAGAAAAAATCGCTGCATCATTGATGCACAATTCGGAAAGGAGCTTGCGATCGATTTCGATCTTCGCCTTTTCCAAAGCTTCTTGGAAGCGGCTATAAGTGATTCCTTGTGCGCGACAAGCGGCATTGATACGGGTGATCCAAAGAACACGGAAAGTCCGTTTACGGACTTTACGATCGCGATAAGACCAGTATTGGCCCTTCATTGTTGCATCTTTGGCGTAACGGAACAATTTGCTCCGACGTCCACGATATCCTTTGGCTTTGTCCAGGACGCGTTTGCGACGTTCGCGTGAGGCGGCTGCATTGGTTGCTCTAGGCATAAATTCTCCTTAAATCTCTTCTGGGTCGTTTAATTAAATGGCAAGTTGGACTTGATCCGATACTCATCGGTCGAGTGCAAAACTTTGGTCTTACCCAAGCGGCGCATACGTTTGCGGTTTTTGCTCTTCGCCAAGTGACGGCGACCTGCGTGCGAGGTTAATACTTTCCCCGTGGCGGTCAGCTTAAAGCGCTTACTCACGGCCTTCTTTGTTTTGCGTCGTGCAATTGATTTTGGCATAACTTTCTCCTAATCTTTACTTTCTTCAGAGGAATCGGTCTCTTCGTCATCCGCATCGATCTCATCCTCGACATCTTCTTGAGTGAATTTCCTCACTCTTTTTTGAGCGGGGAGTGGTGATAGCATCATTGAGACGTTTTTGCCAAGCAATTTTGGTTCAGCATCGGGATG
>JAZKBH010000248.1:0-1100 GCA_040388725.1 Verrucomicrobiota bacterium
ACTCGCATCGCTCGTCCCTCCCTGATTACAATTAACAAACCCATTACTCCACTGGCTTATGCGCCATATGAAGGGCAGCAATTCCGCCTGTTAAATTCCAATAGCAGGCGGCATTAAATCCGCCTCTCTTCAGCTCACTGACTAAGCTCTCTTGAGTGGGAAATCGTCGAATAGTCTCCGCTAAATAATCGTAATCCGCCACTTCCGCTCCCCAGACATGAGCCATCACAGGGAGAATTTCGACTAAATACTTCCAGTAAAAATCCTTCCACCAAAGAATCGGATGAGAAAATTCTAAAAGATATAAAAAACCTCCGGGCCGAAGAACTCGATAAATCTCAGCGAGCGCTTCCTCCCGATCCACCACATTTCGATATCCAAAAGAAATCGTTACCGCATCAAAAGAATCGTTCTGAAAGGGCAAAGCCATTGCATCCCCTGCGGAAAGATTTTTAAGCCCCTTCTTGTGAGCGACCTGCAACATGGGAACGCAAAAATCTGCACCGACCCCGATCCCTTGATAAGCACGTCCCTGCGTTAAAGAAATTAATACATCTCCACTTCCCGTCGCGAGATCAAGTAAATCCGTGGGATACTGTTCCCTCACTCTCTGTGCTAAAAAGCCTCGCCAATAATAATCGACTCCTCCACTCAATAAATGATTTAAAAAATCATACCGCCTCGCGACTCTAGAGAAAAGAGTTTCAACCTGTTTCGCTGTTCTTGGATGCTTCACGCCAATCTCAACTCTTCAGCTTTTTAACAAATCGAAAGCCTCTTGATACTTCGCTTGAATTTTTTGAATAATTTCAGGAGGAAGTTCCGGTCCTGGAGCTGTTTTATTCCAATCCAAGGTCTCAAGATAATTTCGAAGAATCTGCTTATCAAAACTCGGCTGTGATTTTCCGGGTTGATATTGATCCGCCGGCCAAAAACGGGAACTATCAGGAGTCAGAATTTCATCGATTAAAATAATTTGATCCCCCCACCATCCAAATTCAAACTTGGTATCCGCGATAATAATCCCGCGCGTCCGAGCCAATTCTTTTGCCGAACGATAAAGAGTCAACGTGAGGTTTTTAAGAGTTTCGTAAAGAACA
>JAZKBH010000248.1:1110-6113 GCA_040388725.1 Verrucomicrobiota bacterium
CTTCGGTGAGGTTTTCATCATGCCCTTCTTCTGCTTTGGTGGAAGGGGTAAACAGCGCCTGGGGAAGCTCAGAGGATTCCACTAACCCCTTTGGAAGAGGATGTCCTCCGCAGGTTCCAAACTCTTGATATTCTTTCCATCCCGATCCAGCTAAATATCCGCGCGCGACACATTCGACGGGAATAACTTTTGTCTTTTTGGATCGGACCAAACGCCCGTGCCATTCGGGAATATCAATTCCTGAAGGAAGATCATAACTAATAACATGATTAGGAATCAGGTGACGAGTACGATCAAACCATTGCCTCGCAATTTGTGTCAGCAAAACACCCTTTCCGGGAATGAGATTCGGGAGAATCACATCAAATGCGGAAATACGATCCGAAGCAACAATCCAAAGCTCATCTTGGTAGGTATAAAGATCCCGAACTTTTCCGCTTCGAAGGGGTTGGATTCCCCATGACTTCAATTGATCTAAATTCATCTCCATCGTTGTGGCAGAAGTGCTCTCATTTGAAAACTGAAATCCCACTTACAAATCGACTTCACCACGGGCAACGTGCCAAACACGTAAAATTGCGACGACACCTTCTGTTTCTGAGTACTGATAAACAATCTTCCAATTCCGATAAATAACCTTACGAATAAAAGGATCATCTAGTTCTTTTAAAATAGAGCCTGATTGCTGATGCTTGAGCAGGATTTGAGCTCGGTCAAAAATTCCTCTACCCACTTCGACAGCTGCATTGCGATTATGTCGGGAAATGTAACGAACAATCGCTTCGACGTCTTCGGATGCTTTTTGTGTCCAGACTAGGCGCCAGTCCATGAATCGATACGTTTCTTCATTTCTTCATTTGAAACAATCCGACTTTGACTTAAATCGTCTTGTCCCTCACGTACCGCTGACAGAAAAGCGATCTCTTCCGCAATATCCTTAAATTCAACATCGTCTGGAAGACGATGAA
Source organism: Verrucomicrobiota bacterium (assembly GCA_040388725.1). Classification (GTDB taxonomy): domain Bacteria; phylum Verrucomicrobiota; class Verrucomicrobiia; order Methylacidiphilales; family CAMAQI01; genus CAMAQI01. The sequence goes on from JAZKBH010000248.1 coordinate 2,079, forward strand.
GTGCAGATAAAACCATTTCCTTCACGCTCATAATTGAAGCCTACAGTAGAAAACTCTCTTCGCAATCCCGTTTTCAAGAACTAACACCGTGCTCACTTTAAAACATCGTACATCCAAAGTCAGAAAGAATTATTCCTAATGCTTAAAGTGTCTCAAACCGGTAAAGACCATTGCAATGCCACGTTCATCGGCAGCGGCAATCACTTCCGCATCGCGAACGCTTCCGCCCGGTTGAATCGCTGCGGTGACCCCTGCTTCGCCAGCCGCGATCAAACCATCAGCAAAGGGAAAAAAGGCATCTGAAGCAATTACACTTCCTTTTAAGGAGAGTTTTGCTTCTCCGGCTTTCCAGACCGCAACCTTGGAAGAATCGACTCGAGACATTTGCCCTGCACCGACTCCGAGGGTTTGATGAGAAGCGGAGTAAACGATGGCATTCGATTTCACATGACGAACGACTCTCCATGCAAATAAAAGTGCCGCCTTTTCTTCGAGACTCGGAGCACGCTTAGTCACGACTTTCCATGTTGTGGAATCAATCGCATGGGAATCTGTTTGCTGAATTAACCAGGAGTTTCCGGCTGCACTTCGAATTTGAAACGGTGAAGGCGCCTTTAATTTATTGATCATCAGACGAAGATTCTTTTTCTTCGTCAAAATTTCGAGGGCTTCCGCCGAAAATTCAGGAGCAATAATCACTTCGCTAAAAATCTCAGAAATCGCTTCCGCTGTCGCACCATCGAGCACTTGATTGGCGACAATGATTCCCCCAAAGGGAGCTTGGCGATCCGTCGCATACGCACGATCCCAGGCAACTTTCAATGTTGCTCCAGAGCCCACGCCACACGGATTCGTGTGCTTCAAAATGGCAATCGTTGGTTCTTCTGAAAACTCCCGGATCAAATCGACCGCTCCTGAAATATCGAGGATATTATTATAGGAGAGTTCTTTCCCATGAATTTGTTCAAAGTTTTGATGAAAGTCCCCGTAAAGAATCGCCTTTTGATGAGGATTCTCTCCATAGCGAAGCCCCTGAGCTTTTCTTAATCCTAAAGTCATCTGCTCGGGAAATTCTTCGCTGGCTTGACGCTTCAAAAGGTAATTTCCAATCAACGAATCATAATAACTCGTATGTTGAAACACCTTCATCGCCAATGTCTCACGCAATTCCAACGTCGTAGATCCATTTTTTTGAATTTGTTCAGCCACCACGGTATAATCTGAAGGATCGACCAACACCGTCACGCTTCGATAATTTTTGGAAGCACTTCGTAGCATGCTCGGCCCACCGATATCAATATTCTCAATACAGGTCTCGTGAGAAACACCGGGCTTTTTGATGGTCTCTTCAAAGGGATAAAGATTCACGATTACAAAATCAATCGGCTCAATGCCGTGGGCTTTGGCTTGAGCCTCATGCTCAGCATTGCCACGAACGTAGAGCAAACCCCCGTGAACTTTCGGATGCAATGTTTTTACCCGACCATCCATCATTTCTGGAAATCCGGTAAAATCGGAAATCTCCGTCACGGGCAAGCCCGCATCACGAAGAGACTTCGCCGTTCCTCCTGTGGAAACTAAGCTCACGCCTTGTTTCACTAAAATTTCAGCAAAGGGAATCAATCCCGTTTTATCGGAGACCGAGAGTAAAGCACGTGCCATAAAACCTCGTTATTTTAAAACTACTTTTCCAGTTCCTTTACGGATATGTCCGATGGGAACAGCTTTGATGAGCTTCGCTGCTTTTTCAGCATCTTTTTTATCGACGATGACGATCATTCCGATCCCCATGTTAAAGGTCTGATAAAGCTCCTCATTGGAAACATTGGCTGTATCGGCGAGTAACTTGAAAAGAGGAGAAATAGGCCACGAACCAAGTTCGATCACTGCGTTCACATTCTTAGGAAGAACACGTGGAGGATTATCAATCAATCCACCGCCTGTAATATGCGCCAATCCTTTGACTATCTTCGCTTTCTTCAAAGCACGGACTTGAGGCAAATAGCTCAAGTGAGGGGCCAATAACTCTTCTCCAATCGTTTTCTTACTGCCGACAAGCTTATCTTTAGGATCCAACTTTAAAGTTTCGAAAATGAGCTTACGCGCCAAAGAATAACCGTTGGTATGAAGTCCATTCGAAGGAAGTCCCAAAACGACGTCGCCTGCTTTAATTTTACTTCCATCGATCATCTCGGAGCGTTCAACTAATCCGACAATCACACCGACCAAATCATAATCTTCGCCATGGTAAACACCAGGCATTTGCGCGGTCTCTCCACCAATCAATGCACAACCGGCTTTCGAACAACCCCGGGTAATTCCATCCAAAATGGCTTCAAATTTTTTCGGTTCCAAAGTTCCGATCCCGAGATAGTCGAGAAAGTAAAGAGGCTCAGCACCAAGAACAGCGATATCATTAATGCAATGATTCACCAAATCTTCACCGACCGTATCGTGTTTGCCGATCATAGCAGCAACCTTCAACTTGGTCCCCACGCCATCGATACTGCTCACCAATACGGGATCTTTATATCCGGGAAAAGAAGCACGAAAAAGCCCGCCAAAACCACCGATCTTTCCAAGAACCTCCGATCGATGCGTTTTTTTAACGAGATCCGGAATACGTGACTTCACGCGGTTTCCCAAATCAACATCAACCCCTGCTTGTGCGTACGCTTTTTTCATAAAGAATCCATCCGAAGTAGCGATTAAATGTCAGTACGGAAAGAGAAAATTCGAAATTTGAATTTTTATGGTTTTTTACTTAAAAACACTCTCATAAGCCCTTCTTAAAACTTCCGAAAAGGTCTCACTATCCGCCGGTTTTCTCAAATAAAAGAGAGGAGCATGCTTTTCCAAATATTGCGTCATATCGACTTGGGTATAGCCCGACATCATAATACAAGGAATAGTCTGATTCATCTCTCTCAATTTTTCCAAAAAATGATCTCCATTCATCTTAGGCATCGTCAAATCCGTAATCACCAAGACTATATTTTGGCGATATTTCTCGTAATGATCTAACCCCATAAAACCATCCGCGGCCTCAATCACTTCAAATCCGCGAGAATGAAGACGACGTGAAACAATTTCGCGAACGAAAAGTTCATCTTCCACAACCAAAACCGTTCCTTTTCCACTCCATTGAGGAATTTTGATCAGATGAGGGTGTTTGACGACGTTTACGGGCCCAACCTCTGTGTAAGGAAAGTAGACTTCAAAAGTGGTCCCCTCTCCTTCTTTCGAATCCACAAACAAAACACCTCCATGACCCTGAATAATTCCCATGACCGCAGACAATCCTAATCCTCGACCGGCAAACTTTGTCGTAAAAAAAGGCTCGAAAATACGAGCGAGAGTTTCAGGAGACATTCCACAACCGCTGTCATGAACTCTCAACAAAATGTAAGATCCTGCCTTGGCCTCTTTTGAAATGACTCCCTTTTTAAAATCCTCCGTTTTTAAGAAAACCTTTCGAGTTTGAACTAAAATTTCCCCACTCTTCTCCCCCATCGCATCCGATGCATTAATGACTAAATTCATGATAATCTGACGAAGTTGAGTCATATCCGCTGAAATCATCGGAAGATTCTCTTCGAGATCAAACTGCAATTGGAGCATCTTCCCTATCGAGTGCTCCAAAAGTTTCGATGTTCCCCGAATGAGCTTATTCAAATCAACAGAAACCTTTTCGAGTTGCTCTTTACCCGCATAAGCAAGCATCTGTCGGCATAACTCTGCGGCCCGTTTAGCCGTTTCCTCGATCACTCCCAAAGGCTCTAAGATCTCATGATTCGGAGAGATCTTATCACGAATATGCTCTGCATTTCCTAATACTCCGGTGAGCAGATTATTAAAATCGTGCGCAATTCCTCCCGCTAAAACACCTAAACTTTCCAATTTTTGGGTTTGCTGAAATTTTTGCTCCAAACTTTTTTTCTCATTTTCAGCGAGTCGACGTTCGGTGATCACCTCAGTAAACATGAGCAAACCTCCGATGATCCCTTCTCCATTACGCCACGGATGAAGCTCATA
>JAZKBH010000249.1:0-3384 GCA_040388725.1 Verrucomicrobiota bacterium
GGTACAGGGACTTTTAAGTGAGGCGCGCCAATACTCGATCGCTCAAAATACTTTTGTTTACGTCAGTTTTTTAGAAAAACAAAATGAAAATCAAATACCTGAAATTCAAATGGCACTGATCGCTTCCAAGGATGGAACGGATATTTCTGAGCAAGGGACGCAGATGGTTCCGCTTTCGAAAGCAATTCTCATTACCAAAGTAGCTCATTTTGAGGGGGTGGACTTAAAAAACAAAGATGCTTTTTCAGCCAATCAGATTCCCAGGCCAACCTCAAAAAATGTTTCGGATATTAATGCATCCGAGACCTCGAGCTTTGGTCCGCTGAAAGGGACTAATTACCCTATTTGTTTTTGGTTTGCTCCAGATGGCTCAGTAAAACAGGGAGAGGCTCCTGCCAGTCGATTGGAATTTGCGTTCCAATCAAAAGACGGAACAGGGAAGAACTCTGTTTTGTTCCAAATTCAGAGCTTAACCGGTATCTCTCGGGCTTATTATCCCCTCTAAGCGCTCGGGATCCAGATCAAGCATGCGGAAAAAAGGGTTTGATCCCCTACGAAATTCTTTACGGGATCTGTGTGCATGTATCGAGGATCCAACGATATCAAAAATAAATCGGTGAAAAATGAAAACAAAAAAAGCATTTCCTTGGCGTCTTTGCTCCATCACGGTGGAAATGTCCTTTTGGGGTGTTTACTTGGAATCTCTTTTTTAAAAGCGCAAGAGGTGACTTTTGATGCTTTAAATGAGGAGATAGAGATCTCTCATTTTCAAGGTGAAAATTTTTTTGGTGATGACAAAAAAAAGGCCGCCAAATCGTTAAAGTGGACGGAGGAATCAAGGGTCGATACTTTGGCGAGTTACCGTCTTTCTGCAAAACCCATGCACGCGACCGTACTCACAGGTGCTTTACGCTGAGCGAGAATTGCTTCAGCAGCTCTCTATGATGTTTTCGAGCAAGGGAGATAATGAAACCCATATTCTCTAACTAGATTTTAAATATTTCTATAATTATGGTAATATAAAAATCAAATTTTCATAGGAGAAAACCAAGGATGAAAAGCTCAAAATCAATGGAAACAACTCGAAAAATCACGAAAACTTCAACTTATATTGAAAATCTCCCTTTAGTTGCTTTTGGGAGTGGTCTTTTTGCACAGGCTTCTCAGTTAGTTCCTTCTCATGCCCATTCCTTACTGAATCCGGATTACATGCTCGATCCGCAAAAAGACTGGGAGAAAAAGTTCGATTCCTTTTCTTTTAAAATTTATGAAAAAGGAGGTCATGTTCTTCCTTACAGATTTTATCAGCCGCCCACTTTGGAATCGGGTATGAGATATCCTCTGGTTCTTTTCTTGCATGGGGCGGGAGAGAGGGGCATGGATAATCGAACCCAATTCTTGCGATTTGGACCGGTTCCCTTCTGGGAGAAGACCCCTTGTTTTATCATCGCCCCTCAATGTCCGTCAAAACCGAGCAATGGGGAGCCTGACATTGGCTGGGTACAGACCACCTTCGGAGCGGCTACGCATACGATGAAGGAAAAACCGACATGGACGATGGAACTGGCGATCGAGATGCTCGAAAAAACGATTGCAGAAAATCCGGTTGATACGCACCGAGTTTATGTGACAGGACTTTCGATGGGGGGATTCGGAACATGGGAAATCATCCAGCGAAAACGAGAATTTTTTGCGGCAGCGATGCCCGTCTGCGGGGGAGGCGATCCGGCATTTGCGTCGAAGTTGGCTGATTTGCCGCTTTGGGTTTTTCATGGGACATTGGATGACACCGTGAAAGTGGAACGATCCCGGGATATGGTGGCCGCAATAACTGCGGCAAGTGGGAAACCGAATTATACGGAGTATCCCAATGTGAAGCATGATGCTTGGGATCCGGCGTACTCAGATCCGAAGACGTGGGAATGGCTTTTCACTCAGCTGAAGAAATAAATTGAACATTTCTTCTCCATTAATTCTGCCCAAATTCTCCATCATTTTTTTTGATAGGATGACGGGATGGACAGGAGAAGAGAGTTTTTTGGAAGTTCCAAATGTATGATCTGAGTATCGAGAAGAGGGACAATGGAGATTGGATCGTCCAACAGATTCCGATGGTCGATCAGGAACCAAAGGGTTATTGCGTTCCGGCAACTATCGATTTTAACTGATTTTTCTCTCAAAAAGGACGACAGGGTATTTGAAATGTGATGCGACGCCACATGCTACGAGAGTTCGGAATCCTATCGATGGTTAAACGCATCCGTAAGGGCTTAAACAAACTTCTTTGACGAAGAGATTTTTTCGGCCTCAATTTTTTAATTCATTTCAGATTCCCTGCGAATCTTGTTTCAGGTATCCTGCGAAAATCCTTTTCATTTTGTCTGATTTTGGTCCCAACACGGTTCGCTTCGCAGGCTATCTGAAATGCCCCTCAAAACCTGATTTTTTGAAATCCCTTTAGAACCAACGACTTCCACAAGATGTTTCATTTAGGTTGCGAATAAAAGAGGGTTTTATTTCAGATAGGTGCGACGAACTATTTCATTTATGATGCGGCGCCACACACATTGATATGGATAAATAAAAAAGGAGGGCGACCGACGGGACTCGAACCCGCAACAGCCTGAACCACAATCAGGGGCTCTACCATTGAGCTACGGCCGCCGTAAAGACGGGGAGTCAACATGGAGAAAGTTTTGAGAATGCTCAAGCTAAAAATAGGGAGGAATTTTTGCTTTTTCGGAGGTTTTTCGATTTTTCGTTTACAATCCCTTCTAGAGTGCTAGCACGATGAGCTTTCTAACGTATGTCTAAAACTCTTTCTGCTGAACAAATCGCTGATCTTCGTAGTTCGTTCCGTCGCTGTAGCGATGAAACGGTACAGGCGATTCTCGCTTATCGCCAAGAGACGGATGGAACTCATATCCCGGTGATTGTTCGCGGAATTATTGAACGTTTCCTTCCTGCGGAATCGATCGCCAAGTTTAAAGGCTCAGGCGATGAAACTCGACTCTCTGAAGATTTAGGAATCGATTCTTTAACGATGTTGGAAATTGTGGTTTCCGTTGAAGAAGCTTTGGATATGCGGATGGAAGATTCGCAAATGCGTCAGATCCGGACTTTGGGAGATATTAAGTCCTACTTGGCAAATCGTGTTTCGGGCCAAGGAGAGGAAACAGCGGCCGGTAGTTCCCGTAAATTTAATTCACAAGCGGTGAAGCTCTCGCTTCCCCAACAATTTCCGTTTCTCTTTGTCGATCAAGCGGAGATCGAAGGGGATGTCGTTCGTGCGACGTATCAGGTCAAAGGGGATGAATTTTTCTTGGATGGCCACTTTCCCAAAAACATTGGCGTATTGGGATAAGTCAGCATTAATTTTCGTTG
>JAZKBH010000249.1:3394-6291 GCA_040388725.1 Verrucomicrobiota bacterium
TTTTTGAAGCATTGGGGCAAGCGGGCTGTCTTTGGATCATGGAGTGTGCAGGTGAGCGTTGTAATGGCGCGAAGCCGGATCAAGTTCTTTTTGCTTCGATGGAAGGGGCTCGTTTCTTCCATAAGGTAAAGCCAGGGGATTTGATCGAAATGGAAATGAAGTTGGTTAAGCTCCGGAGTCCATTAGCGGTTTTTCATGGCACAGTGAAGGTCAAGGGACAAAAGGTGGCCCAAGTTGATCAATTGATGCTGGCTTTCGGGGATGAGTCTCTTTTGATTGAGCATCCATAGTCAGTAAGGCATAAGCATCTCACGCGACGATGCGATGACGCTACGGTGCACTAGTTTTTTTGCTAATCGTAGGCGTTTCCAATCAATAGATCGATTTGCAGAGATTTGTGGCATCGCGCCTTTGCGTGAGAAGTTTTTTGAATTTATAGTTTTTATTTTCTTTCTGGATTTTTAACGGGAATAAAGCAGCCTCTCCGTGTCTCCCATGAATGAAAACAATCCTTTGGAGTTTGAAACAGTGGTTGAGACATTCTATTCATCTCTTTTTCGTTTTGGGATCAGCCTTGCAGGAAATGAGGCTGATGCCTCCGATTTGACGCAACAAACCTTTTTAATTTGGGCGAATAAAGGGGAGCAGCTTCGTGATCAATCTAAGGTGAAGACCTGGCTCTTTACCACGCTTTACCGAGAATTTTTAAGATCACGACGTCGTGAGAAAAATCATCCGAGTCAAAGTTTGGATGAAATGGAGTTGGAAATTCCCGATGGAGGAGCTCTTCCCTCCCATGAGCTGGATGGTCAAAAGGTTTTGGAGATTTTAAAGGGACTCGATGAAACCTATCGGGAACCTTTAACCCTTTTTTATTTGGAAGATCTGTCGTACAAGGAAATTGCTGAGATATTAGAGGTACCGATTGGGACGGTCATGTCTCGACTCTCGAGAGGAAAGGGAATGCTTCGGCAAGGATTGGAGGCCGCATCATGAATCGCGATGAAGCCTTAAAGATTTTGCTTTCAGTGCGTAGCCGTGAAGAGGGCGCAGGGGATTCTCTTGTAGAAGAGGCCTTTTTGCAGATGGAGTCGGATCCTGAGCTCAAGCAAGCTTGGGAAGCCCAGCAAAAGTGGGATCGAGCGATTAAGCAATCGATCCCTGCAACGCCGATCCCCCAGGATCTCAAACAGCGAATTTTGAGTCGGAAAGAACCGAAAAAAAGTCGGATATCGAAGATTATTCCATTTCCTCCTTCATTGTGGCTTCCGTGGGCCGCCGCGGCGCTCTTGGTCTTTGGTTTAGGGATTTGGAAAATTGAGCGTCAGGAAGAAGAGAGAAACTTCGCCCTATTTGAAGTTCATGCGGTCGACTATACTCGTGGTTTTTTTATGCTTTCGAAGCATTCGGAGAAAATGGACGAGATTCGGGGATGGCTTTCGGCTCACCATTCGCCTTATACCTTTCAGATTCTGTTTCATACGGCGGGAATGGAGCAATTGGGGTGCAGGCAAGTAGAGTTTTGTGGAATTCGCTCCTCCATGGTCTGTTTTGAAATCGAAGGCTTAAAGAAAGAGGTTCATCTTTTTATCGTGGATAAGGATGACATCAAAAACCTTCCTCCTTATGGAGTCCCCGCCTTCAGTGAAAAACATGGGAATGCCCTTGCCTGTTGGACGGATGATCGTCACGGCTATGTTTTGACCGGAAATATTCCCATGGAGGAGCTTAAAAAACTTTTTTAAATATTTGGGAATAAAACCAAGAAATAGATCTCTTAATTTTGTAACTTCTCAGGATTCTGAGGGGTTCAGAAAACACCATAAACCTAAAGGATAAACAATGACAAAAACAACTCGCACGATGATCGCAGCAGCCGCTGTTGCTGGAATTCTCACTGGAATCACAGTTAAGACCGCAAACGCAGGCGTTCTTGCCAACAGCGTTTTGGCTGAAGAAAAGAGCAGCTGCTCCGGTAAAGATGGATGTAAAGGAAAGAAGGAAGCGGCTAAGGATAAAGATAAAAAAGAAAAAGGCTCATGCGGCGGTAAAGATGGCTGCCCCGGTAAAAAAGATAAATAGTCTTTAGATTTTCAAGGGGAGGAACAAGTGATGATTCTTGTTCCTCCTTCTTTTTTATGCCTGCCAATCCGTTTAATAATTTTACCGACTATGGAGTTGGAATTGGACTTCGTGTCCCTCACTATGACCATATTTTGTCGGAAAAACCGACGGTCGATTGGTTTGAGATTATTTCAGAAAATTACATGGTCGATGGGGGAAGGCCGCTTTACGTATTGGATCGAATTTTAGAACAATACAAAGTCGTTCAACATGGGGTTTCTCTTTATTTTGGATCGAAGGAAAAGTTGAATCGGACTCACCTGAAAAAATTAAAAAATTTAGTCAAACGAACGAAAACGCCATGGCTATCGGATCATCTTTGCTGGGGAAGTGTTGATGGGACTTATTCCCATGATTTATTGCCGTTGCCTTATACCATGGAATCCGCAAAAAATGCGGCGAAGAAGATTCGTGAAGTCCGTGATTTTCTGGAGATCCCGATCGCCGTTGAAAATGTGAGCAGCTATGCGGAATTTCACTCGTCCGAGATGACCGAATGGGATTTTTTAACGGAAGTCGTCGAGCGTGCCGATTGTGGAATTCTTCTGGATGTGAACAATATTTATGTCTCGTCTCAAAATCACTCCTTTGATCCCGCAGACTATGTTTTAGGGGTTCCGCATCATCGTGTGGCTCAGATGCATATTGCGGGGCATTCCAAATATGAGCGATTTATTATTGATACACATGATCATCCCGTGATTGATCCCGTCTGGGAGCTTTACGACTTGGCTATTCGCAAGGTCGGGCCCACGGCGACGCTTCTCGAATGG
>JAZKBH010000250.1:0-4418 GCA_040388725.1 Verrucomicrobiota bacterium
AATGAATTGCCCTGATTATCCGTGCAGCCGTATTTTTGTGCCAAACGACTAACATAGTCATCACTTAGGAGGACAGCACTGCGATTGCACAATTCATTGACGTTTTCCTTGGTCCATAGATTGACGGCATCAATGAGGGTATAAACAGCATTTCCTGGCAGGGACTCGGAACGTAAAAGAACCGCATGAGCGGCCATTGGAGTTCGAGCTCTCTGGGCCCACGTATAAATCGTTTGGCTATGGCCGATCGTAAGGAAGGAAAGGAATAAAATAAAGCTCCACCGATGTGTCATTTATCACGCAGTAGTGGATCAAGCTCAGGTCGACAAGTCAGAATTATTACTTTCTGATCACTTTCGAATAAAGTTCGCTTAAATTGCGATGGAAGATTTGACAATGTTTTTAAATTAAATACTGTAAGAGGCTTATCTTTCATTATGAAGTTACTCTCATTCATTTTAACCGCGGTACTCCTTCTTTCGGGAAGAATGTTACGGGGTGAAGATATTATTTTTCTAAAGACCGATCAGCAGCAAAAAGGCCAAATTGTCGGTGCTGACGGAACGAATGTTTTGTTGGAAATTGCGGTCGGGTCTGGAAAAGGACGAGTTCCTGTTCCTATTTCCAATATTCAAAAAATTGAAATGACGGTTCCTTCGGAAGTCACTTCTGTCAAAAAAACTGATCCTGCCGCTGTCATTTCGACATTGGAACCGGTGGTTAAAAAATTTAAAGGTCTGCCCGCAGATTGGGTTGTTGACGCGATGGGAACGCTTGCGGATGCTTATAGCGCGACCGGTAAGAATACGGAAGCTGCCGCGTATTACTCTCAGATTGAACAACTTTTTCCCGGTTCCAAATATGTCATTAAAGCGAATGTTGGTAAGGCAAAAGCAGCTCTTTCTGCCGGAAATACGGATGAAGCTCTTAAACTCTTGGATCCTTTGATTGAAGCCGCCAATAAAACAGCAGCTCCTTCCGCAGAAGAAGGACGTCTTTACGGAGAAGCTTTTTTAGTCAAAGGAATGGCTCTGGAAAAAAAGAATGATTTGGAGGGGGCCCTCGAAAGTTATTTGACAACTGTGACCTCTTTTTATCATCATGTCGATGTCGTTAATCAAGCCGAGGAGCTGGCGAAAAAGCTCCGCAGTCAAAACCCTCAACTCGTGGTGCGTTAAAATGAATAGGAATATGGTATTTCGTAAAATTGGTCAATGGTTGCTCGCTTGTAGCTTTGCAACGATTCTTCTTTCCTCTGCTTTAATGGCCCAAGAGGCAGTCGCTGCAGATGGAGCTAAACCTCATGATAAGAAGTTTAGTGATGTGTTTAAAGAGGGGGGTCCCGTCATGTATTTTTGCGTGGCGATGTCGATGTGCGTCGTTGCTTTTACCGTCGAAGGTTTTGTGAAGCTTCGCTTAGCGAAGCTCGCTCCTCCGATGTTGGTCGCTCAATTGAAAGAGCATATCAATTCCGGTAACTACCAAGAAGCATGGCAACTTTGTCAGACCGCTCCGAGCTATCTTTCTACTGTTCTCTCTGCAGGGTTGGAGCGTGTTGGTCGCAGTAAAGAAGCGGTGGATTTTGCGGTCCAAGAGACAGCAGTGACCGAAGCGACCATTTTGAAGACGAATACAACTTATCTTTCGGTTATTGGGGTTATTTCTCCGATGGTCGGTTTGACAGGAACTGTAACCGGGATGATCAAAGCGTTTGCGACCCTCGGTCAATCCGGAATCAGTGATCCTTCGAAGCTCGCGGCAAATATCGGTGAAGTGTTGGTGGCTACGGCTGCCGGTCTCGTGGTGGCGATTCCTGCGTTTATTTTCTTCTATGTCCTCAAAGGAAAAGCTCAAACGGCTTGTTTGAGAGCGGACTCCGTTGTTTACCGTCTTCTCGAAGATATCCCTTATGATCAACTTCAAGGAATTCGTATCGGTGAATATGGTTCCGAAATCTTTACTGAACAAGAAGTCCCTCAAGCCTAATCTTCGGTTAATTTCTAAAGAGTTTATTCATGGGTCGTCATAAAATCAAAAAAGCAGAACCCGAGGCAGATCCGGAATTTCAGGTCGCCCCGATGGCGGACGTCCTGCTCGTTTTGCTCATTTTTTTTATGAGTATTACGACCTCTGAGATTCTTCGAAATGTGAAGGGGATTGAGCTTCCCGTCGCGAAAGATGGAAAAGAGAGAGCTAAGGGAATCAAGCAAGTCGTGGTGAATATCTCTTGGAATCCTGCGACGAAAAAAGGCGAAATTGAAATTGATCAAAAGCAGTACACCGATCCTCAGGATGCAGTCGCCTTTTTAAAGTCGAGCTCTGACCTCGATCCTGGAATGCGTGTCGTTGTTCGGGCGGATAAAGGAACTGAATATAGTTACGTATCCGAAGTCATGAAGGCCTGTGCCAAAGCAAACATCTCTAGCATCACTTTTTCCGTTATGACAAATGATGCGAATAAAAAAGGATAAATTATGGCTGGAGGAGGCAATGAAGAAGGCGAATTTGGACTGCAGATTGCTCCTATTTTGGATCTGCTCTTCGTGCTTTTGATCTTTTTTATGTCGAGCGCAGGCGCTCAAGTAAAAGAGGCGGAGCTCGGAATTAAAATTCCGGGAGGGAAGTCAAGTGCGTCTCAGGAAGAGACCAATCCTCCAGCTCAGTTGGATATCAATGCGATGGGCCAGGTCTATCTCAATCAAGCCCCTGTGGATACGCCTAACAGTAAGGATATGCCCGGATTAAAAGCTCAGTTGAAAGAGCTCGTCGCTAAATTTACCGACAAACAACCGGTCATCATTGCCCCTTCGTCGGTTGCCCGTCATGAACGAATTGTGGATGTATTAAATGCTTGTAGTGCCGCAGGCGTTAAGAATTTGGCATTTGGTACGTCTTCAATGTAAGGATCTCTATGCACGCCCCACGAGAAGAAACATGGAAAGATAAGTTCAAAAGGTCTCCGTACTTTCTTGGATCGCTTATTTTTCATGCCATTATCTTTTTATTGATCGGGAGTGTGGTTATTTTTGATGCCGTTTTTCCAAAAGCAGAATTTGAAAGCGCTTCTTATATTATGGGCGGAGGAGATCCCGGCCCAGCCCCTCCACAAGGTGTGGCGGAAGCGACCCCAGAGAATACTCAAACCGAACAAACGGTTCAAGTCCCTCAGAATTCAGCCTCTTCCTCGGCAAACGATTTGATCTCTGTTGAGTCAGCGGATCCGACTTCATTTAGTGTTCCTGTCTCGACTCAAATTTCCAATTCGGTCGATACCAGTTTGACGAAAAATGTGACTCAACAAGTGGCCGCCAATGCAACGGCAGTGGCCTCGGCTTCCTTCGGAGCACGGACCTCGGCAATTAAAGGAACGATGTCGAAATGGGGATCTGGTGGTGGCGGCGGTGGTGGATCGGGTCCTGCCGGAACAGGTCGTAATGTTCAGGCCGAATTTGTCTGTTATCTTGCGAAGGTCGAAGGATTGAATTCCAAGTTGATTCTTTTTGACGAAAATCGAAATGAATCGGGGCCGATTCGAAATTTGATGCGTGTCATTAATTCGTGGAGTCAAGGTCGTATCAAAGCAAAGCTTGATACTCGTCCGATTGATATGGCGAGCTCCGAGCTTTTGGATAAAGCGCCTCCATTCGTTTATTTTACCGGAAGCCGAGATTTCACTTTAACGGCCACCGAAGTGGAAAATATGCGCCGTTATCTCATCGCGGGTGGTTGCATTTGGGGAGATAGTGGTTTAGCGGGAGCTCGGTCACGGTTTGATATCGCTTTTCGTCGCGAAATGAAACGCGTGATTCCCGATGCGGATAAACAGTTTGAGGTTTTACCGAACAATCACCCTATTTTTGGAGGAGACAAATCATTCTTTCAATTGAAAGGAGCTCCGGCTGGGATGAATTACCGTCAGGAAGCGGTGGAAGCCATTAAGATCGATGGTGAAATCGCGGTGATTTATACGCCGAATAATTATACCGATATGATGCGCTTGGCATTTAAAGAGCCGATCAAGGGTTCAAAAAATGAGCCTGAACCTGAGAAGAAAAACGTTCAAAAGTCGGATGGGTTTTACACACCGGATAAATATTGGAGAGAAAGAGATACGTATTTTAGAAACTTCGGCGTGGAAGGATCGGAAGAGGCGTTTCAATTCTCTATTAACATTATTGTCCATTTACTGACTCGTTTCCAAGAACGAATCATGTTCTCGTCTTAATGTCCTTAATCGTAGTTTTGACCTTTTGGAGCTTATGATCATGAAACAAAATCCTAAATCAATGAATCTTCCTCTGTGCTTGTTCATGCTCACTCTGGCGCTTTTTTCTGGAGTTTTAAAAGCAGCCGATGCTCCTGCCGCAAAGCCCGTGAATTTAATTCGGGGGGGGGATATGGAGATGATTGCTCAAGAA
>JAZKBH010000251.1:0-8430 GCA_040388725.1 Verrucomicrobiota bacterium
CTCGGGCAAGGCTCGCCTTTGCCTCTTTTCCTAACTCGTATCGAATCCAAATCCGCCACTTCTTCTCTTTTTCCTTCTCCCAGAGCTTTCTTATCTCTTTTCTCCTCCGAAATAATTCAAGCCCTCGAGATATGTTCTTCTCCTTTTCACCGCGATGCGATAAGTGCGTCTCTATGGACCTTGCAAATCCCTCTCCCCCTATGACCAGTCCCATTCTCGCTTCTTCCCTTAGATCCAAATTCTTTCGATTTCTTAACTCCCACTCCACCTCCCTTTGATAGTCTTTTCCTCCCCTCCAATACTTCCGGCGAGAAAGATCAAAGCCAGGCCGTAATTCCACCTTCTTTCCGACATATCCATGATGGCTACTCCACTCGTAATCCTCCATCTCCTGCCATCCTCCGACATACGACTTCGTCGATTTCTTTACCCCCCTCTTTCGACGAACGGGATTCATGTGAATGTACAGGAAAAGGCGCTTTGTATAACTCTCTGAGTCCACCACCTCCGCCCGGTATCTCCCTTGAAACAAATGCCCCACTCGTCCCCTCTTGCGATTATATCTCACCGTAAACGTCGTTCCTATCCACCTCATGAGCTCCGATAAATTCGGCAACAAGGTTTCAATCATTAAATGATAGTGATTGCCCATCAAACACCACACATGACAAATCGCTTCATATTTCACCAACCCCTCACTCAATACCCCTAAAAATAACTCCCGATCTTCCTTCCCAGTAAATATCATCTTCCGCTCGTTCCCACGCCCCATCACATGATACATCATCCCTTCCCTTAAAATCCGGAGCTTTCTCGCCATCTCTCCGTCCTAACCCCCTATTCCATCTCCGTCAAATACATAATACATTGGACTGACCCCAGTGCACCACGAACGATGTCGTGGATCAAAGGACAACCCCAACCGTAGTTTTCTAAAGCCAGGCTTTTAATCCGCTCGCGCAAGTTCTCATCGTTCTTCGGTTTGGGTTCATACTGAATGCTTGATCGATTCCAGCCCGTTAAACGACACGTCCTGCGCTCCGAAAGCCCAAAGCCTTCGGCGGCTGACTCCAATGCCAGCCGCCGTGCCTTGGGCTTTAGAATTTTTTTGAGAGGAGATCCTTTAAAACCATGCAATCAAGCGCTTGATCGGCCACCAGCTTCTTGAGCTTTCGATTTTCCTCTTCCAGTTCCCGAAGCCGTCGGGCTTCAGAAACCTGCATGCCACCGTACTTGTGTTTCCACTTGTAATACGTCGGCGAACTTATCCCGTGACGACGACAGACTTCCTCCACTGTTGATCCCGCTTGCGCCTCTTTTAACACTTGAATGATCGTTTCTTCGCTGTGCTTCTTGCCTTTCATAGGTCGGACCTTTCTACCCCATCGGGGCCTTGGCCTCAACCCATCACTGGCCTAATCTCAGGGGGAAGATCAATCAATCGCTTCATCTGCGCGTTCTCCTCCGTCAACGACCTCATCTGACGGACATCACTCACTTCCATGTTCCCATACTTCTTCTTCCACTGGTAATACGTCGGCTCGCTGATGTTGTGCTTTGCGCACAACGCTTTCACGCTCATCCCCGACTGACCCTCCCTCAATATCCCTACCACTTGCTCTTCGCTAAAACGACTTCTCTTCATCTTTGGCTCCTTTTTGGATGCCAAACTCTATTTTATTTGTGTGCCATTTCAAGGGGTCAGGTCAATAGCTCTTTTAAAATCAATAAGCCCAAAATAGAACTAAAAAATAAGGCTCAGTATCCCACCCCCTCAGTATCCCACCCCCTCAGTATCCCACCCCATCCCCCCGTCAACGAAATCCCC
This sequence comes from Verrucomicrobiota bacterium, assembly GCA_040388725.1. Lineage (GTDB taxonomy): Bacteria > Verrucomicrobiota > Verrucomicrobiia > Methylacidiphilales > CAMAQI01 > CAMAQI01. Next base: position 1,829 of record JAZKBH010000251.1, read on the forward strand.
TCACTCTTGTTTGTGCGAAGGAGGTTAGGGGGCTGGGAGCGTTTGACTTGGGTCAACATCTTGATACCAATGTCTGCATGTTTTTGAATTTAAATCATATTCATAAACTAAATATTTAGGATTAACGTTTTGGTATAACCATAATTTATTAATGTTAATTAGCTTAGAATTAATTACTTCGTTCGATACACCAAGATCAAATCCAAATCCTCCTCCAGCATATTCAAATTGAATATCAGTTTTACTATCTAATACATATATATGATGAATATAATTACCTAAATTAATTTCTTCTACAAAAAAAAGTGCATTTAATTTTTCTATTTTAAGATAGTACGGAGATTGGCCTATAACTTTTTTATATTTTTCCCCATCAACAACGAGATTAACATTTTGTGATGAATGCACATTTAACACTTTAATTGGATTAAAACTCTTATATGAATAAATCCGTCCATTCTCGTCAGTTTTTGAACAAGAAGTAACCAATAACAATAAAATCCAATATAAATATCTATTCTTGGAGGGCATTATTTAAAGCTCCTTGCATTTGGTTCATAACATAATCAGCATCAGCTTTAGTTGGAGCAAGCTCTTTTAAATGATGTGTTAATACAAATAACGCCCACGAAACCTCTCCTAACCGATCCTTGGTTAAAAAAAGTTTAATCGCTGTCTCAGAACCATACCACACCTGAAATCCAATATGAGCAGGTGATACGCTATCTGCAATTGGATGCTGAGCCATTCCCAAATGAATAATAGCCGACTCCAATTTCGCTTCGGCAGCATCAGCATCACTCCCTGTTTTGGCATTTTTAATCATTTGTCTTGCCCGATTTGCTTCGCTCATAGCAATTCCTTTTTGAAGCATAATAAAGAGCGTATACAACATTCTGGCGGAACCAATACTTTGCCCCGGTGCCCTCATAGCATGCTGATAGGCAAGAGCCTCTGATTGAGCTGCCGGAAGTCGCTCTAAATGATCTCCTGTTCCATCGACAATGTTATTACCCTCCATCAATAACTTATTGACATTAAGATTCATACAATTCCATTCGTAATTAACATATGTTTTTGGCGATATGTTCTGCTCAGAATTTTTTAACCATTCATTAATAATAAACTGATGCCCTCCCTCATCCCACAATCCATTTACATCCCATTTATTGACCCCATTATTGGTACAAAATCCGTACAAATTAAGTCCACCTGCTTCCTCACTTAGATCACGATTTACGAACCGTCCAACTGCAGCCGAGTAATACCGATAGCCATAATAATTCAGTCCCGTCTCTGAATCCCTGTATTTAGTGGAGAAGCCGAAGTTACAAGGAGCGGTTCCTGAAGAACGGATGAGTTCACCGAAGGGACCGTATTCAAATTGAGATGTAACAACACCCGTGTTGGAAACATAGGCTAAAATATTTCCATTGGCGTCGTAGGATGGGTAACTTTCGACACCGCTCAAGTCCTTGACGGTAAGCAGTCCGCCGACTCCTCCGGCTCCGTAAAGGGACCCGGAGAGATCTATCCCCCACGCATAGCTGTTGATCACCGCTCCAGCGTCATTGATTTCTGCCAAAAGATTAAACTGGTCGTAAAGGAATCGTCGGGAATCGACTAGCGTCCAGATCGTCCCGTTCCAAGTATAGGATTTTTTGGAGACTCTTCGGCCCTGTCCATCATAAATAAAATCGACTCGACGCTTCGAGGTGGCAGGTGCTGCCGAAAAGGATTCAGCTTTAATCAGGCGATTCTCTCCATCCCACGTGTAATTAAATCTCCCATCCGAAAGAACATTCCCATCGAAGTCATAGGTAAAAGCTTCAGGGGTTTTTGGCAGATAATAATTAATGCCTCCCTGTTGTTCTGCATCATTCCCTCCTCCATCGACATTATTTTTGACCGCAATGGTCACATAGTTATTGTAGAGAGCTCCCGCGCTGTTATCCGCCGTGAGCTGTGCAAAAAAGAGATCGTTCTGACGTTGCACTGGGGCATTATTCACGGTGACGGTAGCAGCTGGATCTGCGGTTCCGAGAATTTCTGCCCGCGGAGGGATCGTTCTTGAACTGTACTCATTTAAGGCATTCGCCACGTAATCACTCTTATTTCCATTGGTCGTGGTATTGAGGCGATTTCCAATTTCATCAAAGGCATAGGCATAGTCGTGTCCGAGAAGATTTTGGCTCGAGGCGTTTTTCTTGACCCCTGAAATCACTTCACCTTTGGAATTATAATTATATTTCCAATAGTCCCCATTCACCAATGTGGATTGGGTTCGTTGGTTGCGATTATTGTAAATATAGGCGCGAGAAATATTCGCCCCAACTCCCGGCGTATTGATGACTGAAGCGATTCGATCCGCGGAATCATAGCCCCGCGTCGTCGTGAGCCGAGTCCCCGCTCCTTGAGTGAAGGTCGTCGTCGTCACGAGATCCGAATTGGTTTTATAACCGTAACGAACTGAGGTTCCTCCATGGGTCACGAGATCAAGTCGTCCATCACTTCGATAACCATATCCCGTTGCCCGACCCCCAGCTGTGATTGCTGAAAGACGTCCCAATCCATCGTAACCATAAGTAACGCCGAGCCCATTCATCAATCCAATGGTGTAGTTAAGACCTGTGGGAAGTCCGGTGGGAGTCGATGATATGAGGCGTGTTCCCGAGCCATCGACAATCTGTGTAGGCTGACCCGAGCGGCCTATCATATTCGTCATCGCAGGCGTGGTATCTGAATAAGTCACTCCGGTGAGATCTCCTGCAATATTATAAGAATAAGTGGCAACCACTCCTCTCGCCCAAGTACGGGTTTTCAGTTGTCCTGAAGGATAATAAGTATAGGTGACAGCCTTGGCAGCAGCGTCCGTTTTGGAGAGGAGAAGACCTGTGGAAGGATCGTAACTCCATGAGGTCGTATCTCCTTGCGCTTTATTTCCGACATTGGCCAACGACCGATAAGTATACATCTTGGTCTGCTGTCCGTAGGGGTCGAAGTCGTAGTCAACAGGATACGTGGAGCTTCCGGAAACTTGGATGGTGTGTCCAAAAGAATCATATTTATAGGAAGTCGTCGTCCCATCCGGATTATTGACCCGTTTGGGCTGACCTGCTCCAAGTTCGGTCTGAGCGTAGTAGGAGATGGTCGTGGTATTCCCTGCTGCATCCGTTTGAACGATAGGAAGTCCATCGGCATTATAGCTTTGTCTGGTCGTCGTCCCATCGGAAAACGTCCGAATCCATCATAACGATATTTGATGGGGGTCGAGATGGTCGTACTGCTTTGACTTACCAAAAGTCCATTTATGGAGACTGAAACCGCGTCAATGCTCGAGTCTGGAGTATCCGTCGTTTGGATCACCATTTTGGCAGCCCGATCAATCGTCGTCTCTTGACGAGTCAATTGGGAGAACTCATTGTAGGTTTGGGTCTCGATCGTGGCCCCCAAAGCTTCTTTTTGAAGCGTCACCAATGGCGTCGCATCGTTATCCTTCAGATAGTTCTTCGTCGTCGTGATCCTATACCATTGTGTTCCCGTTTTCTCATAGCGGGTCTGTTTTTCAGTAATTCGATCCATAGAGGCGAGCGTCAGTTTTCCGTCACCATCGATATCAAGGCCGCTTCGGAAAAGATCCCCTTTATTGTCATAGCTCGTGATTTGATCGGCCTGCCCTGACTGCCGAACGCGGAAAAGTCTCCCTGCATCATCATAAAATGATTGGCGGTAAATCGGAGTCCCTCCTCCAAAGGCAGGAGTCTCCGTAATCACTTCTCGTCCCAATTGATCGACCGTGGTTTTCGTATAGCGCGCGGAATTCACCGAGCCTGTGGAAGTTCGGGTCCATCGATTTCCGACAGGATCGATTCCATAGTCAAAATATTGAGAAACACCCGAGGTGCCCGTGATGTTTTTCGTCTCACCATCGATATAGGTCTCCGTGATTTGTGTCGCTCCATTGGGTTGAGAAACTTGATGATTTCGTCCTCCATTCCAATATGAGTGCCACGTCGTCAGTCCTTGTGACGTTTCAGAGGCAATACGTCCCGCGACATCATACGTCGAAGCTGTTGTTTGAGATTGAGCCCCTGCATTTATCGTCGCACTGATTTGACGTCCTAAGACATCATAAACCGTGGCTGTCGTTTGATCTGGAATTGCAGAAGAATAAACAGTCGCGGAGGCCCCTTTACGGACCGCAGAAGCGGGATTACCAAGAGAATCATAGGTATAGGTCGTCTCTATTCCGGTCTCATCTTGCTCACTGATCTTTTGACCACTGATATACGTCGCGGATTGAATGATGCGACCATTTTGACGAGTTTCGACCGTGTTTCCCGTAGCATCATTGAGATAATCAATTGCCGTGATTGTTTGGTAATCCGATCCGGTGTAAACCTGTTCTTCATCCCGGGTACGATAGGCAAGATTATTGAGTATTTTTACAAAACGGGTTGTTTGATATGGAATGCCAAAAGAATTCTGCTTCGTCCCATGAGTCACCATTTGGCGATAGGCCGTGCCTGTGGAATCGGGCATAAAAGAATGAGAAGAGGCATCCCACTTTCCGGATTCATACCAATACGTATCGAGACGACCATCAGGATAAGTAATACAAGCCGTTCGACCTGCTAAAGCTGAGGGAGGAGCATTTGGAAGTGGGGCGCCGTTTCCATAACCATTCGAAGAATAAGTTTGAATTTTTTGGACTTGGTAGCTTTGGGAATCCGCAGTTCCATAATAATTATACTCATCCTTTGTGACCACATTGTAAGCCACTCCATTGGGTGAATTATACGGTTCGTCGTAGAGATCCCAGGATTTTTTTGAGACCGTAGTGCCATTGATTTTTTCGACTTGATAACGAATGTAATCCGGAAAAACAGATTTTGAGAAGCCGTATTGAATTTCTGTCACATCACAATTGGTCTCTGTTGCTTGGTCGTAGGTAGAAGGAAGATCTTTGTAAGGACGATACGTTTTCCAAACTTTTCCATAATACGGCGCCGAAGGAGAATAATAAACATATTTTGTCCAAGAACCGTCAGGATTTAAAATGGCCTTTTGCTTCGAATAGTTGGTAGTGTCACTCGAATTTTCGTAATAATAATACAACGTCGTTAAATTCACTCCATCAGGATCTTCATGCTCCTCAATTTTTCCCTCCCCCCAAGGAAAAGTTTTGTATTTTTCAAGAACTTTTGAAACGACGGATCGTGTATTGTCGGATTGAATTTGTGAGACAATGCTAATTTCTGTCCTTAACCCATTTGCAGAATCTTCAATCGTTTGATGTGTTTCCACTTTTTGGCCGTTTTGGGTATCCAAGGTCCACACGTTGTTTGCAATATCTTGAGTAAAAAGATAGGTCTCTATTCTTTTATCTTTTGCACTCGTAATTTGAAACTGCGGAACAGTCGTTGTTGACGTCGATGGCTTTTCAAAAGTCCACACTTGTGTTGGGTTTCCGGAGACTTGATATAAACCCGTTTGGACGATTTTAGCTCCAACTTGGGCCGAAGGATAAATCCGAACTTCATACTGGCTCGAAGATATTGTAACAATATCTGCCAGCGCTTGGAGAGTTTTAAGTTGCCGATATTGTGAACCCGCTTTAATTACCTCATTATTCGCCCCCAGGGGGTTCACCATGGAAATCAACGTTGCAGGAGAATAGAGATCCTCCGTTAACTGATTTTGGTCAATTCGAAGAGTTCCTCCATCCATCCCTAAATAAGAATACCAATGGATGCTGCTCATCGATACCTTCCCCTGACCAATCTCACCGCTGTCTTGACCTCCAGGAGGAGCCACCCGGATATTGTGGGTCTCACTCCCATCTTGTTGAACCGTAAAAGTATAACTAGAGCCCACATCCGCATCATCTACATAGAGATGATAACAAGAGTTGGGATCTAATGTGATCGAGAAATCAGCAGATCCTGTTGCTGCATAGGGAGGAAATACCCCTCCTCCCTCCTCTTCGCTCGCCTCATCGGGATCCTCTGGATCTCCATCATAGTCATATCCATCGAATAAATCTTGGATGTCAGGAGGATAAATAGCAGCCCCCGCTGACCCAATAACCGTAAACTCTCTAAAAGGCTCTACGTCTTCTGTTGTTTGAGAAGGCCCAGACGGCAACATCAACGTAAACGATGGAACCCCTGCTCCACCTACTAACATCGAAGCAGAAGAAAGAGTACTTATACTCATTCCAAAACTCACCGAAACTTTTTTACATTTCGAACAAGCAGCGAAGAGTTGGTTGGAAAAATCCAACAAAAGAACCGCTATCAAAAAGAGACTATTAAGACGTATCCTCATAACTATTCCTATCCTTAAAACGCTCCTGCACTGAACTCAAAAAAGCTATGTTCTTTTGAGGGAAAATCCGTATAGACACATATCTGCGTTGTTGCTCTGCCTTTTAAATTTTGAGGAGGAGTCACCTCTAAAAAGACTCCGCACTGAGGATTGGGACTCATCTTCACCGTAAAATCTTTTGAATTCGAAACCGCTTTCAGAAACTGTCGTTTCGCTCCCGCTTTTAGACCGACCGTCAGAGTCTTGGGAGTTCGTGGCTCGCCCGTTTTCCA
>JAZKBH010000251.1:8442-8920 GCA_040388725.1 Verrucomicrobiota bacterium
CCGTCAGAATAATTTCATCCATGACAGTTGGTATGTTCCCTTTCATAAAAACAACATAGGAATCTGTTTTTTCATCCGTGGTAATCACTGCGTATTTTTCCTGATAGCCTGATTTTCCTACGGTTTTAAAATTCAGCATGATTTTTCCGGCTTCACCGACGGCATATGTCTTTTTGTCTGGTTTCGCAGCGGTACAATTGCAGCACGTCCGAATGTCAGTGATCGTCACGGGTTTATTTCCGGTGTTTTTGAAAGGATAATCGGCGACCCATTCATTGAGGGCGGGATTGGTGGGAATTTCAACGGTGGATTTTTCAAAGACGAGAGAGGCAAAGACAGGTTGAACCGCCAAGAAAAGACAAAGAAAAAACAAAGGAAAGGCATTGAAAACCGGTCTCACACGAAGGCACAAAGACGCAAAGGAAAAGACATTTAAAACAGGCGATCCCTCAAAAAGACTTTTGAGGGGGGAACCGTG
>JAZKBH010000252.1:0-25618 GCA_040388725.1 Verrucomicrobiota bacterium
CATTTTCGTCATGAAATCGGCCATTATTACTGGGACCGACTCATAAGCGGAACGCACGCCCTACGTCCTTTCCGAGAGATCTTTGGAGATGAAAGAAAAGATTACGCGCAATCGCTTGAATCTTATTATCAATCCTCTCCTTCGTCCGATTGGAAGAGCCAATATATTAGCCTCTATGCCAGCGCCCATCCGTGGGAAGACTGGGCGGAAACTTGGGCTCACTATCTCCATATCCAAGATACGCTGGAAGTCGCCTTAAACTTTGGCCTCGTCGACAAAAAAGTAGCGCTTTCTCCGCAGGAAAAACCGGAAATTTCGTGGTTTTCTCAAAAACCGAAAAGCTTCGAAGAAAAAATCGCCGCGTGGTCCGAATTAGCAATCGCTTTGAACAGCATTAATCGCTGCATGGGACTCTCGGATCTCTATCCGTTTGTTCTCTCACCGAAGGTGATCGAAAAACTACGATTTGTTTCCGATGTCATTGCACGCCGTATCTTTGATTCTTCTCCCGCTCCCCTCTTATAGATTTGATACTTAGATTTCGTGCATTTATCAATGGCGTTCTGCATGGCGTCCTCTGCTGACTCCCACTGCTTTTCTCGATTTTACTCTGTAAAACCTCATTTTTAGACTTGGCACAGGCGATGCAGATTACTTATAGGGCCATTCAGGTGACTGGCCGAATAACTCAACTAAGGAGTAAATATGAAATACTCAATGCACTATCTTCAAACTTACGGCGGTCTTCCCCGTCCTGAACATCGCGGTTTCTCGGTCCATAAAATGCTCGAAAAACTGAGCCACTTGCTCGGCCTTCATATTGATGAGTAAGACTCAATTTATCTTTCGCACTCCAAAGAGACTTCATGAAAAATCGTATGCACCGTTCCTTTCTTAAAACATACAATGTTCTCGGTAAACAAAAGAGAACAAAACCCGCCTCTTATCAAATCGGTCGAAAAAATACTTACTTCTCCCTTTTGAAAGTATTAAGCGATCTTGAAAAAACTGAGAACCCTCTCTCCACTTTCCACGCCTCCAATTAACAAACACCCTGCATCCAACCTCTATAAGCCGATGCCGCAACTATTCAATTAAACCCATGAAAACAACCCTCGAAAACTCCATTGATTCTGAAATTATTATTCACATCAAGTACGATGCTCCCGACTCGCATCGAATTTACCTCGATGAAAATCATGCGATGACCTTGCAAAATTTCCTTCGAAATAAACACATTCAAAGTTCGATTGAATACCATGTCCTTCCTGATCCGATGAATGACAATCATCTTCAAAATCAATTTTGCCTCAAAATCCCCAAAACACAGGACCGATCGATTTTGTTCTCCCTCGTCACAGATTACTTAACCGAAAACAATATCCCTTTTGAGAGAGATGATCATTCGAATAGCTTCGTCCTGTTCCCCCAGTAGCCGATGCTCGTCTGTTCCGATTCCTTTATGAAAACAACAACAACAAAACCATCGGTACTCGTCGCCTCCAAAACTCGCGCCGCGTTTCTAATCCTGCTTTCCGTAGGATTTATGAGCGCGGGCCTCTTCGCCCAGGAGACGATCAATGAATTCAACCCCAAGCCTCTTACAGAAAGTGAGATTAAAGCCCAGGAACTTGAATTAAAACAAAAGGAATTGGAACTCGAGAAAGCCAAATTGATGGTTCAAAAAAGCGAAGAGATTGAACAACAAAAGACAAAATTAGGCTTAGAGATCCGCAAACTCGAATTAGAGAAAGCACGTCGTGATCTTGAGGTTCAAGAAACTCAAGTTCGTCTCGACATGTTGATCAAAGGAGATGTTCTCTTTGACGTTAATTCCTCCAAGATTAAAGAAGGAGCGACTCCTACTCTCCGACAAGTGGCTTTAATTCTGATGGAATATAGCAAAGCGAAAGTTTATGTCGTCGGATATGCGGATTCCACAGGGAACAGCGCCGAAAACCTCAAACTCTCCCGCGATCGCGCAGAAGCAGTTAAAACTTATCTCTTAGGAAAGTTTGAAATCTCGAGCGAACGTGTGATTGCCAAAGGCTTGGGCGAAGAAAATCCTGTGGCCTCTAATCAGAGCGCTTCCGGAAGACAGCTCAATCGCCGAGTTGAAATCTCTTTGATTAAGTAAGATTTCCCCCAGCACCCACCCACAAAACCCGTAACTGTCTATACAGTTGCGGGTTTTTTCTTGTCGTGAAAGGTTCTGAAAAAAGAGTCTTAAGATTAAAGACCATTTTCACCACAGAGGAAAACGGAGGAATGCGAGTCATTGGGATTTAATAAAAGGGGAGAGCTCCTGCGAATCCACCACGGAGCAACCACCTTATCTTGGAATGCTTGAAAACATGAAAAGAAAGTGGATTTGTGAGGAAGAGGAATAAGAAAAATAATGCCCACATTGATAGCGAGAACCAGATTATAGCGCTTTCATTAATGTAGCCAACTGATTGGAGGGGCAGACGCCGTCTGCCTTTCCCATACCCTGAGGCACAGGGCCTGTGCCACTCCATTCAATTCAAAACGGCTACCGTCTTTAACTTCTTCTATCACTCCAACGAAATTTTCTTCTCAGGAACCATCTCGGGATCGTTATCCGGCGTCAGGGGAACCGGAGGAGGATTTAAAGAATCGATTCCAGGGATCTTGCCATAACCAATAAAGCGACTCTTCGTAATAGCTGCCCACTTCGGCAGCGGATAACCAGGTAAGCTAAAATCAAAGACACTTGTCCCATAACGCGACTTCCCATCGTAAAGACGTCCTTCACTCGATCCAATCATCACTCTTTTCCCCGTGGTCTTCTCAATCCCCGCATAGATCATCACATGCGTAATCGGCGGATCGCGATTCACGTCATAAGTCCCCACCCAAAAAAGCAAATCTCCGGGACGAAGATCACTCAACTCAGGAGTCTTAGGATCTGTACTCCAAACAGCTTTAAAATGATCGTTTTTACGAACCCACATATAAATGTCGCTCGCCTGACGCGGAACCTCTTGAATTCCTAATTTTCTTAAAATGTAATAGATCGTTCCCGAGCAATCGAGTCCTCCAGAGGAAGGATCTGCAGAGCCATACTTATATTTAAGATTCATCCCCGTCAGAGAAAGGGCCGATAATAAGACTTTCTGAACTCCAGGGGATGAACTTTCGAAATTAACCAATTGAGAGGAATGCATTTCCACGACGGTCGAAGGGGCGGGAATTTCCGGAATGGTGGTCTGGCCGATCGCCCCAATCATCATCACCCCTAAAACGTAATTCCGTTTAATAGCCATAAGAACTACCTGCAATAACTAGGCCTTCCTCAAAGTAATTCAGCACCCTCATTATCAAGTACTTAGGAGAGGGTAAAATCGATGGAATTGAGAAATCATGCAGGATGCACATTGCTTTATTGAAACCTGATTCAGAGGAGGGACGAGCGATGCGAGTCCTTGTACTAGAAAGTCGATCGGTGCGACAAAGGAGAAATAGATTTTGAATGCGTTGCACTTGATTGCGTGATCGAGATCACGCGATCGTTCCCCCTATAAGGAAGCTTAATCTTACATGATATCTAAAAGCTGATCTCTCAAAGATTTCCATTGAGCCGCATATTTTTCTAACACTTTAGACCGACTCGAATCAGGCTCTAATGCCGTCATGACGGTGAGCAAATGATACCCGTAGCTAAGATTTTTCCATTGCGTCAAAAGAAGCTCCCGATCCGCTACACTTTTCTCTGCATAATAAATTTGTGAGGATTCTTCCGAAGCCATCTGGTCTCGTAAGTTTTTCTCCACCAAAGGGAGCCCCACTTCTTCAGGCAGTTCATCCAATCGTCCACTATAAAATTGCTCGATCGTTTTTTGAAGTTGAGAAGATTGTCGGGATATTTCTCGAACGATCATTTGAATTTCTTCCTGACTTTCGCGAAACGTCAGAACTTGTTCGGCATGCGCTTCACTTTTAGCATGTAAATAAAGAAGCCCATAGCCCTGAGAAAGATCTTTAGAGACCGCCAAGCTCGATCTCTTTTCTTTTCCTTGATCCTGAGTAAAGGCCGGGAGCAACATCAAAAGCATGATTGCTGCGGCAAATGCCAAAAAGTGATTCAGTGTGTTGTTATTATTCATAAATGAGCCCGATCACGAACAAACGGAAAGGGGGGATTATGATTCGATACCTTCGAGGCGATCTGCGACGTAGGTCAGGAGGGTATGGAGGATGTATTCAAACATAGATTTTTCCTTTTTAATTTTGTTGGAAGAAAAGCTGCAAGCGAGATGCCAATTTTAAAATTCCACTGCAACTTCCTCAAAATCAACGAGTTAAATATTTTCTATATTTTTGAATTCAAGAGGAATTAGGGCTTTCTGCAAGAATCAATCATCCTTTGCATGATCCTTAAGGAAGCACATTGCGGACCTGTTTCTTTCCCATGAAGTGGTAAAGAAGAGAGCCTAAATTTAAAAGTGCAATTCCCAAGACAACTAAGAGGAAATCTTCGGAAACAGTTCCATCAATTAAGGAACCGTTTACGGAATAATCTCCATCATAATGCAATGGGGATCCGAGGATAAAATAAAGAATAAATGTGACTCCGCCTAAAACTAATAATACTGCTGTTGTTTTCATGATGATCTCTCTTGTTGTTTGGGATTATAGACTTCGACTTTAGCGAAAGAGGGATTGATCCGTGCTGCCTTCAACGCGTCATCTCTCTTCATAAAAAAGACATCGATGACCGGACAGTTCTTTCCCATTTTTTTGGCTGCCGTTCTTCGTTTCACTGCACCACCTGTATCGACGACGATAAACTCTCCCCATCCTTCGACTTTGATCTTACTGCCGTAAGGAAAAATACGAGGATCCGCAGCGACATGAGATTCTTTCAAAATCACTCCACTCGAACTTTTTAATTTAGAAGTGTAATAATCGGAATCCTTCCAATAGACGGTGATTCGAGCTTCAGGAAAAGTTTGAGAAATACTGCAATCAGTCACTTGAGGACGACTCTTTTTAGTGGCGGGAGTCAGGGAATGTGATCCAAAGCTTTCCATCGCCATCACCAGAAAAAGAATGGCAAATAAACTTAAATTTGAATGGATATATTGACGACTCATACCTTTTCTTTTGCATGGGACATGCCACATTCATCAACTCCTGTAAGATGCTTGCTAATAAGGACTTATTAAATATTAAGACTTCCCTAAAAGAGTTCCTAAAATGCAATTTGCACACTCTTAACCTGCATTCTGTCGAAGAGAGGCGAAAGATTGGGCAGTGGCCCACTGCCTTCCGAGGCACAAAGCCTGTGCCCCTTCATTTTCTACCCCCTTTGATCTATGACTTATAGATAAAACCGATTTTCAATGATGAATCTGGTTTAATGAAAAAATTCCAAAAAAAAAGCGCCCGGAAATCGAAATTTCCAGACGCTTTCATTTAAAGCTCTCTCTTCAAATTTTCATGATGAGAGGCGACTTTAAAATTTTAGTTCGAGCTAATATCAATGATGTGAAACGCTCTCATTTTTCCACCGCGAGCATATCCCTCGGTTTCACCATAGACTTGAAGATGAAGGCCATTTTCACGGTAAGGGAATTCGAGGTTCGTCGGATAGTATTCACCACCCGTTGTTGAAAGAAGCGTATAATAGACATCTCCATTATCGTGATGCTTAATAACCGTCGCTTTAAATCGCATCGTCTTCTCTTGAACACGGATGCCGCTTTTGCTCGATTGGGAATGACGGTCTTTATCACTATAGCTCGTCGAACAAGCAACCGTGAGAATCAGAGGGAGAATTAAAAGGGCGCTGAAAAGTAATTTTTTCATAAGGATTTCGGTAACCATTCAAGGCGCTCCGATGAGGAGCGCCTTGAACGATAAAATTAGAATACGGTCTTTTTGATATCATCAATCAAGAGATTGAATTTGGTTTCGTTGTAATCGGTACGAAGCTCAGATGCACGTTTCTTAAGAGCATCCAATTTATATTGAGCTTCAGCCCGTTTTTCACCGGTGGTGGCTTGTACGCGAATTTCCAATTCACGAATTTCTTGATCAAGATCAGCAAACGCTTTTTCGACGTGAGCCTTGGAGTCATTACTTCCTGTTTCTTGATAATTGTTAATCGCAGATTTTGCGCGTTCTGTTTCAAATGTTTTAATATCCCCTTTTTTGTTGTTGTCGCGGTCTTTACAAGCGACCAAAGAGAGCATTAATCCGCCAAGCACCAATGTTGCACAAGTTTTGATAGGTGAGTTCATTCTATATTCCTTTTGTTGTTTTAAACTTCAACATTCCATTAGCTGGATGAATGCCACTTCACTTCTTGAAATCACAACCCATTGATTATCAAAGCGATACAATTTTGATCTCTCATTCCGAAATCAGAAAAAACTTCACGAGCTTGCTTCATGCAAGATGCAATATGTCAAAAATCGACATCTTGCATGAAATGGATCGATAAGGCTTTCAAAAGGCATTACCTCACACAACGACACAACGCCGCGACGTGAAAAAATTAAGGATTTTTGTTTTAAACCCAAATCTTGCATTAGACATTTAAAATGGGGCCAATCCCGCCCATGCGGGAGCGGCCATGGTTTTGAGGGATAACAGAAGCGAGGACTCTCCCGCATGGGCGGGATCCGCCCTCCCTTTCTATTCACCCAAAAGTTTTGTATTTTAAATCGTAAAAAGATTCTTCATGCAAGATCTGGGTTTAAAAAAAGAAAACGTATTGAAAACGTTGCGTCGTTGTGTCGTCGCGTGAGAAAATGTCTTTAAAACGGTTATTTACTCAAACGACGTCGGACGATGATGAAGCCACTTCCATACACATCCCCCGACGATGACCGCGACTAAAATGAGATAAATCGCAATGACATTCACATTTAAATTTTGATTAAAAATTAAATGCTCCAAGATCCGTTTATTCTCCGGCGTCACCGCTTGGGCGAGCTGTTTTTGATATTCCGCAGCAGACGCTAAAAATCCAATGCGGGGATGAGGGTCAAAAATTTTCAACCATCCGGCGCTAAAGGTGACCGCGACTAAAAAAATCAAAGGAAGCACGGTAATTCCAATGTAACGTACTTTCCCGATGTGAATTAAAAGAGTCGTCGCCAGGCAAAATCCAATGACCGCTAAAAGCTGATTCGCGATTCCGAAGATCGGCCAAAGACTGTTAATTCCTCCGTAAGGATCAACAACCCCTTGATAAAGAAAATATCCCCATGCGGAGACTAATACAAAACTGCTCATCAGATTCGCCCCCGTCGATTTTGTATTTCCTAACGGCTTCCATAATTTCCCCAAAAGATCTTGCAAAAGGAATCGACCGACGCGCGTTCCTGCATCAATCGTCGTAAGAATGAAGAGCGCCTCAAACATAATCGCGAAGTGATACCAAAACGAACTCACCCACTGACTCTTAAACGCCTTTGAAAAAACCTCAGCCATTCCAACCGCAAAGGTCGGAGCTCCGCCCGTTCTCCCGATCAAATTTTTCTCTCCCATCTGAGTCGCAAGATCCTGCATTTGCTCTTCGGTCACCGGATATCCTGCTGCCGTCACCTTGGCGACCACTTCCGCGGGCTTCCCCTTCACATTCATCGCAAAGTAATGTCCCGGCTCCATTGAGGAGGCCGCGACCAATGCCATCAAAGCGACCATCATTTCAATAATCATCGCTCCGTAGCCGACTCGTTTCACCAACGTCTCACAATCAATGATCTTTGGCGTTGTCCCTGAAGCAATGAGGGCGTGAAAACCGGAGATTGCTCCGCAAGCAATCGTGATAAAGAGAAAAGGAAACACCGTCCCGGCCACCACGAGTCCACTTCCATCGACAAACGAAGTGATCGCGGGCATTTTCAAGGGAGGATTCAATATCACCACCGCCACCATCAGAAGAACCGCGATTCCGAGCTTCATAAAAGTACTCAGATAATCACGAGGGGTGAGTAACATCCACATCGGCAATGAAGAGGCCGCTAATCCATAAGCCATCATCGTCCAGGCCAATGTCTTTTCGCTTCTTAAAAAATAAGCGCTCCACTCCGGACTGGATTGAATGGCATGACCACCCCACACCGAAAGGATTAATCCCAGAACCCCAAAAACCGTGACCGCTCCCACAGCCTTCGGAGCGAACTTCAATCCAATCCCCATGATAAAGGCAATGGGGATCGTCATCGCAATCGTAAACAGTCCCCACGAACTCTCCGCGAGGGCACGCACCACCACGAGTCCTAAGACCGCCAAAAGAATAATGAGAATCGTGAGCGTTGCAAAACTACAAATCAGTCCGATCCCCTCTCCGATTTCTTCTTTAATCATCTCCGCGAGGGATTTTCCTTTTCGGCGAATCGAAGCAAAAAGAATCAATGCATCATGAACTGCTCCACCCAACGTCGCTCCTACCAAAATCCAAAGGGTTCCCGGAAGATAGCCAAACTGGGCCGCCAATACGGGACCAACTAAAGGGCCTGGTCCCGCAATCGCTGCGAAATGGTGCCCGAAAACAAGCCAGCGATTCGTCGGGACGTAATCTTTCCCATCTTCCATGGTATGCGCAGGCGTTTTTCGTTCCTTTTTCAAGGTGACAATTTTAGCAAAAATCCAAGAGGCATAAAAACGATAGCTCAACATGAGCGAACAAATTCCAGAGACGACAATCCAGAGGGAATCAATTTGTTCATTTCGATGCAGCGCCAAAATCGCAAGACTCAAGACCAAAAGGCCCGAGACCAAAAACCAAATCATTATTTTCCAGGGACGAAAATTCATCCGGGGAGTTTCGCTAAATCTCGAAACACTTCAAATGATTTTTAAATCGAAAGACAAGAGTTGAACCGTCAAGGTAAAGACAAAGAAAATACAAAGTTTTAAATGACTGATCACCGATTATGTTTCATGATTCCCCTTGGCGTTTCTTTGCCTTTTTCTTGGCGGTTCAACCCTTCTTCTTCCAAAACGACCGACCAATCTTTTTCCCCTGAGCCACCCATTGACGTTCAAAATCGGTCTGAGGAAGCTCTCCCCAGGGAGAGTCGTCGATCCTTTGAAAGCCAGGATTGGCGCTTAAAACGGCGCATCCCGCCTCAAAATATTCTTCATGATCAGTCGCAAAATGAAAATAGCCGCCCGACTTCAATCCCTTCAAAACATCCATTACGAACTCCGGTTGAACGAGACGAAATTTTTGTTGTTTTCGCTTCGGCCACGGATCAGGAAAAAGCAAGTGCATCGCCTCAACCGAGGATTCTTTCACGAGCCAACGCACGGTATAAGCCGACTCTAAACGCATGACTTTCAAATTGGGCGCATTGAATCGAAGCGATTTTTTCGCAATTTTAATCGCCCGACCCTTGAGCCGCTCGACTCCTAAAAAATTGATCTCTGGATGCTTCACCGCCATCGCTGCGGTATACCCTCCGTCTCCGGCTCCAAGATCAAGATGAACAGGATGAGGATTATGAAAAAGAGAAGACCACTCCAAACGATCGTACAGATTGTCGAGGTAAACGACCCTTGCTTCATAAGGAAATGTTCGTGGCTCACTCATGCGATTAAAGAAAGGTCTCTCTTCAAATTAAAACAACGTTGGATGCTCTCTTTTCAGCAAATGAAACTTTAGACAGAAGTCATCGGTAAATAAGTTCAAAGATAAGTTGAATGGGGAACGCAACAGAAAAGAAAAGACCTCGGAGCTTTTGGTTTTAAATTTCGTGATTTCCTGATTTCCCTATTTAAAAATCTCTTTTGGAAACGATGCAGAATCACTCCTGCGATCTTCCTCTTTCATTCATCCATCGATCTCTTTACGGTTGCGTCGTCACGGTCTTCCAGTCGAAACCGAGAACCGCCGCGTACGCTTGAAAATCGCGTTCGTTGGCCATCAAGGTGGCACGTACCACGAGGGAATCATCCAACAATCCCCACTCGGGCAAAGTATCGGGAATTAAATCCATTTGCTTATGCACATAAATCAAAGCGAAGGAGGCCATCGCTAATGCCTCGTAAGGGAGATCCAAGTAAGCATCCTCCATGACATCTTCGACGACATCGGCTAAAAACTCGAGCTGATCGACTAAATGCGGAAACTTCGGAGCATGAATCTGAGTAAACTCGACCTTCAAGAGAGGGAGTTTGTGCATCAGATCTTTCAAGATGCGCGGGGTGATCTTCGACGCTCCATGACGGGTATATTGAGAAACTTCTGACATAGTGGCTTAAAATTGGGGTATCTCCCTAAATTTGCAAGAAAGTTAAAAATAGGGAGAAAGCACCAAGAATGAATGGAATCTAATCTTTTTTACCAAAATTTGAGCCTTTGAGTCGTCGTGCGAGAATAATTTTGGACATAAAAAAAGGCTTCCCTCTCGAGGAAATCGAGAAGGAAGCCAGATCGTTAAAATCGACTATTTCTTGCCGGCTTTCTTTTTCGGTCCTTTATTGATAACGACTTTCTTCGCTGGCTTTTTCTTGAGGGATTTTCCCATATTTATTCTTTCGGTTGGTTATTATGAACGCATTTAAATTTTGTAGTTGGGGATAGGTTTTTTGTTCGTGAAATAAAAGATGAACAAAAGTGGGAGTGATAAAGTCCTTCTCGAACCGTAGGAGGGTCTTCGAGTGGGGTCAATGGTAAAGAAGGAGATGTTTTCTTTTAAAAAAAATCATTCACTTACAAATAATGAGCCATGTATTAAGTTTTTTCCTAGAGAGGTCTCAGAAAACTAAATGGGGGTCACGATGTTATTTGTTATTTATTTCTTTTCTTATCACACTCATTCGTACCGCAAGATCAGGTCAACTCCATCATTCTAATAAAAGTAGATCGGGGAGAGTATAAAATTCTTCCCCGATTGCG
The DNA here is from genome assembly GCA_040388725.1 of Verrucomicrobiota bacterium. Classification (GTDB taxonomy): domain Bacteria; phylum Verrucomicrobiota; class Verrucomicrobiia; order Methylacidiphilales; family CAMAQI01; genus CAMAQI01. The sequence continues at coordinate 10,880 of JAZKBH010000252.1, forward strand.
ACGATCTCTCTACATGTTGTTTCAATGAGAGGCGCTTTATTGACAAGTCACCATTGCACTTCTTTTATTTACCCAATACGGATCAATGAAATTAAACATCTTGAATTACGAAATAGGTCTATAAAATCCGATTTATGGTGAAACTATTGTTACTTTTATCGATTTGGGGAGCGATTTTTTCACTCACCTTTTTTTATCTTAAGTCTCAAAGTCGTTATTCATTTCTTCTACTGACAATTCCTTTGCTCACCCTTTTGCTTTCCGGTCCATGGATTTTTCATGAAATAGGAATTCATAAAATGATTTATTCGGGGATTTCCGAGTCAATCCGGACTCAAGGAGTTCCTCCCGAAAATCCGTATTTTGCAGGGCAAATACTCCATTACCCGTGGGGCGGAATCTGGTTTAATTCCTTATTAAGAACGCCGCTTTCATTGACTTATGGGCATGCCGCATCCTTGAACGTCGCCATCGCTTATATTCTCTTTTGGATTTTATCTTATAAACTTTCAATCACACTCTATAGGAACTCGAAAACAGCGAAGTTTGCACTGATCCTTGCAACAATCGCCCCCACATGGGTTGGCCCCACCGTGAATGGATTTCGAATACTGGGGGAACAGGCTCGATCAATCACCCCCGCTCTCATTTACGAACGTTATGATCAATGGCCATTGGCTTGGACTATGGCCGTCATGGTTCTACTCCTCATGGTGCAGAGCTTGAAAAAGGACCCCTCATTGCTGAGATATATTTCAATTCCCTTTCTTGTCGCTGGAAGTATTTTCTTTTATCCATTTTGTCTTTTGTTTTTACTTCCGCTGATAGGCGCAACGGCTTATTTGATCCGAATCGATAAAAGAAAAAGAAACTTTTTAATTTTATCCATTTTAATGGGTATTCTCCTGGTCTCCCCCTATCTTATTCTTTCAACGACAGGCCGATCAACACAAGGAGGATTTTCTCCAGACCTCCATTGGTGGACGGTTCTTTTTCAACTCCGAGATTTTACTTTCATCGCCATTGTTCCTTTAGTTTTTATCCCGTGGCGATTGTGGAAAAATGTCATTTTGATAACATCCTCAGAGAAAACAGGCATGGAGGTTCGCTTTTTACTTCTCTGCACAATTCCTTGCATGGGCTTACTTTTTTTCGTCCATTTCCCCGGAATGACCCATTACAAACTCCGAGTGATGACCGTATTCTTGTTATCTCTTGTTGCTGCTCCTTACTTTAGAGCTTTTTTTCATCACCGAAAGTGGATGGGGATCGTTCTCATTCTTCTTTTACTTTTCCCGTATTCCATTGAGATTTATCGAGACTGGTACGGAAATCTTCAAATCCATCTTCCCATGAAGTTTCATGCAGACCATCACGGCAGAGCGATTCAACAGGATGATCAAAAACAAGAGGCCTATGATTGGATCATCCAAAACACCCCCGTGAATAGTGTATGGATTGATTTTGAAAACGCCTATCTTCCGGTTTTTACGGGACGATCTCTTTACATAGCGCAAACGCCAACGACGGAATCCTTATTTGGATGGACGATGAATGCTTCATTTTTTCTGGAAGATACTTGCGGAGTCCCTGCAAAACTTATCGAGGAGAGAGCTAAGCAAATCCATATTCTTTCAGACGCTCAATCCACTTCCGAAATTTTGAAATCCATTATTCTTCAAATTGAAAACCAAATTCAGAATCGACCATTCTACTCCATTCAATCCATCGATCGTCCTAGCCGAGGACACCTCGGAAATAAAGTTTTTGAAAATAAAAAATTTAAGATCTTTCAAATTAATCCCTGAGCCGAGAATAAAGGAAATCGGTGTCATCATGTTATTTAATTCTTTCCTTATCACACTCATTCCTCGTCGTAAGGCGTTGTCGCTTTTCATTTCCAAGGCTTGAGCGAGCCACTGGATCGAGGCACAGTTTTTTTCTAGGTCAGGAACGACATTAAAATTCACATTGAGCGATGAAGGGATGGGATTAGGAACCTATATGCTCGTTAAATTTGGAACGACTGATTTTCTTCAAAATGACTTCCCCTATGAATCTTCGCTCAGTGGAATGACGGGAGTATTTTACGCTCACTTCATCCGATTTGGAATTTACCGTCACGGCCGTTCCTGAGCCCTCGACGTGGATTCTATTTGGAGTCCTCAGTACGATGACTCTCATTTTCATCCATCGTAAAAAAATCGAGAGACTTTTGGCGCATCAAAGCGATCGACATTAAATCCCTTTTCAGTTACATCTGATTCTAATAAAATTCCAGTTAACCCCATGCCGAAAACTATGAAAAAAATCTCTCTCTCATTCGTCTCTCTTTTTGTTTTTCTTTCTCTTTGTTTATTCTCTTTTTCCGCCGAGACTCCGGCTCCGACAAAACCAGCCTTCCAACTGACCGTTCAAGAGGAGCCACAGACCGCACTTTATAAGGTGGGAGAAAAAGCGGTTTTTAAAGTGGGAGTCGATGGAGTGATTCCTCCCGATTTTAAAGTTCACTATGCCGTTCAACAAGGAAATCAGGAAAAGCCCTCTGAAGAAGGCGATTTTACTTTTACGACAGAGACCCCAACGTTGACGGTTGAGCACCTTTGGGAAAAGCCGGGGTTTGCGCTTTTAAAAATAACCTCTCCCCTGCTCGGCGATAAACCGTCCCTCGGCGGTGCCGGATGTGAACCCGAAAAAATTCAGCCTTCTCTCCCAAAACCGAGTGATTTCGATTCTTTTTGGGATGAACAAAAAAAGAGTTGGGATGCTCTCCCTCTCGAAGAAGTATTAACTCCCGTCGCAACGACGATTCCGAATATCGAAGTCTACAGCATCACGATGAACAATATCCAGGGGAGCAAGATTCACGGTTTTTTTGCGAAACCGAAGGGAGCAGGACCTTTTCCAATTGTGATGTGTGTGAATTACGCGGGAATTTATTCGTTGAACCCCAATCTCGTCAGCAACTTTGCGAGCCGGGGGGCGATCTCGATGGATATCAATCCTCATGATATTGAAAACGGCCAACCCCCTGAGTATTATAAGGAGCTTGGACAAAAAGCGTTGCTCGATTGGTCTCATCAAGGCAGAGAGAGCCGAGAGACTTCCTATTTTCTTCGCATGTTTTCTTCCTGCTATCGCGGAGGCAAATATTTGACCTCTCGTCCGGAGTGGAATCAAAAACAGTTTATTGTTCAGGGGTCGAGCATGGGAGGAGGACAGTCGATTGTGAGTGCTTATCTTTGTCCGCAAATCACTGCCTTTGCTTCAAATGTCCCCGCGTTATGCGACCATGCGGGTCCTGTCGCAGGACGTTTGGCCGGATGGCCGCGTTGGTGTGCCGTGAAAGAGGGCGCTTTAGATCCGAAGCAACTCGAAGCCTCTCGTTATTATGATACCGTCAATTTTGCTTACACCATCAAAGCGAAAGCGCTGATCTCGAATGGGTTTATTGATACCACCTGCCCTCCTTCCTCGGTGTATGCCGCGTTTAATGTTTTGGCGGGAGAAATAGAGATGATGAATCTTCCCCTCTCAGGGCATGAAGTGAAACCGGAATGGACTAAAAAGTGGAATGAATTTATTACTGCTGAAGCCGGGTTGAAACCGTAAGAGTCCGGAGTTTTTGGAAGTATCCTTATTAAACTGACAAGAAGGCTCACACCGTTCGCCCCTCCCTTGGGAGGGCGGAGCGATGCGACGCCTTAGTCTTTTACTCCGTTTTCTCCTTGATCTCCTCCCCTTGTCTTTTGACTAAAAACCGCTAGGGATAACTTCCTTATGCAAAATCAAGTCACGCTCTACGACACGACCCTGCGCGACGGAACTCAGGGTGAGGGAATCAATTTATCGTTGGCTGACAAGATTCGCATTGCAGAACGTCTCGATCTTTTTGGCGTTCATTATATCGAAGGGGGATGGCCCGGATCGAATCCCAAAGATATCGAATTTTTCCAACAAGCGAAGTCGCTGAAATTAACGCATGCCAAAATCGCAGCCTTTGGGAGCACACGTCGTGCAGGAATCAAAGTCGAAGAGGATCCTCAAGTCCGTCTCCTTTTAGAATCCGAAACTCCGGTCGTGACGATCTATGGAAAAACATGGCTTCTGCATGTCACGGAGGTCCTTCGCACAACTCCCGAAGAAAATATTGCGATGATTGCCGATACCGTTCGTTATTTGAAATCGAAGGGCCGTGAGGTCATCTACGACGCGGAACATGCTTTTGATGGGTATAAAAATTCTCCCGAGTACGCGACGAAATGCCTTCAAGCCGCTGCCGATGCCGGGGCCGATTATGTCGTTCTGTGCGATACCAATGGAGGAACGCTCCCCTCTCAAGTGGCTGAGATCACACGGACTCTGCGCGGAGTCGTTTCTGCGAAACTCGGTATTCACACTCATGATGATAGTGGCTGCGGCGTTGCGAATGCGCTTGCTGCGATCCAAGAAGGCGCCCTTCAAGTTCAAGGGACGATCAATGGATTCGGGGAACGGGTCGGAAATTGTAATATCGTCTCGGTAATTCCGAATCTTCAATTAAAGATGGGACTTCCGGTCGTGACCTCTGAAAATTTAAGCAAGCTCCGAGAACTCTCGATGTTTGTCGATGAAATCGCGAATCAGCGTCACAATATCCGAGCCCCTTTTGTCGGGACAGCGGCCTTCGCTCATAAAGGAGGAACGCACGTCAACGCGATCAATAAAGTCGGACATAGCTATGAGCATATCACGCCCGAACTCGTCGGAAATTCTCAGCGCGTTCTCGTCGGAGAACTTTCCGGAAGAACGAATGTGATGCTCAAGGCGAGAGAACTTAAAATCGCGCTCGATGAAAAATCAGCGGAGACCAAAGTCATTCTCGATCAGATCAAGGAACTGGAAAACAAAGGTTATGAATTCGAGGCGGCCGATGCTTCGTTTGAACTTTTGATTCGCAAGGCTTTGCAGAAGCAACAGCCGTACTTTGTTTTACAAGAGTATCACGTCTCCTTCCGTCGTAACTCGCAACATGCTTTCGATGCGTGCGAAGCGACGGTCAAAATCGTCGTGAATGGTGAAAAAATGTATACCGTCTCCGAAGGGGATGGTCCGATCAACGCTTTGGATGCGGCCCTCCGTTCCGCGCTCGTGAAATTTTATCCGAAAATCGCCGAGATCCGATTGACCGATTACAAAGTCCGAATCTTAAACTCGAATGCAGGAACCGCAGCGAAGACGCGTGTTCTCATCGAGTCGAGCAATGGACATCGCACCTGGAATACCGTGGGGGTCTCCGACAATATCATTGATGCGTCGTGGATCGCCTTAACGGACAGCATTGAATATCATCTCATCAAGGGCGATTCGAACCGTTAAAAGATTTTCCATGCTCCGGTCCAACATCCGTCAAATTCTCCGCGTTCGGTTGTGGCTCTCAGAAAGGTTGCATCCCGGAGAATCGATCGTCGCTCTCTTCTGGGCAGGACTTGTCGGATTCGTCGGAGCGCTCTCATCGGTTTTATTTCGAGAAGCGATTCATGGAGTTCAATGGATTTTGACCGGACATCATGAGGGATTGGTTCAAACGGCCCTGGAATTGCCGTGGCAATATCGTCTCCTCATTCCCGTGATTGGCGGTCTCGGTTCCGGTTTGATTCTCTATTGGGGAACGAAGTTTACCTCACGGGCTCCTGATTATATGGAAGCCGTCGGTGTCGGCGATGGCGTGATTCGAAGTCGCTCCACGCTGGTGAAAAGCGCTTCCTCTCTTCTTACGATTGCCTCCGGGGGATCGATCGGACGAGAGGGATCAATGGTCCAACTCTCGGCGATGCTCGCTTCTCTCGTCGGACGCAAAGCCTCCTTCACTTCTCCCCGGCTTCGACTTCTCTCGGCCTGTGGAGCGGCCGCAGGAATTGCTTCGGCCTATAATGCACCGATCGCTGGAGCGCTTTTCGTCGCAGAAATTGTTTATGGCTCCATTGCCATGGAAACGTTAGGTCCTCTCGTTTTAAGTTCGGTCGTCGCGACGGTGACCGTTCATCAATTATTGAGTTCAGGGCCTGCGTTTCAAATCCCCGCCTTTCACATTGCTTCGAATTGGGAGCTTTTATTTTATTTAGCGTTGGGAGTTGTTGCGGGATTTCTCTCTCCTGTTTTTCTTCAAGCGATTGATGCAGGAAAATCTATTTTTTCACGAATTCAACTTCCTCTCTATCTCAAACTCGCGGCAGGAGGTCTCGTCGTCGGTGTCGTTTCGATTTTGCAACCGGAAGTCTGGGGAAATGGCTACTCCGTCGTAAATTCCATTTTACATCAAGACTGGCTCTGGAGTGCATTGGTTTTGATCTTAATCACGAAGCTCATTGCCACGGCAGCGACCGTCGGCTCGGGAGCGGTAGGAGGGGTTTTCACGCCAACTCTTTTCGTGGGAGCAACGATTGGATGTCTGTATGGAAAAATCGTTTATCTCTTTTTTGGATCTCATTTCACGGCATGGTCCGGCGGATATGCCTTAGTCGGCATGGGCTGTTTCCTCGCCGCGACCACTCAAGCTCCCCTGATGGCGATTATCATGCTTTTTGAAATGACCCTTCAATATGACATTGTTCTTCCTCTCATGCTCTCCTGCGTGGCCGCTTATTCCGTGGTCAAAGCCTTGGATCAAAGTCCGATCTATGGAAATCTTCACGCTCCAAAATCGGCTCTCCCCGCCTGGAAAACTTTGCGGGTACGCGATCTTGTTAAAAAAAATCCGCCCTGGGTCAGTCCAATCTCCTCTTTCGGAAAAATCGCCCAGGTCTTCGCGACCAATCGAATGAACTATGTTTATGTCGTCAATGAACATGAACGATTCTTAGGAGCGGTTTCGCTCCATGATATGAAACCGTATCTCAATAATGACCTGCTCGCGGACTCTGTGCTGGCGATTGATATCGTCAAAGAAGACTTTCCGTTTTTAACCCCGGAAATGGATCTCACTCAGGCCCTTCATCTTTTTTCCACTCATGATGGAGAGCGAATTCCGGTGATTCAGGATGTTGAAAATCGGAAATTGATGGGAACGATCTCGAAAGTGGATTTGCTTCTTTCGCTCTCCCAGACGTGACGATGATAAATACAAATAAAATAGCCGCAAAGAAGCACAAAAGGCGCAAGTTTTAAAGCAATCTCAACCTTAAAAGGATCTTAACCTTGTGCATCTTGCGCCTCTTTGTGGCTATTTTGTTTTAAGTCTTTTTTAAGGCTCGTTCAAAACAGGATTGATCAACGCCCCAATTTTTTCGATCTCGACTCGGACTTCATCACCGGGCTTCAGCCAGCGAGGAGGATTTAAGGCCATTCCAACGCCCTGAGGAGTTCCGGTTAAAATCACGGTTCCTGGAAGTAATGTTGTACTGCCGCTTAAAAATTCGATGACCGTCGGAACGTCAAAAATCATATCGTTCGTGTTGAGATCTTGATAAACGGTTCCACTAATCGTCGTCTTGAGTTGGAGCGCATTCGGATTGGGAATTTCATCCGGAGTGACCAAAACAGGACCGAGAGGACAAAAGGTATCAAAGGTTTTTCCACGGCACCATTGACTCCCGCCGAAATCTTTCTGCCAATCGCGTGCACTGACATCATTCGCCACCGTATATCCCAGGACATACTCCAATGCCTTTTCTTTGCTGACATTCTTACACGTTTTTCCAATTACCACCGCCAGCTCACATTCATAGTCGACTTGATGACTGGCCAGCTTGGTCGGAATCAAAATGGGATCGCCTGGATTTTGAACGGTATTGATTCCCTTCATGAACAACACGGGAAACTTCGGAATTTTGGCTCCCGTCTCTTCGGCATGTTGGCGATAATTCAGGCCGATACAAAAAATCATCGATGGGGCAATGGGAGCTAATCGCTTGCCCGAAATCTTTTCGTTCGTGACTTGATAATCGCCGAGAATATCTCCCTCGATACGATGGATGGAATCATCATTTTGAAGTGAGCCATGATGAATTTGACCGGATGAAGTTTGGATACGAACAATTCTCATAATGGAATCTCCTTTTTAAAACAATTAAAACGCCACGACGCCACGCTAAAGACATTTTCACCGCAGAGGAAGCGGAGTTTAACGGATAAAGAATTTCGGAAATTTGAATTTACCTAAAATCATTGCCTTTTCCTTGGCGTTCTTGGCGCCTTGGCGGTTCAAATCTCTTTGACTTTAAAGTCGAATATAGAGGCGGCGGCGTTTGAAGGTCGGTTGATCGAGGTTCTCGCCCTTCCAGAAGGTCTCGGAGGCTTTTTCGAATCGTCCTCGATTCGGCGCTTCAAGAGGGAGTTCCTCTTGCTTCGCTTTTTTCGATTTCGATTTGCGAGATTTTCCTCCTTCTTCGGCATGTCCGGCCAATTCAAAGGCAAATTCGGATTCCGATTCAGCGGAGGCTTCGATCTCCATGGTCGGCATTCTATTTCTTAAGGGAGCTTCTTCAAACGCTTCCACGATTTCCATTTCAGGAACAAGTTCTTGTTCCTGCACTTCTTCCACCTCGCTCATGAGTTCGGGAAGTTCGAGGTAAATCACCGGCTCGGTCTCGATCATCGGCTTATAGACCACAGGCGTCGGAGTCTCTGCAATGACCATAGGCTTGGAATGACGAATCACTTGAGGCTTTGCGCTTTCGCTCGTTTTAGCGAGAAGAAGGGTGAGTCGAATTTTCCCATCTTGAGGTCCTTCGAAATGAGCGCTGACGGCCACAGGAAGAGGACGTGCAAAACGATTTTGAAGTTGTCGCATCACTTCTTGAATTTCCAACACGGAGAGTTCTTTTCCTCCGCTGATGGAGAGCAAAGCACGATCCATTTCACGCCAGACATCTTCACCTGCCAGTAACGGTCCTTCCAAGAGATCATCGAGTAACGATTCGTTTTCGATCTTCAATTCGCCTTCTGCATAGCCCATGAGACAGTTTTCACTGGTCTCATACCCTTGGAGTCGACCATAGAGACTTCTTAAATCGGCAAAGCTTAACGGGAAAAGTCCGGGTTGTTCGAGAAGCATCAAAATGCTGTAAAGCGCTTTGGATTTCGTCTCTTGCATCCATTCGTATCCTTTGCGATAGCTCGCTTCTTTCGTGAAGAAAGGCGTTAAACGATCGTAAGCCGTCGTTAAAACACAATCCGCGGCACAGCGAGCCTGTTTGAGTTGCTCGAGAGCGACATCATGACGCTGCTCTCCTTCGCACTCGTAAGGAAGGCTTCCAAAGACGATCGTTTGAATTCTCTCGGCTTGTGCCATCTCTAAAATTTTAGGAAGAATTCCGCCGCCGGTTCCCCCCCCAAATCCGACCGCGATCAATAAATAATCGCATCCCTCTAAAATTCTTTGAAGGGGTTCTTCTTCACTCTGTGCAATTTCGTAAGCGCGTTGAGGATCGCCAAAACAACTGAGTCCTCCTGAGATTTTTTCTCCCAAAAGAAGACGCCGTTGAAGAACCGTACTCATGAGGGTCTGCTCATCAGTATCGACGGCGACCATATCCAAATGTTCAAAACCGCCGAGAACCAGACGATCTAACGTCGCGATTCCCGAGCGTCCGAGTCCGAGGACACGGAAACGAAGTTGAGGATTGGCTCCTCCGGTGAGTTCATCATGTTTACCACGTAGATCGATCATACGGCCTCCTTCTTTTCTCCAACGCTTACAGCAGTTTTAATGCGCTTAACACTTTACGGAACGATTGTTGCATCCGACCCCATCCTCGAACGGGAGGATTATACATCTGATCGGAACGGGCATATTGCAAAAGCCCGAAGATCGTCGTGAGATCAGGACGATTCAAATACGATTGATCGCCTTCCATCGGCTTTTGTTTGGCGAGTTCCACGGCATGAGGGAAAATTTCACGAGCAAGCTCGAGTAATCCCTTCATCTGAGAAGCGCCGCCGGTGAGATAAATCGTGCCACCGAAATCACCCCAGAAGGCCTGCTCGGAGAGTTCTTCTATAATGATTTTTAACATCTCTTCCTGACGGGAACGAAGAATTGTGACTAAAGATTCACGATAGATATGACGATCGCTGAAATTCAGATCCCGAATCGCGATTTCTTTTTCAAGGGATTCATCCAAGAAAACCGATCCTTCTTTTCGTTTAAGTTCTTCGGCTTTCGCGAAAGAAATTTTTAATCCGATCGAAAGATCACTCGTCAAATGTTCTCCACCCACTCCCAAAACGCCGGTGTGAACCACCGCACCACGATCGTAAGCAATGTAATCCGTCACTCCTCCACCACAATTGATCACGATGGAGCCCGTTTGCTTTTGCGCATGCGTTAAAACCGCTTGTGCTGTTGCATAAGAGCTGAGGGAGTATCCGGGAACATCAATGGAAAGATCCTTCACACAACGAAGCGTCGTCTGGAGTCGTGTGGCAAGGCCGTAGACCAAATGATAGTCCGCGTAGACTTTCTTGGAAGAGAGTCCGGCGGGATTGGGAACGGTTGAACCATCATCTAAATAATAATGACGGAGGAGATCGTGCAATAAAACCGCTTCGGCGGGAGCAGGATATTCTTGAGCTTTTTGACGGAGCGATTCCAAATCAAATTCGTGAATTTCATCCCCTTCGTTTTCGATCGATGTCGAAACGCGGGTATTCACGGAGCGAATATGAGCGCCTCCTAAAGCGAGGTAGAGTTCTTGAATCGCGACATCGGTTTTTTCTTCGGCATCACGCAACGCATCTTTCAGACAATCTTGAGACGTCTGAAAATCGGTGATTTCACATTTCCGTACTTTTCCCGAAGGGGCTTCGCCGACACCCATTAAAAATAATGAGCCGTCTTCACGAAGTTCCGAGACCGCAACCGCGACCTTGCAACTTCCGATTTCCGCCGCAACAACGATGTTTCTCTCTTTTTTCCAGAACATCACATCCTCCTTTTTCTACTCTTACATTTCTCCACGATTCACAAAGGTCACCGGCACATTGCGATCTAACGTCAGATCGACCGTGGCGATGGGATTCTCTTTTTGACGTGAAATTTCGATAATCTTTCCGAGTCTCTCTAATTGTTGATCAATGACGGTCGTCCGGAAAAGAGCGACCATTCCTTCGCCTGAAACCACTTGCAGCGTATAAGACGAGGAGACATCAATCGAATGAACGTTCATGACACTTCGTAGCGAAGTCCGTTCCATGTATTTGAGAAGTTGGATCGCCGCGAGAACTTCATTGCTCTCCACTTTTTGTCCGGGTTCAGGATCTGCGAGTTTAAATCCTATAATTTCAGGCAGAGTTTGTTGTTCGTTGGAACGACTCCGGATCAACACCCCTTCTCGGTCGATGGTGAAAACTTCACGCATCCGAGTCGCGGAAGCAGGACAAGTCCAACGCGCCATCGGAATTCTTTCGGTCACCCGGATTTTAATTTTATTCGGAAGATGACGGGAGACTTCTGCCTCAGCCACATAGGGCATTTTTTCAATATCGTGTTGGACTTGATGAAGATCAATCTTCATTAATCCCATCCCCTTTTCGATATGCGATGCACGTAAGACGTCTCTTTTTTGGAGGGAGCCTTGAACCTCGATCTCGATCTCCGTTAAGTTATAACGAGGATTATCCATGACGAGGCAACGAATGGCCGCTTGAACGCCCCAATGCGTGAGCCAACCTAAAACCGCAAAGGTCAAAATCGCGCACAACACCCAGATCGATCCCTGACGCAATTTCTTTTGAAGATGCATCTTCTTCGTTTCCGAATAGAGGGTATGGACATCGCGACGTTTAGGGGTCACAAAGAGCGTTCTTTTCATTCGTTTCTCCGATATTTTTGCTCACTGAAGAGCAGGATCTTTTCGCACAATTCAGGAAATTCCATTCCCACGGCTTTCGCGGCTTTCGGTAAAAGACTCGTCGCGGTCATTCCCGGAATCGTATTCACTTCGAGCACCCAAGGCGTCTCATTCGCATCGATCAGCACATCGACGCGGGCATAAACTTCGCAGCCGAGAGCGTGATAGGCTTTCACCGCAGCGGATTGAACCGCCTGAGTTGTCTTCTCGGAAAGAAGAGCGGGACAAACATATTCAGTACAACCGGCGGTGTACTTGTTTTGATAATCGTACGTTCCGGTCTTGGGTCGGATTTCAACGATGGGAAGCGCCTCTCCATTCAAAATTCCGACTGTGAGCTCGCGTCCTTGGATCATCTTCTCGGCCAAAATAATTTTCCCATGCTGACAAGCGCGATGAAATGCGGCGTCGATTTGATCGTCTTGATGCACCATCTCGAGTCCGATACTCGAACCTTCACAGGCTGGTTTAAAAACCAAAGGAGCACGGAGGGAGGTCTTTTCTCCATGACGAAGCGATTCCCCTTGAGGGGTCGGGACTTGATAAATCTTAAAACATTCTTTGCTCTTCTCTTTGTCAAAAGCCAAAGCACTCGCATGCGTTCCGCATCCGGTATATTTGATCTGACGCTGATCCAAAATGGATTGAATCTGACCGTCTTCTCCGAAGGTTCCATGAAGTGCGATAAAAACAAAATCGACATCCGATGAAATTGAAAAATCAGGTCCTTGAATATCGACCTCTTCCACCGAATATCCTTTGGTTCGCAAGGCATCCGCAATTGCACCCCCCGTTCTCAAAGAAACTTCACGCTCCTTGGAAGGCCCTCCTTTAAAAACAGCAATTTTCTTCAAACTCATAAATCTTCTCCGATCACCATGACTTCTGTTTCCAACGCAATATTTCGACGTTCTTTTACAGTGGTCTGAATTTGTGAAATCAATTGAAGGACGTCCTGCGCGGTTGCGCCTCCATCATTCACGATAAAATTACCATGCACTTCAGAAACTCGTGCCTTGCCAACATGAAGATTTTTTAAACCGAGATCATCGACGAGTTTTCCGGCAGGAGATTCTCCGGGATTTTTGAAAATACAACCAGCACTCGGCGCTGCCGGTTGAGAGTCCCAACGCTTTCCGCTATATTGCTTCAGGCGTTCATCGATTTCCGTTTGAGTGGCACGTTTCCCCACGAGAGTTGCACTCACGGCAATATGGGTTTTAAAGAGAGGGACCGAACGATAAGAGACTTCAATCTCTTCACGGGTCTTCACATGCCAGTTCCCTTGAAGGTCGAGCATCTTCACATCCTGAACATTCGCCATCGTCCACCCTTGCATCGCTCCCGCATTCATTCGAAGTGCTCCCCCGAGATTACCGGGGATTCCTTCCATGAATTCCAATCCGCCAATTTTGGCGCGACGGGCTTCGGTGGTCACCGACTTCAAACGGGCCCCTGCCCCAACTTTTAAAGTTTCTCCTTCGACTTCAATCGAAGAAAAACAAGAATGTCCCAAGTGAATACAAATTCCTGAAATCCCCCCATCCCGCACCAGTAAGTTGGATCCTCGTCCAATTAACGTGATCGGAATCGCATGCTGATGGGCATAACGGACAATGGCAACGAGATCGATTTCGCTCGCCGGTTCACACCAGAATTGAGCGGGTCCGCCAATTCTCATCGAAGTGTGTTTACTCATCGGTTCTTGGCGAAGGAGCTTGGTCTCGGATCCCACGAGCTTTTTCATTTCACAAAACCAGGTCAACTCTTGTGCGAGTGAAAGAGCCACTTGATGAATATTCCCTGCGCCCAAAGTCAACAGAAGATCTCCGGGCTGCATTTCACGGGAGACCCGTTTACGCAGGGTTTGAAGACTTGCTTCGTATTCCACTTTTGAAACTCCACCCGATTTTTTAACAGCATCCGCGAGTGATTTTCCACTCACGTTCTCAATCGGCATTTCACTCGCCGCATAGATGTCGGTGAGAAAAACAAGATCTGCATCAGAAAAGGCTCCAACAAATTCATTAAAGAGCAATTGCGTCCGTGTGTAACGGTGCGGCTGAAAAAGAGCAATCACTCGACTCCATCCGCCTGCTTTGGCTGCTGCAAGCGTCGCCTTAATTTCCGTCGGATGATGGGCGTAATCGTCGACCACCATAAATTCATTGCTGCGGAATTTCACTTCAAAGCGACGGCTCGCTCCTCGAAACTGATTCAACGCTTGGGTAATCGCATCAAAAGGAACCCCGAGTTCCGTCGCTAATGCCACGACCCCTAATGCATTACTGACATTCTGCATCCCCGGGATCTGAAGAAGAACGGTTCCTAAAATTTTCCCGCGGCATTGAATTTGAAATTGGGAGGAAAAATTTTGACTACGGACTTCGATCGCACGGTAATCGGATTGTCCTCCGAAACCGTAGCTCACGGCGGTCGCATGATGAGAGCAGAGCAGAAGCGCATTCTTATCATCCGCACAGTAAACGACTTTTCCGGTGGTGTTTGAAATAAATTCACGGAAGGTTTTCAGAATCGATTCTAAATTTCCGTAATGGTCGAGATGCTCTTCTTCAATATTTAAAAGCAATGAATGACGAGGATTAAAAAGCGTGATCGTTCCATCACTCTCATCGGCCTCAATGACAAAATGTTCACCTTCATCAATGGAAGCGCTCTCTCCGAGAATCGGAATTTCAGCACCGATATAATGCGCGCAACGCCATCCTGCCGAACGAAGAACGTACGCCAACATCGAGGCCGTCGTTGTCTTCCCGTGCATTCCGGCAACAACCAAGGGTTGTTTTTGTTCGCTTAAAACTGCGAGACACTCCGCGCGACGAATACACGAAATCCCGCGTTCACCCGCTTGACGACGCACCACGTTATCTTCGCGAATGGCCGAGGA
>JAZKBH010000252.1:25628-30462 GCA_040388725.1 Verrucomicrobiota bacterium
TAAACCACGAGATCAACTTCACCGAGTTCATTCGCTGCATGGCCTTGCGAAAAGACAAGTCCCATCTCCATCAACTTTTCGATTCCACGGGAGTGCTGAAGATCAGAACCGGAAACGCGATAACCGAGCTGGAGCAAAAGGCGAGCCAATCCACTCATTCCACTTCCGGCAACACCGAGAAGATGGATTCGAGCGCCGCTCACGGCAAGGATTTCGCGGAACAACTTCACGAAGTTCCTTTTTCAATTTCGATTGCAATTCTTTCCGATGCATCCGTCTTAAAGAGAGCAAGGGAGGCGGCTTTCATCGCCGCTAAACGATCGTCTTGATTGAGAATTTCAGAAGCCTTCACATCCAACATTTCAGGAGTGAGTTTCGACTGCGCCTCTAAATAAGCGGCTCCGACATTCGAAAAGACTCGGGCATTTAACGTTTGATGATCGTCAATCGCTGCCGGGAAAGGAATCAAGATGCTCGGCAATCCAAAAGCTGAAATTTCGGTTAAGCTACTTGCGCCGGATCGGCTAATCACGAGATCGGAAGCACTTAAAAGTTGCCCCATGTTGGCCGAGAATGCTTTCACGTACGCATTCAATCGGGAGCGACGATAGTTAATATCGACAATCGTCGCATCCATTTCACCCGTGAGGTGAATGAATTGCCAACGGTCCTTTTCACGTTCCCAAAGCGGAAGAGATTTCAAAACGAGCTCATTCACGCCGCGAGCGCCTTGACTTCCGCCCATGACTAAAATTGTTTTCAATCTCGGATTTAAGCCGAGTTGAGCGATCGCTTCTTCTCGAGAAATTTTAACGAGATCTTTTCGTAACGGCGTACCCGTAACGACCGTGTCGGCTCCCTCTAAATACGAAGCACATTCTTCAAAACCCAAAAAGACTTTGGAAACCTGTTTGCCAATCAGTTTGGTCACACGTCCGGGAATTGCATTGGACTCATGCAAATAGGTCGCGGCCTTCATGCGACGTCCCACCATCAATGGAACGGCACTCGTAAAACCGCCCATTCCCAAAACCGCGTGAGGTTTGAACGATTTAAATAATCCACGACAGACCGTGCGAGCTTGAAGGACTTTGAAAAAGAAACGAATCGCTTGGGGATTAATTCCGGTCCATCCCATTCCGGGAACGACTTCCGCACGGAAGCTCGGATAGTCCTTCAATGCGACGGCATCAATTTGTTTGGCCGAAACGAGAAGCATCACTTCATGTCCACGCTCGTGAAGCGTTTGCGCCACAGCGATTCCCGGGAAAAGATGTCCTCCCGTTCCTCCACATGCAATCGCGACTCTTAAAGAACTCATAAACGAATGGTTGCCTTCTTCAACGGTTGGGGCGCGGGATGATCGGATTCGTAAACCCCTTGACGCTGCAAATTAAAAAGAAGTCCAACGCAGACCATCCACATCATCAGACTCGATCCTCCATAACTGATAAAAGGAAGTGGGACCCCTTTATTCGGCATGAGACTGGTGACCACACAAAGATTCATGAGGGACTGCACCGCAAAAAGAGTGGTGATTCCGACTCCGAGTAAAACGCCTGTGGCATCTGGAGCATGCATTGCAATCCAACCACTGCAAAGGGTCATCACGAGAAAAGCGAGAACAACTGTCAAGGCGACCCAAACGCCTAATTCTTCTCCGAGAATCGGAAAAACAAAATCCGTATGCGCTTCTGGAAGCCAAAACATTTTCTGGCGGCTATTTCCAAGACCGAGACCCTCAGTCCCTCCGGAGCCTAATGCCACCAAGGCTTGATAAACCTGCCATCCATCGCCTTGCTTATATTTTTCAATATCCATAAAGGCCAACAAACGTCCCTGACGTTCGGGCATCACCCAAGCAATCGCGAGAATTCCGCTAATTCCAAAAAAAGGAATCGGGGCGAGATAATACCATCGCACTCCGGCACAAAGAAGCATGCTAAAGAGAACAGCTCCCATGAGAGCGGTATAACCGAGGTCATGTTGAAATTTGGCGAGAATGATCGCGAACACTCCCAGAACCGCGACAGGGACCGCGACCCCCCGCCCGAACTCGTGAATGCGGCGTTGATTCTGTCCCAGCCAATAAGCCAGAAAACAGACAAACGCCACTTTCCCAAGTTCGGACGGTTGGAGCGTAAACCCACCGAGCTGAACCCACCGAGCCGCACCCTTGGCTTTTTTGCCAATGTAAGGAGCTAGACACATCATCATCAACAACGCCGATGAGAGAATCCAGACCCAGGAGTGACGGGTAATCCAGTGATAATCGATTCGAGAAACCACGACACACAAAATACTTCCGATCACAAGCCAGAGCATTTGTTTACGCAACGGGGCGTAGAGATCGGCATGAACATCCATGGCCAATCGACCGCTGGTGCTCAGAAGCATGATCGCTCCTACGGAGATGAGCGCGAGCATCATCACTAAAAGGAGGTAGCCTATGTTGCGTTGAATCATATTTCTACTTGATCCGAGAGGTTTCTGAATCGTTCGCAAACGAACTTTCCATCACCGGTTTAAGTTCATTCCATACAGCAATGGATCCCAAAACAGCAACGTGCAACAACATGGTTGAAATCATCACGTAAACGACAAGCTTCACCATGAAGAATGTTGTTTTAGCTAATTTTAAGATCGTTTGCTTCATAGAATTAAATTTTCCATCCATTATTTCGCCATCGCGAAATCAGCACTTGTTGCTGATTTACCGAGAGGCGATGCAGGAATGGCTTGTTCCATCGCTTGTTGGCGAGATTGACTTGGAATATTTAATTTCATTCCAATTTTCAACTTCGTCGCGTCTGCAATTTTATTCGCAGCCATGATCGCGGAAGCGGTGGTGTTAAATTGTTTTGCAATCTTGGTCAGGGTATCGCCTTTTCCAACGACATAATCCCCTGCTGTGTGAGTCTTCGCAGGAGCAACTGAGGCAACCGTTGCCTTAGGAGTCGAAGCGAGCGGAGCTGCAGGAGCCGCTGTTGCGACTGAAGCAAAAGAACTTCCTTTCACTTTCATCTCTTGACCAATCTTGAGATTGTCTGACTTCATGCCATTCAAGGCCTTGAGGTCTGCCACTTTCATTCCATGAGTCCGTGCAATCTTGCTCAACGTATCTCCCTTCGCCACGGTATAACTACCGAGAGAAGAAGGAGAAGGAGCAGGGGTTGCTTCGACCATAGGAGAGGAAGCCACAGGAGCCGAAGTGGAAATATTCGGTGTCGTTGAGATCACAGGCTCGACAGGAGCAGGGGTGACGGTCTCAGGCGCTGCAACATTCGATGCAGTCGTCGTATCCGTCGCAACAGGAGCGGTTGTTTCCACAGCAGGAGTTTCAGTCGCTGCAGGGGTTGCTTCATTGGTTTCCGCTTTTTTCTCTTCTTGAGCGACAGGCTCAGAATTGCCTTTCAGAAGGCTATAAGCGCTAACGCCGCCGATCACGAGAACGTGAAGAGCGAGGACGACGATAAAAACCGTCATCAGTTTTAACCCGCCGCCGTTCGACGGGGCTTGTGGTTGTTGATTTTCATTTTCCATATATTTTCTCCGATAGGTTCAGTTTATTTGGGTTTATGAATCGCCAGGACTTCCTGACGAAATTGATTTCCTCGGTCTTCGTAGCTTTGAAACATGTCAAAGCTCGAACACCCGGGTGAAAGTAAAACGATATCGCCTTGATCGGCCGCACGGCAGGCCAATTCCACGGCTTCATGAAGAGTCGATGCCTTCTCTAAGGGAACTGTATTTTCCCAATCTTGGGCAATTTGATCGCGTGTCTCTCCGATGAGAATGGCATGCTTCACTTTTTGAGTGATCACGGAGCGAAGTCCGGTGAATGAGAGACCTTTATCTTTTCCGCCGGCAATCAAGACCGTCGGACGATTGAGAGAAGTTAATGCTTTTTCAACGGCATCAACATTGGTTCCCTTCGAATCATTGATATAGAGAACGCCATTAAATTCACCGATCTTCTCACAGCGATGGGCTTTCGGACGATATTCACAAAGCGATTGAATCACTGCCTGACGATCGATTCCCAGTGCATCCGTCGCAGCCACCGTCGCCAACATATTTTCAACGTTATGCATTCCTAAGAGTTGGGAATCGCTCAAACGGAAAAGCTCATTCTTCCCAGCAAAAAGAATTCCTTTTTCAAAGCGATAATCAGCAGTGGCATCGACTCCGCTGAAAGTCCGCTTCACGGAGTTGAACGGTTTCAGGGTTAAATTGGAATTCACGATGGCAAAATCGGAAGCGGTTTGATTTTCGAAAATACGTTCCTTCGCCGCGCCATATTCTGCCATGCCCGGATAACGATCGAGATGATCGGGAGTCAGATTGAGATGCAAGGCCACATGTGGACGAAACGTTTGAATCGTCTCCAATTGGAAAGAGCTGACTTCGACGACGAGATAATCATAGTCCGTCGAACTTCCGACCGTCGAAAATGCTTTGCCAATATTTCCGACCGCCACCGCTTTCTTCCCCGCCTTGAGAAGAGCCGCGGTAATGAGCTCCGTCGTCGTTGTTTTTCCGTTCGTTCCTGTAATTGCAACCACCGTCACGCCTGCAGGAATGACTGATTTTGAAAAAGGAGATTGTAAATCAATTCCAGGACTGACGATCACCAGATCACAAGCGGAAAGATGAAGATGTCCTCCCATGTGAACGGTGATTCCTTCACGCTCCAAAGAAATTCCTTTATCGCGAATCGCGGGACGTTGAGCTTCATCGCAAACGGTCACATGCGCGCCATGGCTCTTGGCTAAGCGAGCTGCTTCAAAGCCGCTCACGCCAAGTCCCAAAACCAGCAGATGTTTTCCGTTTA
>JAZKBH010000253.1:0-6915 GCA_040388725.1 Verrucomicrobiota bacterium
GTACCATTCAATTTTGTTGTTCGGATTGTCTCCCAAAGTTTAAAGCCAATCCCACGGTTTATCTCAAGAAACTCGCTGAAATGGCTCATGCAGGCGAAGGACATCAACATGGACCCGCCGAACCTTCGATGAAGCTTTCTGTTTTCCCAGTAAAAGCCCTTCAAGTCGGTGAAAAAGCGGATGTCACGGTTCAACTAAAAACTTTGCAAGGTCAACCAATTAACTTGGATGATCTGATGGTTGCTCACGAGAAAAAAATCCACCTACTCATTATTGATCCCAGCCTCACGGACTATCATCACGAGCATCCTATTTCCAGTGGGAAACCAGGAGAATATTCATTTTCTTTTACTCCGAAAAAACCAGGATCCTATCGTATTTGGGCTGATGTGGTCGCCCAGTCGACGGGGATGCAAGAATATGTGGTTGCCGATCTACCTGCTTCAACCGCAGCCAATCCCATGATTAACAGTAATGCTTCATTAGTTTCAGAAGTAGACGGTCTGACCTACACTATTACTTTTAATAAACCTGCTCTCAAAAAAGGCGAAGCAGCCTTGGGAACCCTCACGATTACAGATAAATCTGGAAAAATTTTCAACCAACTTGAACCTCTGATGGGTGCCTATGCTCATTTAGTGGGTTTTGGCGAAGATCGTAAAACAATTGTCCATATTCATCCGATGGGTGCAGAACCGACCAAGAATTCAGATCGAGGAAATGGTCAGCTCCAATTTCATCTTCAACCTGACAAAGCGGGTACCATGAGGCTTTTTGCTCAAGTGCAAATTGGGGGTGTTAATAAATTCGCCCCTTTTACTCTTGAAGTTAATTCTTAGTTCTGGTTTTTCGTGCTAAGAAGTTTTGATCCCCTCGGTTCAAATCAATCCATCGAAGTTTATAAGAGTTTTAAAGAACTTCCTTTGTGGGTAGTTCTTGAATTTATAGATGCATATTCAGGACCTCCTCGTTATGAACAATGGACGCAAGAAACTGTAAACTGTTTTCTTGCGAGGCCAGATGCTACTTATTTTTTACTCCAAGGAGGCTGTTTAGTTACTCGTCCTTTGATTAGCTCTGATTTATGCAAGGAGTTCCAAATTCCGAAAGCAACATGCATTGATACTATTTTCGTAAAGCCTTCGCAACAAGGTAAGGGTATTGCTAAACGGCTTTTGCGTGAATTGATTCATAAAAACTTACCTCTTGTCGCGAGAACAAGATGCGATATTCCGAAAATCAACCATATTTTCTATTCCTTGGGTTTTTCTGTTCTTAAACAAAAGAAGTGTTCTATCTATGGTACAGCTGTTCTTAAAAACTACTGGATCTATACCTAATTCAATCCTGTCTGGTTGCTACGTTCCTATTAAGATTACCCGTCATTGGTTTATAACATCAAATACAGTGCCGCTAAGAAATATTCCGGATCCGAAGTTATGTTTTACTCGCACGGCTTGGAAGTTCCGGACATCGAAAATCCATCATCGTTCAAAAAAGCCGCCTAATTTTATCCCCAGTAGAATTTTTCATGCGATATGAGGGAGAATTTTTGGCTTGTGTAGTTGTTGTTATTTTGTATAATGAATTTATTCTATGAAATTAGTTCGTGAAATGACAATGGAAACCACCGAGGGAACGGGGAAAATAGAAGTTTTCGGTTCCAAAAAAAACTCAAAATTAATCGTTTTAAGTCCCGTCGGGAAGTCCGCCTTCAGTGCAAGACGTGAGGATCATTTTTTAACGGCTCAGAAAGCACTTGGAATTTGGTTCGCAGGAAATCATCGCTGGATCTTTGATTTTCGTTTTGATGCCACGGAGATGGTTGGTCAATTTAAAATAGATTTTTGGAGACGTTCAATTTTTGAATATGAGAAAATTAATGGTGAATTTCAGTTTGATGAAGCTCTTGATCGAAAATCTTTTTGGGAATCATATCGTTTAACTGATCCTGGAGCTAAAGGATTGGCAAAGCTTCAAGAGAAATATACCAAGGATGAAAAATCCTTTAAGCTTTTGACTCAAGTAAGCCAGCAGGATTTCAATCAAAACCAACATCTCCTCAACGAATGGAAGTCCCAGGAGACTTCATGGGCCGGAGGAAGCTGTGACGCACCTATATTTGTAAAACAAACCTCACCTAAAGTCCGTTTTTTCAAGGTCAGTGGGATCCGCGCCCTATTAAGAATGATCGAATCGAGGGTGCGAAGCATTCAGTCACAAGATGAACTTCGCTTTGCATTGCTTCCTGATTTCATAGGGGATTACGAAGAAGTAAATTAAGATTTTTATTTCCCAGTAGAATCCAAAGTAAAAAACAAAAGTATTCGAGCCAGGGAAAAAGAACTTTCGGAGAGTCTGACAGGTTGAATTTTCCCGAAGGGATGAGGATTTTAAAAGTCGGTCACAAAAAACAAATGAAGGACAAATTATGAAAAAATGCGCTCTATTAATTGCTGTTTTAGTCGGACTATATTTAACGTGTCAAGCTGGTGAAACTTCAAAAAATATCGGTGGCCTCACAAAAAAAACCAGTGGAGTTGAAGAAACATTTGCATTATTTGGCCTTACAAGTCCTGATGCCACTCCCATTGCAACATCTGAATCGATAAAAGCCTTTAACGAGCCTTGCGCTGAAGGTGAAAAACTAGACTACAATTTTAAATCTCAATATCCTGTAAAATTGAAAATTACGAGCAATGGGGAAACACTTGCTGAGATTACTAATTCAGATTTCAAAGGAACTGTCGTAATTCCGAAAAAAGGAAATTCAATTCCCGTTTATTGTCGTTTTGAATTTTCATCCATCGGGTCAAACCACTCACAAGTTCACTTTGCTTATCGTTAAGATCAATCTGACATAATGACATTATGTCATTATGTCATTATCCGGCCCAAGTGGGTCATCTCAATAGATTGTAAATCCTTAATGGATCCGACGGAGTTGTCTCGATTGGAAGTTCAATGTTCCTGATATGCTTTTTCAATCATCTCATTTTCCTGTTTGGCAAGAACACGGATCTTGAGGATGCTATCGCTCGCACTCACTAAATTCGCCATCAGATAAAGTGGGTAGATCGATGCAAGAATCGCTCCGAGTAGGCGGGCGATTTCCATTTCGAGCATGGGCCGGCAAATCAAGGTTTGTTCGTCGATCGAAAGTTTATTGAAGACGATCAGATTTTTGAATCGTTGAATCATCTCGGGTTTGAATTTGAGTTTGACCCTTTCACGAACATATTGTGTTTAAAAATTGAATATGAATGCAATCTTGACTTTTGAATGGTCTAGG
Organism: Verrucomicrobiota bacterium; assembly: GCA_040388725.1. Classification (GTDB taxonomy): domain Bacteria; phylum Verrucomicrobiota; class Verrucomicrobiia; order Methylacidiphilales; family CAMAQI01; genus CAMAQI01. The sequence goes on from JAZKBH010000253.1 coordinate 3,293, forward strand.
ATTAATAGTATCATCGTGAAAAACATCCGGAGTTTTATTCCTTTGATCGGATGTATTGTCGCGATTTTCTTTTTTGCTCAAAGCGTGACTGTAATAGTAGAAAAAGCGGGATTAGCATCATGTATTGAAAAACATGATCATGAGTCATCTAAAGACGATTCAAACAATCCGGCTCCTCATTGCTCTGTAAATTGTATATGTCATCTTGCTTTGATTTCTGAATCTTCGATTCATTTGCTGGATTTTTTAGGGAAAGAATTGCCCGCTTTTCTGACTCTTCACCAAGTTGCCCCTGATGGGCCTGTTTTTGGAATTGATTATCCCCCTCAGATTATCTGCTAATTGCGGGTTCTCCCGTATTTTTACCTAGACCTTACTCCTCCGTGAATGAGGTTTTATTCGTTCGATCGTTCATCAAAAGTCATGGGGCACGTATGTGCCACCATTTTAAATCTGAGGTTGGTTATGAAAAATTTAATGAGTACAAATCGCGGTTTTATCACAGTCCTAGCAACTTTAATTCTTATCAGCGGCATATCGTCCTCGTGGAGTACGCCTGTCATCGAAAAAGAAGATTCATCAGCTGGACGAGTGGAATCTGTTCGTGTTGAAAAGTCTTCTGTGGAAGGTCGAATTTGGCGTGTAACTCCCTATCACACAACGCTCGGAGCCCATGTTCATGTTTCATTGGTGGATTCTAAAGGAAAAATCACAGCACAGGGAATGGATCGCCTACCCGTGATGCTTCCCAAAGATGACTCTACCCATAAGTATTCATCCTACAAAGTGACATTTAACGAAGAAATTTCACGAAGCCATGTGATTCGCGTCAAATATGTTCCGCGCTCCCACTCTCAGTGTGAGTCTCACGGATCCTAAATTTAAAAGGGTCGGAATTTCTCCGAATCCATTGAACTTATGAAAATCCCCACCTTTTTAGGAGGCGTGTGCCTTCTTGTTGGTCTACTGTTTCCAGTAGACTATTTAAGATCTACTACGATTGATGGATTAACCTCACAGGCGTTGAATAATAACGCCGAACTTCGGTTTTACCAAGCCGAAGTGACTGCCATGAAAGGAGAGCGAACCCAAGCTGGACTTTGGAAAAATCCGGAAATTTCTGCTCAATATGGCGAACGCAGAATCAAAGCAGGAGATGGTTCCCTTCAAAACAAGGGAACGACCCGAGAATTATCCATCATCCAAAGCTTTGAATTTCCGGGTAAAGGATCTCTGCGTAAAGCCATCGCCAATAAAAATATTGAGTTGGCTGAATTAGGACTTTTGCAGTTTCAACGTTCCTTGGAAGGTCAGGTGAGAAGCATGGCGTTACAATATCTTACTGCATCCACGAATGCAGATGCCGCCGCTGAAATCAGCGAACGCAGTTCCGGCCTCGTAAAGCTTCTTCAGGAACGCCCATCAGCAGGAACTCAACAACTACTCGAACTTAGAATCATCGAGGGAAGCTTGATCGGATTACAACAATCGGCCAAAGAATTTATTCAAGCCCGCGAGGAAACCCGACTTGAACTCAATGCTCTACTCGGTTTTCCATCGAGCCAAATATTGAAAGTTGAATCATTGTTGGAAATTCCCCGGATCTCAATGAAGGATCAAAACTCGCTTATTATGGCAGGGTTTTCAGGAAACCTTCAACTCAAGATGAGAACCGTCGAGTTGGAAAAGGCGATGAAAGAAGTGACGGCGGCAAAACTCGATATTGCTCCTGATTTTTCCGTGGGGCCTTTTTTTAGTCAGGATAAAGCGGGTGATTCCGAACAAAACTTTGGAGCGACCCTTTCACTGACATTCCCCCTTTGGAATTGGAATCAGGGCAATATTGCTACTGCAAAGGCGCGTCAGACTCAAGCGGACGCGATGCTCTTAGATGCACGTCGTAAAGTGGAGTCAGAGATTGCCAGACGTTACCGAGCTTATGAACTGGATCGAAAGCAGATGGAGCAATTTTCAGGAGACACGATGAAAAAGCTTCGAGAGGCCTCTGATCTGGCGGATCGCCATTACCGCACGGGTACGATTGGAATCCAGATTTTCCTCGAAATGCAGAGAGGCTTTTTGAGTTCCTTACAAATTAGAAATGATGCCCTTTTAGGTGTTTGGAAGAACTGGCTGGATTTAGATCTTTTGACGGGTGGGGCAATATCAAACCCTCAAAACCCTAACACCACCCAACAATAAAGGTTATATGAAAAGAATTTTAAAAGGATTGGGATTAGGGGTTTTCTTTTTGGGTTTAATCGGTTGCGGAGATCAACCGGAAGGAAATAAGAAGCCTGAGGCTGAAGGAAAGGAAGAAGGCCACGACCATGGATCGGAAAGTTCTGGGGCAACTTACGAAGAAGGCAAAGGAATAACGCTCTTAGAGGAAACAAAAACTTCCTTGGGACTTGAATTGCTTGAAGTCTCCGAAAGTGCTTTTCAGTCGGAGGTTCGCCTAACGGCTCAGATCTATCGCTCTGCAGTTGAAGCGTCCAAAGTCTATGGGCAGGAACGTCAAGGGAATGCTTATGCAACTGCTCTTGTTTCTTCGGAAGTGGAGAAACAACTAAAGTCTGGGCAAAAGCTCAAGTGGGACTCCAAAAAAGATGGCGAGTTCGGATATCAAGGAGTGATTTTTAAAATCGATCCTGCACAACTTTCCACTTTGGGAAAATCGGAAGCTATTTTGGAAATACTAGATAAGGAAAATCATTTGAAAGTTGGGGACTTTATTGAAGTAGAAGTTCCTCTGGGAAATGCTTCTCAAAAACATTTGAACATTCCCCGATCATCCGTTCTTGAAACATCAACAGGAACCTTTGCTTTTGTGAAAAACGGAGATTTTCTGGTTCGCACTGAAATTAAGATCGGAGCCCAAAACAAGGACTTTGTCGAAATTACAGAAGGTCTTTATGAAGGCGACACGATTGCAGTTAAACCCGTCGAAGCTCTCTATCTCATTGAACTCCGTTCGACTAAAGGCGGCGGCCACTCTCATTAAAGGATTATTATGATTGATAAAATTTTAGATTTTTCCATGCGTCAGCGTTTTTTTGTTATTTTAGCGGCTCTTGCCCTTTTGTGCGTGGGTATATGGGCAACCCTGCATCTTCCGATCGATGCTGTTCCCGATATCACTAATGTTCAAGTCCAGATCAATACCGAGGTTCAGGGTCTAGCTCCTGAGGAGATTGAAAAGCTGGTCACGTATCCGATCGAAATGGAAATGTCAGGCATTCAAAGAATGACCGAAATGAGGTCTCTCTCCAAAACGGGTCTTTCTCAAGTAACATTGGTTTTTGAAGATGAGACTGATATTTACCGCGCCCGTCAGTTGGTCAGTGAACGGATCATCAATGCTGCGGACGAACTTCCCAAAGGTTTAACTCCGAAACTTGCCCCGATCAGCACAGGTCTGGGTGAAATCTATTACTACGTCGTTGATTACAAAAAGGATTACGCCGGATCCAAGCCCGCGACTCGCCAAGAGCAATTGATGGAATTGAAATTGATTCAAGACTTCATCATTAAGCCTCAACTTCGGACGGTTCCCGGGATTGCCGAGATCAGTGCCTCTGGCGGATATGAAAAACAGATCGTCGTGCAACCACGACCTGAAA
>JAZKBH010000253.1:6925-9058 GCA_040388725.1 Verrucomicrobiota bacterium
CCTTTTCTGATATTGTTACTGTGGTTCAGGAAAATGTCGATAATGCAGGTGGAGGATCTGTTCAAATGGGAGGCGAACAAATTACCATTCGAGCGGATGGACGAGTTCAAACGGCTCAGGAAATTGAAAACTTACCGATCAAATTTCGCTCTGGATCTTCGCCACTCAAGATTAAGGACATTGCAGAGGTTGGTATTGGATCAAGCATTCGAACGGGATCTGCCACACATAACGGAAAAGAGGCTGTTCTTGGATCCGCGTTAATGCTCGCGGGTGAAAACAGTCGGATTGTTGCCAAACGGGTGGCGGAAAAGATGGAAGAAATCAAACCGAAACTCCCTGAAGGAGTCGAGGTCATCACGGTCTATGATCGTACGATTTTAGTCGATAAAACCATCGCCACGGTTGAAAAAAATCTTTTTGAAGGAGCCATCTTTGTCGTGGTTGTGCTTCTTCTTTTGCTGGGAAACTGGAAGGCGGCCATCATTGTCTCGTCCGCCATCCCCCTTTCATTCCTCTTTGCCATTACGGGAATGGTCAAAACAAAGATGTCTGGAAACCTTATGAGCTTGGGAGCGGTTGACTTTGGTCTGATTATCGATGGAGCTGTGGTTATGGTAGAAAACATCGTTCGCCGCCTTGGGCTACGACAACATGAGCTTCATCGACCCTTATCGGTTGAAGAAAGGTGTCATACCGTTTTGGCTGCTGCCAAGGAAGTAGGAACTCCTACTTTCTTTGGTGTTCTGATTATCACAATTGTCTATATTCCGATCCTTTCCCTCACTGGAGTGGAAGGAAAAATGTTTACCCCGATGGCATGGACGGTCATTTTTGCACTGGTGGGAGCCTTGATTTTGGCTCTTACTCTGATGCCCGTTCTTTGTTCCTATTTTCTAAAAGGAAATATCAGTGAAGAAGACAATGCTGCGATTGCGTGGATCAAATCAGTCTATGCCCCGATTTTGGAATTTGCACTAAGGGCACGTATGATGGTCGTCGGGATTGCCGTCGGTTTATTCTCTCTCTCGATTCTGGTCTTTTTTCAATTGGGAGCGGAATTTGTTCCTCAGCTGGATGAAGGTTCTTTTGCCACGCACATGATTCGGACAACCAGTGTAGGACTAGATGCTTCGATTGCGATGCAGGAAAAGGCAGAAAGGGTTCTTTTGGATAAATTCCCCGAAGTCACCTCGACCTTCTCACGTATTGGAACGGCTGAAGTGGCCACGGATCCGATGGGCGTGAACGTCGCCGATACTTATATCTTCTACAAACCTAAAAATGAATGGACTTCAGCAAAAACAAAAGACGAGTTGGCTAATAAAATGAGTGGGGAAATGGGCGTGCAGGTTCCCGGACAGGCCTACCTTTTTTCCCAGCCGATCGAAATGCGTTTTAATGAAATCTTGGAAGGAACTCGGGCTGATATCGCTGTCAAAGTTTTTGGCGAAGATTTCACTGAAATTGAACGTATCGCTACCGAAGCGCGTGAAATTCGATGCTTTGGGAAAAGCCCCGATGCTTGAAATCAAGTTAAACCGTGAAGCGATGAGTAAATACAATGTTCATGCCCATGAAATCAACGAAGCCGTGGAATCTGCTCTCGCTGGACGTGAAGCAGGTCGCTTGATCGATGGAAATCGTCGTTATCCAATTATGATACGAATGCCCGAAGACTTGCGCAAACGGGTCGATGAAATGAAGCTTCTTCCTATTCGTACTTCCGAGGGAGGACTCTTGACTTTAGGACAAGTAGCAGATTTTAAGGTCACTGAAAAAGTGAATGCCATCTCCCGTGAATATGGACAACGACGAGCGGCCATCATGATTAATCTTCGGGGTCGTGACGTGGAAAGTTTTGTCCTGGAAGCGCAGAAAAAGGTTCAGGAGCAGATTAAACTACCACCGGGGTATAGTGTCGAGTTTGGGGGGCAGTTTAAAAATCTGCAGGAAGCTAGGGCTCGCTTGATGGTGATCGTTCCGATTGCTCTTGCTGTTATTTTCTTACTGATCTTCATGGTCTTTAACAGCCTTCGTCAGGCGGTATTGGTCTATACGGGGATTCCGTTAGCCATGACGGGGGGCATCTTCGCTCTTTGGATTCGGGGGATGCCGTTTAGTATCAGTGCG
>JAZKBH010000254.1:0-994 GCA_040388725.1 Verrucomicrobiota bacterium
CTGCGCTAAAACCAGAAAGAATTCAAAAAGCATTTGGAAACGACGCTACAGAAAAGCTTTGGGAATTACGTCGGCAGTTCTCGGGTTCTTTACGGTCGACGGGGATGAAGAAGCTGAATGAAGATATTGTGATTCCTCGCAGCCGCTTGGTCGATTTGTTTACGCTTTCCGAGCAGATTCAAAAGAAATTTGGTATTCCGGTCGCGAGCTTTGGTCATGCAGGGGATGGAAATATTCACGTGAATTTGATGTTAAATCCGGATGATCCAAAGCAAAAAAAGAATGCTGAAAAGGCACTCGATCTTCTCTTTAAACAGGTGATTGCTTGGAAGGGGGCTTTGACGGGAGAACATGGAGTAGGGATTGCCAAGATGCCGTGGTGGGCGATGGCGACGACTCCAGAACTCCGTGGGTTACATCAAAAGGTTAAAAAAGCACTCGATCCTCAGGGGATTTTAAATCCTGGAAAATTTGTTTAATTAACCATCGATCAAAAGTAGATTATAATGGGCGAGCTCCCGCGAGTCCTCTACTCTCTCATATTGAGGAGTCGCGGGAGCTCTCCCCTCCTGACCTAAAATCAGAGATGTTTAGAAGAATACATTTCGAAGGACGATTTTTAGTTGGTCAAGTTTTGTAGGATTGCTACTCTCTTGCGCATCTACAAATGGAGTGCGTATGGGTGAGGTAAAATCAAAAATAAATCCGGATTTTTTAGGCTTAGGCTTTAGCAAAGTTGATCGAGATCTTTTTTTTCTCCTCGATTGTTTGGAAGAAGTATTAACGGAGTGTGGAGAAAAACACCTTTCTCGTTATCTTCCTTGGAAATCGGAATTAGATCCCTCCTCGGTGACCCGCTTCCCCGAGCGTGTGGGACAAATTTATTCGATGGCCTTTCAGCTTTTGAACATGGTGGAAGAGAATGCTTCCGCTCAAACGAGACGTTTACGTGAAACGACTTTGGGATTGTTTGAAGAGCCCGGCTTGTGGGGAT
>JAZKBH010000254.1:1089-6198 GCA_040388725.1 Verrucomicrobiota bacterium
AAAGTTACCGAAGATCAGATTTTATCGGTTTTATCGAATGTCCGAGTGGAAACCGTTTTAACGGCTCACCCCACGGAGGCAAAGCGTTCTTCTGTCCTGGAACAACATCGTGCGATTTATCAATTGTTGGTGAAACGTGAAAACTCGATGTGGACTCCCTTTGAACAGGAGCAGATCAAAGAAGAAGTGAAGTCTGCGCTTGAGCGACTTTGGAGAACAGGCGAAATTCTCGTACGTAAGCCTGAAATTTCGGAGGAACGTCGCAACGTCCTTCACTATTTAAGACATGTGTTTCCCAAGATTTTACCGATGTTGGATCTTCGTTTGATTCAAGCATGGGAAAAAGCCGGATACGATCCGAAGTGTTTCAAGGAATGGAAAAATCTCCCCATGGTTCAGTTTGGAACTTGGGTCGGTGGAGATCGCGATGGTCATCCTTTTGTCACGGCAGAGGTGACTCGTGAGACTTTTAAAGAGCTCCGGCTCAATGCTCTTTTTGTACTTCATCAACAAATGGATTTGGTGATCGAGCGTCTCAGTCTTTCTCATTTTGTTCAAAAAGCTCCGATGGAAATGACAACGGTCATGAGTCGTATTGCCGAGGAATTGGGAGCTCGTTCTGCTCGTTTAATGGGAGCGTACTCCGAAGAGCCGTGGAGACAGTTTTCGGTTCTGATTCAAGCAAAGCTTCCGGTGGAACGCGTGAGCGGTAATCAACTTGAGATTTTGGAGCGCGAAGGTTCGTATTTATATCCGGAACAGATGAGGGAAGATCTCCGGGCTCTCTATCGGTCCTTAGTTGAAATTGGTGCGGAACGAATTGCCGAATCCGATGTTCGTCCTGTGCTTCGAATGTTGGAAGTTTTTGGTTTTCATTCCGCTCAATTGGATATTCGCCAAAACAGTCAATTTCATGATTTAGCGATGAGCCAATTGATGGATGCCGCGGGTTTAAATGGAAAAGGCTTTTTAAGTTGGGGCGAAGAAAAACGACTTAAGTTTTTAAATCAAGAATTGAAATCATCCCGTCCTTTTACGCATGGTGAATCTTCCATTGGAAAAGAGGCAGATGCGGTATTGAGTTGTTATCGGGTACTTGCAGAGCAGATCAAACAACATGGACAACAGGGAATCGGGGCTCTGATCGTGAGTATGACGCGGCGACTCTCGGATCTTTTGGTGGTCTATGTTCTCGCTCGTGAGGCTGGTTTGACGGAACACTCTTCCGATGGGCTTTATTGTAAGCTTCCAGTGGTCCCCTTATTTGAAACGGTCGATGATCTTCGTGCGAGCGAAGAGATGGTCCGTCGCTACTTAGCGCATACCGTGACTCAAAGAAGTTTGAAAGCTCAGCTTGAATTTGAGAATCAAAGTTTGGGACGTAAACGTCAATATCCGAGTCAGCAGATCATGATCGGATATAGTGACAGCAATAAAGAGAGTGGAATTTTGGCCGCTCAATGGGAACTTCATCGCGCTCAGGAAGCGATTACGAAAGTAGGACGGAAAGCGCATGTGAACATCCGCTTTTTCCATGGTCGAGGAGGAACAATCAGCCGCGGGGCAGGTCCGACTCATTGGTTTTTGGAATCACTTCCGAAGAATTCGATAGAAGGGGATTTCCGTGTGACTGAGCAAGGGGAGACCGTTGCTCAAAAATATGCGAATTTAATTACAGGAACCCATAATTTAGAGTTACTCATGGCAGGGGCGACTGCCCAGACGGTGAGACATCGTTTTGCGAAATCGAAAACCTATGGACTTGATAAAACACTCAATCGACTTTGTTTAACCAGTCGCAATAGCTTCCGTCATTTTCTCGAAATGGATGGATTTATGACCTTTTACGGTCAAGCAACGCCGATCGATGCCTTAGAGCATAGCAGTATTGGATCACGTCCTTCTCGTCGAACCGGATCAAGGACGTTAGGGGATCTTCGTGCAATTCCATGGGTCTTTAGTTGGAATCAGGCTCGATTTTATGTTCCCGGTTGGTTTGGCGTGGGATCTGCTCTTCAAGACCTCCACGACAATTATTCGGATGACTTTCATAATCTAGTGAGCCACGTCCGGGAGTGGGCCTTTTTGAACTACTTACTGACGAATGTAGAGACAAGTGTCTACAGCGCTGACGTTGAAATTATGAATGCGTATGCGGAACTCGTCAAAGAGGAGAAGATTCGTCGGCAGTTTACAAAGGTTGTTTCGGATGAATATCTGCGAACGCAGGAAATGTTGGAAAAAGTTTTTGGGAAAACGTTTTCAGCAAGACGACCTCGAATGGCAAAAACGTTGAAGCTGCGCGCGGATGCGCTTAAGCTTCTTCACTATCAACAAATCAACCTATTGGAGCGTTGGAGAACGGCGAAGTCAGCAGAAGATGAGGATACGACCCGACGTCTGCTTCCTCAAATTTTGCTCTCTATTAATGCAATTGCGAGTGGTCTTGGAACAACGGGCTAAAGAACGATCTTTTTGATTCATTATGGCCGAAGATTCAGCTTCTCTTCCGATTTTTAGCCCCAGTACACGGGAAACATTTCGGCGCTATTTGAGTACCTTTCCGCTCGTTTTTGTTCAGTTCGATGGACAAATCGTAGAGGTCAATCCGTCTGCTCTGCTGTTATTGGGATTTCAGCCGGAGGAATGTCAGGAAAAAAATGTCGATATCTTCTTCCAATTTTTGGGAGTACCGCAAGAGAGCTATGATCAATCGACTATTTTTGAAGCTTTAGTCACTCGAAAAAATTCGAGTGTTTTTCCCGCACAGATTCATGTCATTCCTTTTCAGCAAAATCAATCGATGCTGATCTTAAGTGATCTCTCCTTGAGAAATCGACTCCGGGATCAACTTTTCCAAGAAAAACATCTTTTAACGACGGTCATTGATGCCATTCAAGATCATGTTTTCATGATGGGTTCGGATGGAAGTTATGAATTAAATAACAAGAGCCATCTCAAGTTTTTAGGGGTCTCCTCGCAAGAGGAAACCACAGGTAAAAAAGCCGAAGATTTTTTCGAAGCGGAATTGGCTCAGAAATTTCTTTCGGATAATCGGCAGATTTTAGAAGGGGCGAGTCTGGAGTTGAATCGAACCATTGAAGTCCATCCGGGCGAATGGTTTGAAATTAAAAAAACGCCTTTGAAGGATCCACTCACGAATGAAGTCATTGGGGTCGTGGGTCTCACTCGTGACGTCTCAGAACGAGTGAGGACGGAAGAAAAGCTGCGGCAAGTTCAACGACTTGAATCTCTAGGCTTGTTGGCAGGAGGAATTGCCCATGATTTTAATAATCTTTTGACAGTCGTTGTCGGTTTAGCGGATACCGCGGCCTTGATGATGGATACGATTGAACCCAATAAACCGATCAAAGAAGAGGAAGTTCGCGATTTAAAAGAGACACTGATCGAGATCCGTCAAGCGGGTCAACGCGCTGCGGCATTAACGCAAAAGTTGCTAGCAGTCGGTCGTAAGCAACTGGTTGAAATGCGAGCGCTTTCCTTAAACGATGTGATTCGAGGAATGACTTCCGTTTTGGCTGGGGTTTTGAAATCGGTTGAAAAACCGATTTTGATCGCTCGTTTGGAGCATCGTTTAGCGGTGGATCTCCCCGCAATCAGTGCCGACCGTTCTCAGCTTGAACAAATTCTTTTGAATCTGGTGGTGAATGCACGCGATGCCATTTTGAAAAAGATGGAGGATCCCTCCAATGCCGATTTCCAGCCCTTAATTGTTCTTCGGACTTATAAAGATCCCCAGTTAAAGAAGATCATCCTCGAAGTTCAGGATAATGGGTGCGGAATGAGTGATGAGGTGAAGTCCAAAGTCTTTGATCCTTTTTTTACAACAAAGGGACTTGGACGCGGAACAGGTCTCGGATTGGCCTCGGTGTACGGAATTTTGCAGCAGTCGAATGCGAGTGTTCAAATTCTTTCCGAGTTAGGGATTGGAACAACATTTCAATTAGGATTTGAAGAGTGGGTGGGGGAAATCCATTCCGTCGTCGAAAAAGAACCGACGGTTCCGACGAAGTCCGCACAGCGCAAAATTTTGTATGTCGAAGATGATACGGTGATTCGAACCTTGGTGCGGCGCAATCTTCAAATTCAAGGCTACGAGGTTTGTGAGTCTGAAAATGGAGAAGCCGCTTGGCAAGCTTTCCAAAAAAATCCGACCGATTTTGTTCTGATTCTCACCGATTTAATTATGCCGAAAATGACGGGGGTAGAGTTTGCCCGAAAAGTTTTGGAATTGAATCCGAAGCAAAAGATTTTGTGTGTTTCGGGGTATACCAATGAAGAGACCGGCGGACTCCCTATTTTGAATAAGCCATTTACAATTCAAAAGCTTTCTCAGAAAATTGATGAAATTTTATCTGAGAATAATGGGTGAGCGAATTCAATCCTTAGAATGACGATAGTCGTTATGACCACGGTCGAGACTCAAGATAAGTATCGAAGCTCGAATCGTTTTTATTTTAATTCTTTGTATTCAGCAAAAGTAAGGCATTGAATGCCGATATTTCGGAGATCACGGATATTCGCTATCGCAATTTCCTCTGATGCGGCAGAGGTTCCGTCCGTGAGAATTAAAGTTTGATACCCATAGGAGAGAGAGTCAAATGCGGTAGCGCGAATACAATTTGGGTATTGGGTTCCGCAAATCACGATTCTTTCAATTTTCAGTCTTCGTAAAATCAATTCGAGTTCTGTTCCAAAAAATGCGGAAAATCGAGGTTTAACAATCTTATATTCATTTTGAAGGGGAGAGAGTTCTGAGACAATTTCAACGCCGGGGGTACCTGGTACGGCATAAGCGGGACCTTTTAAAAAGGCATCTTGGCGTGAAATTTCAATATCGCTCCCATCTTTTCGATATTCGCGAATGACATGAAAAACAGGCAGATGGGATTGACGAAAATAAGAGAGAATTTCTGAAAGACGTGGAATTGTAGCATAAGCCCCCGCGACTTTTGTCGGTGCATCCGGCAAAACGAAATCGTTTTGCATATCAATCATGACTAACGCGGATTTCATGGGGATACCTTTACGAGGAGTTAAAAATTCAATTTTGGTAGATTTATAGAGGGAAAGTGATGAAAATTGATC
>JAZKBH010000255.1:0-7619 GCA_040388725.1 Verrucomicrobiota bacterium
CCATCCAAGGCTCGTACATTCGCCAAAAGCCGATTCGTCGAACTCGTTTTAAGCGCCAAAGTAGAATAATCAATCAAACTATTTGCGGGCGTTACGGGGCCCCAGGTAGGAGCATTCACCTCTCGACTGAAAGTGGTGAAATAAGGAAGTGATTTTTCAATTCCATTTTTTTGCGCATAATCAATCAGGCTCTGACGGCTGACAAAAGTTTCATCTCCTGGTTGAACCAAAAGAAATCCATTGGTGGCCGCGATGTTAAAAAGATAATTCGTGTAAGAATGCGAAAGAGTCTCGTGGTTTCTCCATTGAATCAATTCGTTGACATTCCCTTGGTTCAATGTTCCTCCTCCATTTGGAATCTGCGTCAGATCGATCAAACCAGGGGATCCTTTTCTTGCAATGTCACTCGAAGATAAATCCGAACCGACTGAAGGATATCCTGCTACCGTGATATCGACTAATCCTCCTAAATCATAAACAACAAAAGCAAAACGCCCCAAGACAAAATCCTGATTTCCAAGAGAGGCATCTTTTGCTTCTGCTAATGGTACATTCTTCGGTCCATTCCTCGTAAAGTTAATCCAATCCGGAGCAGGAAAGTCCGACTCTATTAATCTCGGCTTACTCCAGCGACGAGATGAGACTTCGCGGCCATTTAATGCCGGATTCAGTGCTGAATTTACCGGCGACGCAACTGATTTCCCTCCAAGGAAAAAAGGAATATCCGCCTTTGATATTTTAACCAAACTGTCACTGTTCGGATTCAATCCGGATCTACTGATGACCCCATTTCTCGATTGATGAGGGACATAGACTGAAATTCCTTGCGAAGTATAAATGTCACTGTTTGTAGAATAAGTAATTTCTGAATGGAGTTGATCCACCACATATTGCAAGCCCCCTGAAACTACCTGATCGACTCGAAGCCCCTGACTATAATGATGACTAGAACTCCTATCCACTTTCACGATCGTGACAAATCCAACCAAAATAACACTTAATGCTGCAACCATAAACAACGTCATCATCAACGCAATCCCTTTGGCTGGATAAAAATGAATATGAAGGGCGCCGCTCATGGTGTGGGTCTCTCTGTTGAAATCGGGACAAAACGTTCAAAACACCGTATCCCATTCGAAAGTCGAACGGGAGATGGAATTTTTTTAGAAAACTCAGGATCGCTCATCTTTTGATCCCATACTTTTTTAATCCCATCTTGTAAATCATGAGGAAGTTCAAAGGCGGGATGTTGAACCAACATCTCGATTTTACCCAAGTCCGAAAATGCCTTTTCTGTGGCATCATCCATAATCACGATCGTCACACCCACAATGCGTGATACTTCATCCTCTTTGTTTTCATAGTGAGACGAAAAATCCATTTTTCCGGTCTTGGGATTAATATTCAAAAAAAACATTCGAAATGCAGCCACCCCCGAAAAAACCTCCTGATACTCCCCGAGAGAATCCATCGATCCTAATGCATTCAAACCGGTCACTCCAAAATGGAGTGATTGACTTTCCGAATAGGACCACTTCATGGCCAACGCTCCCCGCTCCAAACGAGCGTGGGCCTTATCCTGAGTCTGTCGATAGCTCACAAGGGATACCGCCCTCTCGTCTCCCGCTGCTCTTCTTGTGTAAAAGGCATAGTTTCCAGAAAGAGAAGAATCACTTCCATCTTTATCCTTAAAGGCGGGAAGATCAGGTCTAAAAATTCCCTGTGTCAGATCATTGGCAATTAAGTCCAATGTAATTCTTCCCTTCCCAAGGGCATCCACCCGACGTCGGCCCATCTGCAAGCTACTTTTCGCCAGTCCAAGCATTTGAGACAAAACAAGCATGAGCAAGGCGAAGACCGCCATCGCTACGAGCATCTCAACCAAAGAAAAGGCCTTAAAAGATTTAGTGAAATGCAATTTGAGTGACCATTTCATATTTACCAGCGGCGGTTAAAACAGATCCCTGAGCAGGCCAATAAAGCATCAGGTAAAGATTCGATGAATCGTTCGTGCTAATATTGTACAAAAAACCATACGTTGCTTTTTCTTTACTCACCTTCAGCCCACTTTCATCTAAATAAACTCCTTCTAAAATTTTCATCGATGCCTGCACGTAATTCGCTTTTTCCTGATTTATTTCCGGCAATGGAAATCGGGGAAACGTGGATGATAAATTGTTCGTCGGACTTACTTTACGCACCGCAGTCAAAAACGATCCAATATTCGAAGCTTCCGTCATCTTTTCGGACTCCTGATTTGTTTTCACTCCGAATACCATTAACCCCATAACACTCATAATCGCAAATGACGTGATCCCTAACGCCAATACCACTTCTATCAAATTAAATCCCTGAGATGATTTTAATCTTTTCATGACGGAGTTTTTTAAAGAAATTTCATCCTAGCACTCGGAAGCCTCATTACAAGGGGCTTCTCTTCCGAATCTATTCTCATATCGATTTCTAAGCAGATCCATTTCATATGATTAAGCTTTCCTTCAAGGTTGGCGCACCACTTCGTAGACACAGGCACGATCTGATTCCATAAGAAATCGACAACGGGATCCTTCTTTCTTCAACTCAACTGAGGCGACCTTTTTCCCACTCAGATCAACCGCCCACACTTGAATCTCTTTCATGGATCCATTTTGCAATGTAATCTCTGCCTGATCCGTGCGAACTAAATGGGGCAACTTTCCATGGGAAAGATAGATCGTTCTTTCCATATTTTTAAAAGTCGCTCCGTCCGCCAAAACATCGGTGAGATAAAAAATTAAAAGATGCGTACTCACTTCTAGTGGCTTTCCATCCATGGAAGTAGTCATGATTGACGCATATCCATTTCCATTTGAAACCTTACTGACATGGCCGTTCCACTCAAATCCAGCCTGTCCCGAGCATCCTTCACTCAACTCTGTCTTAACCTCGAATAATCCTTTTTTAGCATCCAATACAATTTGACCCTGATCACTTCTATAAACATTCTGCGCTGCATCTTTTGCGATTTCAGAAGAAAGATATCCCGCACTGGCCAGAGATTGAATCGGATCTTCACCATGCATCACTTGATTTTTAACATCCACCATGAGCGGATCGCAAAGATTTTCATTTACTAGTATGGCTTTACAGGAAGAGGGGACTTTTTTCCCACTCTCTGTCACCACACTGCCAATTCCGGAGATAAGTCCCAGTTTCTGAAATGAATCAGGATAGGGCCCCATCTCTTCTTTCATCTCATAGCTCTTTCCAGAGACGGCTAACCCATAAACATTTTTCGCAGGACGAACCTCACTTCTCAGAAATAATAAAATCCCCATTTTATCAGCCATGACCGAGAGGGGATCGTCCGAAACTGAAAAAATATTTCCCATATATCCATGCATCACATTGGATTCTTCCGTCATGGTATAGGGATTAGAAGCGTACTTGAGTCGATGCATCCTGCAACATCGCATAGCTCGCAGCAATCATTCCAGACGAACTGCGACATGAACTCGGATAAGGCTGATGAAACTCACTCAGACTAAATGGTTTTCCAATAATCCGCGGCCCCATCGCCGTTCTCGGAAGAGATGCAAAATCATGCTCATTGAGCTTCATGCGATATCGAAGAGGAGCACTGATCATCGGCTGATTATCATCGGCAATCGGATGATCATAATAACAATGCTCGTCCACATAATCGAGGGAGTCTCGGATCATACTTTGATAAACGTGTTCCATAAAATTGACGTCAGTCAAAGGCTGCTTAAATCCTAATGCCAACAAATCCTTTTTCATTCTTTTAAAACTGGAAATATATCCCTCTGATAAAAACCGTCGGGTGTTCGAGCGATTTTCCACATCTTGAACCCCGTTCTTTTTGGCCCAATCCAGATAAAGCGGCTTTAACAAGGTCTCCCAGACTTTTGGAAACATCGACATCTGGTGATACGGAGTATCTTCGTTAATCAAACTCACCGAGGTTAACGCAGGATCGTCTTTCCATGCGATTTTGGTGTATGGATTCTCATGGGTGAGGAGATTTTTTGAAAATCGAAACCAATTATCGTAAGCGCTATCAAGAAAATGGGCCAAAAATTTAATTTCATGTTGCATTTTTCCAGAAAATTCCGGAATTTCGTTCGCAAATAGCTCCCGAGAAACGTATAGATCCATTGTCAAATAGATCCCTTTTGATTTCATACAGAAAAAAAGATAATCTAGAATATCGAGCTGAATAACGTCGAGCTCGAATGAAGGAGATCGCTTTCCTTGCAAGTCCTGGTCATAGACATGGATGCGTGCACTATTATAACCCATTCGAGCAAAACGCTCTGCTAACTTTTCGCAATCCCCCTTCGTAATCCCTTCAAGTCCCACATGATTCCCGTAAAACCTCACCCGCACGCCAGGACGTTTCTCAAATTCAAAGTGCTCATTCACAATCATGAGTCTCCCATATTTTCCAGCAGGCGCATCCAGAAGAGGAGAAAAATCAAGAATACTGCCGGGAAGAATATCATATTTATAGTTTAAAGGCGCCCATCGATTATTCGCGTGAACCTGATAAGTCCCCTGAGGCGTCCGTTGAAAAGCGTAGGAATTGGAGGATTCTCCCTCTAAATAAACCATTCCACAGACCATCGTCATCAGTAAAAAAATCCCCTGTTTCATGCGTCCACCTAATATATTCTTCATGTCGTCGGCTTGAGATTTCTAATCATTTATAAAAACTCCAAATAGAAAAACCTTCACTGTTTAAAGCTCTTCATAAGTTCTTCAATATTGGGAGATCCCTTTAAATAACCCAATGAAGTTAGAAATTGATCTATTTCTGTTGTCGTCGATGTAAAATCCTTGCGACTATGGTTGATATCAAAAAAAGTATGTTCCCTTCCTGGATATGGTATAAATTCACATCGATTTCCAGCGGCCTTCGTCGCACTGACAAACATTTCGGAAAGCTTAAATGGAACAATGGTATCTTCCGTTCCGTGCATTAAAATCATCGGAGGAATTCCTTCCCGAATATGATGATAAGGAGAAAGTATCACAGGATCTCCCCCTAACCGCTCTCGCATCATCTCAGGGGTTTGATCTTTTTGCCTTGGAATTTCTTTTCCTTCTACGTCAGCCAAGACTAAAGCTGGATTCAAAAGAATAAATGCATTGGGATGACTACTCACGGAGAGATCCTCATTTGTTTCTTCAAACCCATCAATAAGTCCAGTAGCTGCGGCTAAATATCCCCCTGCAGAATCGCCCCCCACTGCCAGACGCTCTGGATCAATTTTAAACTCCTCAGAATGCGTTCTTACCCAACGAATAGCCGATTTTGCATCTCGAAGACATCCCTCTATCCTAACCTGTGGGTAAAGACGATATTGAACTGAAATCGCAATCATTCCGCGGTGAGCTAAATATCGGCATAAAGGAGTAAACGCCGTAGGATTTCCCTGAGTAAAGCCACCCCCATGAAAAAAAATAGCCGCAGCTCTCTTATGGCCTCCCTTAAAATCCTCAGGCTTCCAAACATAAAGCTGAAGATCCCCTTCGGAAGTTGATTTATAACTATAAGCTTCGGCTCCTTCAATGACTAGAGAAGAGGCCTTTAGCTCTTGAAATTCAATCGCGAAAACAAGAACTAAAAACATTCTAACGAACATTCGAGAATGTCCCCATTTTTCAAAAGAGTTCAAAAACTGATTTTTCAAGGGATCCTCTTTTCTTTTTCTTATTTCAAAACCATTAAAGTTTATACCGAGCCTCTCCTTGTCTGATCCTTCAGAAGGTGTAGACTGAAATATGATTCCTCTTGTTAAGAAAGCCGCAAAAATGACTTGCGTCAAGTTAAAATGTATATATATGTATGCTATGGTTAATATATTGATGTCGATTAAGTCACTAACCTTTAAGAACCAAACACCGAAGCTCCCCTTTTTCCTCTCTTTATTCACCTTTATTTTTATATCACAAGCACTTGATGCAACCACGTTTAAAGAAGACGATATTAACGCAAATGAGATTCAATTTGCTTACAATACGAAAGACGATGAATGCTACGTTGGAGGAATGCCTCTCCATCAAAAATTTGCAGACTCCGTAACCAAAACGGATGAAATCGTTATTACCACCGGCGACATGAATCCCGCCATCACCCTAAACCCAAGCGCGGCAGCCCCTGAAAAAAATCCGGCTTTTATTTGGGAGTTTCAAATTCCAGAAAATTATGAAATCACATCACTGGATGTGGGCTATAGACTCACCTTATTTCCTCAAGCACCTCCCGGCTCCAGCATCGTTCTTTCTATTAGCGCCGACGGTCAAACCTACACCCCTTTTGCCACTCTACAAACAACAGGAGAAATTCGAGACGAATTCACCAATCCAAAAACTTTAGTCAACCTCACTCCCCATGTTTTTGGACAAAAAAAATATTACATTAAAGGAGAGTTTATTTGTCCTACTGAGAGAGGCTTAATCGGACGAATGCAAATTTTTAGAACCGGTTTTACTGAAGAGGATGCATCGGGATACAAAAATTCTTTTTTTATCAATAAAATCGGAGTCACTAAGGTCGCTGCATCCAAAAAGTAAGATTTTATTTCCTGTAAAATGTAAGATCAGATTCCACTTACACACCTCAAAACCCTTCGTTAGATAAATTTAACATCTACGTCCTTACGTCTGATTATTCCTCATACTATGATCATCTTAACCCCCCTGAAAGCTCGCAAATGAATTGGATCGACTGGCTCATTATTTCCACTGTTCTGATCTTCGTAATCGGCATGGCTATTTATACCAATCAATACATGCGGAGTGTTGCCGACTTTCTCTCGGGGGGACGGCTTGCCGGGCGCTATTTGCTCTCCGTGGCGAAAGGAGAAATGGGAGCAGGAGCAGTCGTCTTTGTTGCCACGTTTGAAGTCATTCACAAATCCGGCTTTACGCTGATCTGGTGGAGTTGGGCGACGATGCCGATTGGAATCATTCTAGCAATTTATGGCTTTGTCATTTACCGATATCGAGAGACTCGCGCGATGACACTGGCCCAGTTTTTCGAAATCCGCTATAGTAAGGCCTTTAGAATTTTTACAGGAGTTCTCGGATTTCTGGCAGGGATCGTAAACTTCGGGATTATTCCAGCGGTAGGATCACGATTTCTCGTCTATTTTCTCGGCCTACCCGCATCTTTCACTCTTTTCCACACCACAATTTCCACTTATATTCCCCTCATGGGCATGATGCTCATTCTCACCCTGATCCTGGTTCTTTCAGGAGGACTCATCACTCTCATGGTGACGAATTGCATTGAAGGAATGATCTCCCAGATCCTTTATCTGGCCATCATTTTTGGACTTATTTCGATCTTTAATTGGGATCAAATGCAATTCGCCCTCACCCACCTCTCCACCCCAGAAGGAGTAATCTTGAGAGGTGAAGGACAATCTCTTTTAAATCCTTTTGACTCCATGGGACTTAAAGACTTCAACCTTTGGTTTGTTCTGATGAGCGTTTTTGTCGGTGTCTATGGAACGATGGCATGGCAAAATCAGAGCGCCTACAATTCTGCCGCCATTTCCGCGCATGAATCCCGTATGGGAAACATCCTCGGACGTTGGAGGGAAATGGGA
>JAZKBH010000255.1:7629-12703 GCA_040388725.1 Verrucomicrobiota bacterium
CTCCTTGGAATTTGTGCGATGACTTTTTTAATTCACCCTGACTTTTCCTCACAAGCGCTTGCCGCCCAGGAAAGTATTTCAAAAATCCCTGAACACCAAATTCAGGAGCAGATGAAAGTCCCGATTGCAGTCATTCAAATGCTGCCTAATGGCCTTAAAGGGGCCCTCTGTATTATTTTACTCATGGGTGTCTTCGGAGGAGATGGAGGACATCTTCATTCTTGGGGAAGCCTCCTCATCCAGGATGTTGTCGTTCCCCTTCGCAAAAAACCACTCACCCCGACACAACACATCCGGCTTCTTCGGGGGTCCATGATCGGAGTTGCCTTCTTCGCGTTCGTCTTTGGTAGTTTCTTTCAACAAACCGAATATATTATGATGTGGTGGAATGTGACGATGTCTCTGTATGTAGGCGGAGCCGGAGCTGCCATAATTGGTGGGCTTTATTGGAAAAAAGGAACCCCTGCCGGAGCTTGGACGGCCATGATCACCGGATCTCTTTTCGCGACAGGGGGAATTCTCCTTCGGCAAATGAAAGGAGATTCTTTTCCTTTAAATGGAAATGAAATTTCATTTTATTCCACCCTTCTTGCGATTGTTCTTTATATTATTGTCTCTCTTCTCACATCCAAAAAAGATTTTAATATGGATCAAATGCTCCATCGAAATCAGTACGCACTCGAAACAGATTTGCTGACCAAAAAGAAGTTTTCAGAAAAAACATTTACATGGAGTAAAATCGTCGGAATAGACGAAAACTTTACCTACGCGGATAAATGGGTGACTGGCATTACCTCGGGATTGGGAATGGTCTGGTTTGTTATTTTCGTAATTGGAACCGTTTGGAACCTGATCTCTCCTTGGAGCACAGAAACTTGGTCTCACTTTTGGTACTGCATGGCGATTATTATGCCCATTATTTTCGCGGTTATTGGAACGGTCTGGTTTACATGGGGAGGAATCCGAGATATGCGCTCTTTATTTCTCCGTCTCAAATCTGAAAAAGTAAATGTTTTGGATAATGGAATGGTCAAAAATCATAAAAATTTAGAAGAAATAAACCCTACCTCTCGGTATTGATTTTCCATTTTTTGAAAACTTTATTAAAATATCCTCTTTCGTTAAACATTCGGTCGTAAATATTTAATCGCGTCTCGACACGTATTCCCCTAACGTAAATCTTCATGGTTTTGCGTTATCACTTCTGCCTGACTTGGCGAGATATTGCCTTGGCCTGCATGACGTTCTCTTATGCTCTAGGCGCTTCGATTACTTGGAATGTCGCGGGGAGTGGTACTTGGGATACGACGACTTCCAATTGGAGCAGCGGAAATTTTACCGATGGAAGCATCGATGATGTTACTTTCAATAATGCCGCAGGAGGAACGATTACAATTTCTCCCAATATGACCCCCATTTCCACCACCGTGGGTGCCGCCGCAGGAACCTATACTTTTTCAGGGGGACCCATCGATGGAGGCACCCTTTCTAAAAGTGGAGCAGGGATCCTTGTCCTCACAGGAGCAAACTCCTATGCGGGAGCGACCAGTATCAGTGGCGGGGTCTTAAATGTCCAAAATGACACCGCTTTAGGAACCACGGCAGGATCCACCTCCATTGGAAATGGCGCCGCACTTCAGCTTCAGGGAGGCGTCACCGTCACGGGCGAAGCTCTCACTTTGATCGGTAACGGAATTTCCAATGATGGAGCACTTCGGAATATTTTAGGAAATAACACTTGGACCGGCAATCTCACCTCCTCTCCTGCGGCCACCACACGGATCGCCTCCGATGCTGGAACTCTTACGATTAGTGGAAATGTGGCAATAAGCGCAACCGCTTCCGATCAATTGGTTTTACAGGGAAATGGTAATGGCGAGATCAGTGGCTCAATCAGTGGCGCCAGCCGAGTCACAAAAGGAGCGACAGGAACTGGAACTTGGATCCTTTCCGGCGCCAACACCTATGCCGGCAATACAACTGTGAGCGGAGGTGTCTTAAATATTCGAAATAACACCGCTCTCGGAACGACCGCAGGTAGCACTTCAGTTAGTGCAGGCGCAGCTCTTCAGATGCAGGGAGATATTACAGTCACTGGAGAAGCATTAACGATTGTGGGAGATGGCGTCAGTAATGATGGCGCGCTTCGAAATATCAGCGGAAACAATACATGGACAGGGAATGTCACCATCACTTCAACTCCTGTCACTCGCATTGCCTCGGATGCGGGAACTCTCACCATTAGTGGAAATATCGGATTAAGTGCCACGTCGACCGATCAATTTGTCCTACAAGGAAATGGAAATGGTGAAGTAAGCGGAGTGGTGAGCGGAGCGAGCCGCCTCACAAAAGGAGCCACAGGAACTGGAATCTGGACCCTCTCCGGCGCAAATACATTTACAGCAAGCACAACGATCTCCAATGGAACACTTTCCGTCTCTTCTCTCAACAGTGTTGTCGGAGGAAGTGCTAGCAGCAACCTAGGCGCTCCTGTAACCGTTGCCAACGGAACCATTGGATTGGGAGCAACAACCGTCGGAACCTTGCTTTATACCGGAAGCGGAGAAACAACCGACCGCGTCATCAATCTCGCGGGAACCTCAGGTGGAGCTAAATTGGATCAATCCGGAACCGGCCTACTCAAGTTCTCAAGCGATCTAACGGCAACAGGGGCTGGAGCAAAAACTTTAACTCTTCAAGGTTCTTCAGCAGGAGCCGGGGAACTCGCGGGTGTCATTGTTGATAGCGGAGGAGGAGCCACTTCACTCGCCAAATCAGGAACAGATACTTGGACCTTGAGTGGAACGAACGCAAATAGTTTCACCGGAACACTCCAAGTGAATGGAGGTATCCTAGTAATGAACAAAACTTCTGGCGTGAACGCTATTGGCAATATCACCGCTACTGTGAATTCCGGAGGCACACTCCAATGGCTTACCTCAAATCAAGTTGGAAATTCTGCAACAATGGTATTGAACGGTGGAGCACTTAATTTTAATGGCAAAAGTGAGACGATGGGAACATTAGATTTGGATGCTTCATCGTCGTTAACATTTGGATCAGGAGCCGAAGCCGTTGTCTTCTCGGACAGCTCCGCCCTCAATTGGGGTGCATTTACGCTGACCATCAATTCTTTTACCAATGGAATCGATACATTGAAATTTGGGACAACTGCCGCAGGTTTAACCGCAGCTCAATTAGCCCAATTAAGTTTTTTGGAATTGGGAGGCGTTGGAGGACAGATTGATTTGAATGGATTCGTAACCGCATTAGCGAACAATGGAAATTTAACGGTTTCTACCAATTATACAGGAACCCAAAATGTAACTCAGACGGGAACGGGAAGCATGACATTGACAGGAACCAATACCTCAACGGGGACGGCAACTGTGAACTCAGGACTTCTTTCCATTGGAAATTCAACAGGCGGAAACTGGTTTGGAAACGTCGTGGCCAATGGAGGGATTTTAAAGGGGCGAGGGACTATTACAGGAAGTGTAACCGTAAATAATACAGCGCTATATAGTCCTGGAAATTCACCCGGCATTCAACAAATCGGATCATTAACCGTTAATCCGGGAGGAACATTATTAATCGAAATCGACGGAGGAGTCGCAGGTAACGGCAATGGATTTCATGATCAGGTACAGTCAATAGGAGCAGCCACGCTCAATGGAGGAACTCTCCAGGGTTTTACCATCTTTGGGGGATCAAATGGATTTAAACCTGCTTTTGGAACGAGGATTAACTTTTTAAATGCTTCCTCGGTGATCGGCTCTTTTAGCACATATGATTTTACTTCCAACACCGCAGGTCAAAGTTGGATTGTCGAATATCGTGATACGGAAGCGAATCTTTTTGCGGTTCCTGCGGATTGGGGACGAGACATTGCGGGGATTACTCCGAATCAAAAACAAGTCGGAAGAGCGCTCCAGAGCTTTGCTCCCACAGCGATTGATGCGCGAGGAACAACCGCTTCGGGAGTCGTCTCAAGTCGATCGGATCAAGGAAAGATTTTTAATGGGTTAATGCGATTAGATAACGGTGGATTAAAGACCGCGTATGATCAACTCAGTCCTGAAAAGCTGACAGCAATGAGCAGTAGTGTGAGCACCTTAAGTTCGATTGCCAATGGAGGAACCAGTCAGAGGCTTTCGCAGATTCGACGAGGCGATAAGGGAGTCAGTCTCAATGGATTAACCTTAAGAACATTGGATGGGGATGACGAGTATGAGAAACTCGCTTTGAATGAGGGAACGCTTTTAGTGAAAAAGAAAAAAGAGACCTTACAGAATAGTTTTTTTGTAAACACCACCGGAAGCTACGCGAAGGTTGATACGGATGAGAATCGGATTGGGTTTGAGAATCGACTCGGAGGACTAACGGCGGGAATCGATCGAGAGATCACTCCAAACCTCACGTTGGGGGCCTTTGCGAGCCAAGGCTATGCGGATACGCTTTTAAGTGGAGGAGGAAGTTTGGAATCCAACTCCGGAAGACTTGGAATCTATGGGGGCTATCATCAGAGAGGATTTTATCTGAATAGTAGTCTTTCAGGAGGAATGACGAGTTTTGATAGTAAACGAAAACTTTCGTTCTTGGGAGACACGGCCGACGGATCGACGCAAGGAGAGGACATTGCAGGGCAAGTCCTCACAGGATTAGATCTCCAAACGGGAAACTGGGTTTGGGGACCGATGGGCAAGATCGATTATGGGTATCAATCGATAGATCGTTTTAGAGAACATGGCTCCGCGGCAAGACTACAGGTCTTTGATCAGAGCCAGACCCAATTAGAAACCGGAGCAGGCTTTCGCGTGAGTCGTCCCTTTGATTACCACGGCTGGAAATGGGTTCCGGAAGCTCACCTGCTCGGCTCTTATCAGTGGTATGAACCGGGAAAGATCCAAGCCCAATTTGATGCCGGGGGAAATGCCTTTACGGTAAGACCCCAAGGAGCCGGACAAACGATGATCATTCCGGGAATCGGCTGTACGCTCTATCTCAGTGAAACCCAATCGCTCAATTTTAATTACGAAACTCGCGTCAATCTGAACTCCCTCGCCCATCAACT
>JAZKBH010000256.1:0-11616 GCA_040388725.1 Verrucomicrobiota bacterium
CAACATGAGTCATGAAATTCGAACGCCGATGAATGCGATTATCGGGCTTTCTGATTTGGCGCTCATGCAAGGTCTTTCTCCCAAGGTGAAAGACTATACAACGAAAATTAATCTCTCTTCCAAGGCGCTGCTCTCCTTATTAAATGATATCTTGGACTATTCTAAAATCGAAGCGGGCCGACTTGAATTGGAGGAAGCCTCATTTTCTTTAGAGGAGGTCTTAGAAAATCTCTCGACGCTCTTTGCTCTTTCCACGGAACAAAAGGGATTGGAGTTAGTCTTTGATGTGAAAGCGAATGTTTCTTCAAGGGTTATTGGAGATTCGTTGCGACTCAATCAAGTTTTGAATAATTTACTGGGGAATGCCATCAAGTTTACAGACCATGGAGAGGTGATCCTTCGGGTAAGCGAGCTTGAGCGGGATAATGACTCTTGTGTAATCCGGTTTGAAGTGGTGGATACAGGAATTGGAATCAGCCCCGAAAATATTCGGAATTTATTTACCTCTTTTACGCAGGCCGATAGTTCCATCAAACGTCGCTTTGGCGGAACCGGTTTGGGATTAACGATTAGTAAACGAGTCGTTGAAAAGATGAATGGAAAAATTCACTTAACGAGTGAAGTCGGAAATGGAAGTACTTTTGAATTTTCGATCCGACTCCGGCTGGATAAAAGCAATCCAGTGAAGTTGAAAGATCGAGTCTTACCGGGAGCTCGTGTTCTTGTCGTCGATGATCTCGCTTCTTCTCGGCAGTTTTTAAATGAAATTTTAAAGTCGTGGAAATTCGAGGTCACGGAAGCCTCTTCAGGGATAGAAGCCATTCACGCGATTAATGCTTCAATTGAAGAAAAAACCCCATTTCAACTGATGTTAGTCGATTGGAAAATGCCGGGGATGAACGGAATTGAGACCATCCGAAAATCGCGGGAATTAATTAAAATCAAGGATGCGGAACACATGCCTGCCATTATCATGGTCACGGCTTACAGTAAGGAACAACTCCAGCGAGAGGTTTCCGATGTTTGTTTGGATAGCATTTTGATTAAGCCGATCATTGCCTCGAATTTATTGAATGCGATTGCAAATCTCAATTCGGCACAAAAAATAGAACTCGATAACCCATCGCCAAAAGTATTGGAAGAATCTCCGCATTCGAATCGGAATATCAATATTTTGTTGGTGGAAGATAATTTAATCAATCAACAGGTCGCGCGGGAGTTTCTCGAAAGAGAGGGAATGCAGGTCTTTGTTGCTCAAAATGGCAAAGAGTGTCTTCAAAAAATGGAGCAGTATCCTGATTTATTTCATTTAATTCTTATGGATCTTCATATGCCCGAGATGGACGGTTTTGAGGCGACTCGAGCGATCCGTCAAAAACCGCGATGGAAGAATTTACCTATTATTGCCATGACCGCCGCCGCCTTGGAAAAAGATAGAAAGGCTTGTCTGGATGCGGGAATGAATGACCATTTAGCGAAACCGATTTCTCGTCAGGAACTGACAAAAACCATTATTCATTGGTTGGGGGCCGTCTCTTCCGATCTCGTCGGAGGCATCAAAAAATCATCTGCGTCCTCCTTATTAGTCCTCCCTGAAGACCTTCCCGGTTTTAACTTTAAACTCGTGATGGAGAGGACAGGATTAAAAGAGGATTTACTTTTAAAAATTCTTTTGGAATCTCGTCAGAGCATCGAAGAGGATATTAAGAAACTTCGCTTGGAGATTGAAACCCAAGACTTTTCAGCGGCTGTTTTATCGGCGCATCGGCTCAAAGGGGGTGTCAGTACAATGGGAGCCGTGCTGCTCAGTCAAGCCTTAGAGCAGCTGGAGGTAGAGTTGCATGAGCATAAGAAAGTCCGGAATCTCAATTTCTTGAATCAAGCGTGTGAAGTGACCTTTTCTTCCCTGGATATCCTCGAACAAGCTTCAAAATCCTAAGACATCAGGAAAGAATGGGAAAAGGATGAGGAAATCCTTGAAATCCCCCTGTCAGACTTCATTCTCCCTACCTGTTCAACTCGAGTGAAGGATTCTTATGGATTATGATTTAATTGTCATTGGCGGTGGACCTGCGGGGTATGTCGGCGCGATTCGTGCCGGACAACTCGGCAAAAAAGTGCTTTGTATCGACAAAGAGCGCGCAGGAGGAACATGTTTAAATTGGGGATGTATTCCCACCAAAGCCTTACTCAAATCCGCTGAGCTGTATGAGACTTTCAAACATGCAGAAGATTACGGACTTACGGTTAAAGATGTTGGATTTGATTTTCAAAAAGTGATCCAACGAAGCCGTGGTGTTTCCGATAAAATGGCAAAAGGAATTGAATTTCTTTTTAAAGGAAAAAAAGTCGATTACGTCGTCGGACAAGCCACGATCGAAAAAGATAAAAAAGTGACGGTAAAATCGGCAGAGGGAAAAACGACTTCTTATTCGGCAACGAATATTATGATTGCGACGGGAGCGAAGGCCCGTCAGTTGCCCTCCCTTCCTGTCGATGGCGAAAAGGTCATGACGAGCCGTGAAGCGCTTGCAGTGAAATCGCTTCCGAAATCGATCGCCATTATTGGAGCGGGAGCCATCGGCGTAGAGTTTGCTTATTTCTTTAACGCATTTGGATCTCAAGTGACGCTCTTGGAAATGTTGCCTCAAATTCTTCCCGTCGAAGACGAAGAGAGCTCGGATTTTGTTAAAAAAGATTTTATCAAAAAAGGAATCAACGTTCTCACCAACACCAAAGTCACGAATGTTAAAATTGGTAAAGAGATTGAATTGACTCTTGAAGGCGCCGATCAAAAATCGGTGACTGTGGAGCGGGTTCTCGTCGCCGTTGGACTTCAAGCCAATCTCGATGGATTGCTCGCTGAAGGCGTGAAACTTGATCTCGATGAACGCGGTTATCTCAAAACAAATGATCGCTATGAAACCAATATCAAAGGGATCTATGGGGCAGGGGATATCATTGGGCCGCCTTGGTTGGCGCACGTCGCTTCTCACGAAGCCCTTGAAGCGGTCGAAGGGATGTTTGTTGCAGGAAAAAAACCTCACAAGGTCACGCTTTTCCCGGGTTGTACTTACTGTCAGCCTCAAGTCGCCAGCATCGGCTTGACCGAGAAAAGGGCGAAGGAACAAAAAGTGGCCTATAAAGTTGGAAAATTTGGTTATCGCGCGAGCGGAAAAGCCGTTGCTGCGGGTCAGCCCGAAGGCTTTGTCAAATTGATCGTCGGTGAAAAATACGGCGAAGTTCTTGGGGCTCATATCGTCGGTGCAGATGCGACCGAAATGATTGCAGAGCTTGGATTGGCGATGCATTTGGAGGCAACGACAGATGAGTTGCATACGATGATTCATGCGCATCCGACGCTTTCAGAAATGATCGGGGAAGCGGCTTTAGCGACTAAAGGCCAAACGATTCACTCTTAATCAACGATTCATCCGAAACGAAATTTTATGGCAATCCAAGACTGGAACATTAAAGGCCGCAGTCTCCAATGCGCCGTCACTCAACGTCCTTTTGTGGAAGACGAACTGATTCACAGTGCGCTCTTTTTTGGGGATGAAGGGTATGAACGCCGTGATTGTAGTGAAGAAGGCTGGGCTCAAAAGCCGGAAGTTTGGACTCCCATCTCCACCTGGACAGCGCCTTTTAAGCCTTCTCCAACGGTTCCCGTGGATCCATTGAAGAAAGATGACATTCAAGGCTTGCTTCGCGTTTTGATTGAAGAGAATGATTCTTCGACCGTGAATGCCCGTTATTTATTGGCGGTCATGTTAGAAAGAAAAAGACAACTGCGCGTTTTAGATCGTCGTGAAAATGAGCACGAGACCGTCACGGTTTACGAACATATTGCGAGCGGCGAGACCTGGATTATTCAGGATCCAAAACTAAGACTCGATCAGTTAGAGCCTGTCCAAGCCGAGGTGACTCAGCTTTTCAAGACTCGGATGGCGTAGAAATTTAAACCTAGGTTTTCTCTGAGAAATTATTTTCTCCTGTAAATCCTGCCTGCCCCGTACAACTGTCGGAGGTCATCCTGTTAAAAATCCGAAGAATTTGGACAGGATGAACGGGATGAAGAGGAAAAGAGGTTTTTGGTAAATTCATCACGCAGGAAATGAGTTGAATTTTTGTTCATTTATTCCACCACAGCGGCCGACGGTATCTCACTCTGTTGGGGGAGCAAAATCGTCGACAAAAGACTGACCCACAGTCCGGTCAAAAGCAGCCACGGAATTGTGATCTCTCCATAAGGCGTCTCATGTAGAATTTTAACCGCAATGGCGACAATGGTGAGATTGGGACTTAAGAGGAGAAATGTTTGGCGCGGTTCCTCCAAAAGCGGAATCCATATTCGTCGAAAAAGCATCTCTCGGACGCCAAGAATGACAAGCGCTGTGGCAAGGGCAATGCCGGAAGCGGCTGTTAAAAGTGCACTCCACGTGACAAGTGTTCCAATCGAGACGAAGAAGATCGGAATCAAAAGACGTTGGGCAATCGGTTCGAGGTCTTGTTCAAGAGTGAGTCCATCTCGAGTTGCGCTATGAATAAACATTCCAAAAAAGAAGGCGGACTTAGGGGCAGAAAGTCCCAATCTTTCTCCGATCGCGCTGACTCCAAAAATCAGAAGAACACTTAAATGGGTTTTCCATTGCGCGAACCATTGAAGGACCACTTTTAAGGCCGACGCGAGAAGATTGGAATATCGGGCTATCAAAAAAACGGCGAGACAGAGTCCCATGACTTTATAAAGCAGAGAGAACCCAATGCCCTCGATGAGCAGAGTTTCCCCCAAGGCCATCCAAATAATGCCGACGACTTCGAGTGCAATCATCCAAAGCAAAATGGCTTGTTTCCCGGGCGTTGTTTGAAACGGAAAATTTTTCCACGCTGAAAACGCCATTCCAACGGAGCAGGAGGTCAAGGCAACCGCAGAGAGGAGTGCGGGAAGTGTTGGAATAAAAAGGAAACCGGCAATGACTACAATCAGAGGCGTTTGAAAAATCATCCAGCCCGCAGCACGGGCCAGCGCTTGGTGGGCATCTCTCCAGCCAGGAAGATCAATTTCAAGTCCAACCAGAAAAAGAAGGAGAATAAAACCAAAGCCACCCACCCCTTTTAAAAGCTCTCGGGCATTCTCATCTAAAATTCCACCCAAAATGACTCCCATGAGGACATAGAGCGAATAAAGAAGCGCGGGTCTGCCGATCCTTTTGCAGAAATCAGGAAGGAGCATAAGTCCTAATATCGCGACAATGACCATTTCTACAGATTTCATGAGGGCTCCTATTTTGTCCTGGAAATGGGAAAAGGCTAATAGAAGTTTCAGACAAACCCAGATTCGTCATTAGAAATCGGTTTTATCTGTAAAGTCATAGACCCAAAGGGTTATAAAAAATGGAGGGTCACAGGCTCTGTGCCTCAGAGGACGGGAAAGGCAGTGGGGGCCACTGCCGCTCCTGTTTTAATGCAAGATCCGGAATAAAAGAAAAATAGCCTCGAGACTTTTAAATGAAGAAATTCGCTATTCCTTTTGGAAGCCGTTTTTCATTTTAATCAAAAGCGGATGCTCCTCCTCTTCCTTTCGTTGGACCATGATGATCTCTCCTCTCAATGAGGGGGAGAGAAGGGGAACGGATTGTAATTTCACTTCCTTTGATTTTTTGAGGAGAAGATCCGGTAAAATCGCATAGCCGAGACCTGTGGTTGCCATCTCAAGTAACGTTAATGCGTGCTCGCAGGAGAAAGGAATTGAAAGGAAGATATTTTGTTTTTTCGCTAAGGTATGAAGAATGCTTTCCAGTTCCAGAGGATCACGAAAAAGTAGAAGTGGTTGCTGAATGATCGACTCAAGGCGAACTCCTTTTGTCGGGAATGATTTTAAATTTTTCCCATAGAGGGCATATCCATAGCTTCCCCAGGAATCGACTTTAAAGGGCGTGAGATTTCCGGAAGGCTGGGTCATCAAGCAGGCATGAACCTCTTTTTTTTGAAGGAGCTCAGGAAGCAGAGCATTCGATCGCTCGATAACAGAGATGCGGGGACGATCGGTTTTTTTGATGATCGATTTCATCACCTCGGGGAGGATCGTCGAAGCGAGCATCGGTTGGACGCCGAGGCGAATCGAAGGAGAAGAGGTCAGATTTTTAGATTCAAGATCCAATCGAAGGTCGCCTATTTCCGATAAAATTCGACGTGTCGATTGAAGGACTCTTTCTCCGGAAGGGGTTAACGTGACTCCTTTAGACGTGCGATTAAAAAGCCGGCACCGAAGTTCTTCCTCTAGACGTCGAACTTGAATGGAAAGAGAAGGTTGTGAAACTCGTATAAAACGTGCGGCTTCTCCATAACTTTTATGTTCAGCGATGGCCAATAAATATTTTAATTGATAAAGCTCCACCCTCTTATTGTTTCACGAGTCATAAAAAAAACAAATGACTTTGTTCGAAAGAGATTATTGGAAGGTTCGTTTCAAGCTCGCTTATAATTTATTTCATTCATCTCATGAAGGGTTCTCTTAAAATCAAGTTCACAACCTGGGTCGGTCAAATTCCTGCTCCCAGTCGTAAGATTGGACTTGTTTGTCTGTATGGGATTTGCGGAAGCTTAGTCGGAATTGCCTTTCATCATGTCATCGAGTTTCTTTTTCGCTGGATCTGGAGTCCTTTTCGTCAAATGGATCTACTTCATTTTATTTTGTACTCATTCCCTGTGCTTTTGGGGGCGGGCTTAATGAGTGGGATCCTCATGGTCTTTGGTGCTTCATCGGCAGCGGGGAGTGGAATTCCGCAGCTTAAACTCGCATTTTGGAAAGAACATGGGGTGATTCCTTTGCGGCCTCTCTTCGTAAAATTTCTCGCCGGATCCATAACGGTAGGAGGAGGAATGAGTTTGGGACGTGAAGGTCCTACGGTCTATATCGCGGGAGGACTCACCTCATGGATTGGACGACGTATGGGGGTCATTCTTTCAGATCAACGATTGGCGATGGCCTGTGGGGCATCGGCGGGGCTGGCTGCTGCTTTTAATACACCGATTGCCGCAGTGACTTTTGTATTGGAAGAAGTCATCGAAGACCTCAATAGCCGTTTCATTGGAAGTATTCTTTTGGCTTCTGTTGTTTCTGTTTTTTGTCTCTATCTTTTTGTCGGAAATACTCCGGTTTTTATCATTCCAACGGTGACGCAGTTTCATTGGCAGGTTTATTTTTTGACTGTATTCGTCGCAGCGTTCGCGGCAATGATCGGGGTTCAATTTCAAAAAATTTCTTTAGGGTGGAGACTTTACATTAAAAAGACCTCTCGTGTTCCGGTTTTTCTTCGTCCTGTCCTCGGAGCGATGGTCACCTGGTTCGCCGCTTCCGTTGTTTTTGGATTTACAGGGCGAATGGGAGTTTTGGGATTGGGATACGAAGATTTGGCGGAAACCTTGGCCGGAAATCTTGCCCTCTCGACGGTACTGGGATTATTGATCGCAAAATTAATCGCGACGATTTCGTGTTATTCGTGGGGCGGATGTGGAGGTATTTTTGCGCCGACACTGTTTTTTGGAGCGATGGTGGGAGCTCTCTTCGGAATGGCGGGGCAACAAGTTTTGCCGCTTCACGGAGATGATGTGAGTATTTTGGCGGTTGTCGGGATGACGGCTTGCTTGGGTGCGGTGGTTCGTGCTCCCATCACTTCCATTTTGATTGTTTTTGAGATGACGCATCATTTTGAGATGGTTCCTCCTTTAATGTTAGGGATGTTGGTGAGTCAGGCCGTGAGTCGACTGGAAGGGCATCAAAATTTCTATACGAAAGTTTTAGAGGACGATGGAGAGGAGATGGATCGGTATATCGGAGTGAGGGATTTTCAAGAGTGGAAAGAGAGAAAGCTCCGGGATCATATGAGTTTTCGGCCTCATTGTCTCCACGATTGGTCTATGGAGTCTATTCGTTCCTTAGTCGCTCAAAGTTCGTATGCATTCTATCCTGTTGTGGATGCTCGAGGGCTTTTACAGGGGGTGATTTCAAGGGAAGACTTGATTCAATATTTAAAAAATCAGAATCACTCGGGTCTTCGAGAGGGAACGGGAATATCGGTCGAGGCGACTTTAGGCGACGTCCAAGAAAAGCTTCTCAAGTCAGACTCCAATTTTTTAGTCGTAACAGCGCCTGATTCATTGCTGGTCTTGGGGGTCTTTACGTTGCATGACTTGATGCGGACTCAAAGCTGACCTCATCAATGAGAGATCGATTTTGGTTAGGTTGAGTATTTTTGGCTCATGTCCCATTTCAATTTTAAAATGAGATAAAATGTCTCAATTAAAATGTGCATGAATTTCTGCAAGTCGTTTATTTTAAGTACAATGTATATTTTTTAACCCTGGCATCACCTCTGCAGAAAAGAGGGAGAGAGTTTTTGCGGGAGATCTAAAAAGAGAAGTTGGGATAACTTCATCCCGTGAAGCTCTTCATGAGGAGAATAAAATCGTATGAAAATAGTTCGCTGTGAAAATCCAAGTCAACTGTTACCGCGGTGGACCCGTCTCTGGCATGATCCCTTTGTGACGCTCCCCCGTTTTCTAGAAGAAGTCTCATTCCAAGATGCTCAATGGAATGAAAATCCAACTCAATATGAAGTTCGATATGAGATTCCGGGGTTAAAGAAAGACGAGATTAAACTCTCGTTTGAAAACGGGCTTTTGACTCTCAAAGGAAATAAGCGCGTCCGCTACGAGGGGGCCGAAAAGACAGTAGCGATTGAAAGGAAAATCGCTGTTCCTGAAGGAGTCAATGCCGATGCCATTGAAGCGCGATACGAAGAAGGAGTGCTTGATATCACCCTTCCTAAACGGGAAGAGGTGAAGCCGAAAGAGATCGCGATTCAAGTAAAGTAATAGAATTGGTTCAAACATTAAAATCGGGCTTGAGGTTCCCACTGGAACCTCAAGCCCATTTGTTTGACGATTATAATCCTAAGCTGACTCCAAACGGCTGAGAGCCTCGTGAGGAACTCGATGGGGGACGTGAAGAGCGATCATCCCGGCGAGGAGCGCCTGCGCTACTTCCTCCGCCCGAAGATCTCGCCCCGAGATCTGGATTCGTTTTCAAGGAAAGGGCGATTCGTTTACGGGAGGCTTCGACATCCATCACGGTCACCATGACCTTTTGTCCGACTTTGACGTGCTCTGCAGGATTTTGAACAAAGGTATCCGCAAGCTGGCTGATATGAACAAGCCCATCTTGGTGAACGCCGATATCCACAAATGCACCAAACGCGGTGACATTCGTGACGATTCCTGGAAGTTTTAGACCAGGCTTCAGATCTTCCATCTTTGAAATGCCGTCAGCAAATTGGAAGGCCTCGAATTTTTCGCGAGGATCACGTCCCGGTTTGTTCAACTCATTTACAATATCTTTGAGCGTTGGAAGACCGACGGTCTCGGTCACATATTTTTGAAGGTCAATTTTCTTGCGGAATAATTCATTGCTCATCAGATCGGCAACGGTGCAGTTCAGATCTTGAGCCATTTTTTCAACAATCGGATAGCTTTCGGGGTGAACGGCGCTGCGATCCAAAGGATTGGGAGCGTCGTGAATGCGAAGAAACCCTGCCGCTTGTTCGAATGCTTTGCTGCCAAGACGAGGAACTTTTTTTAGATCTTCACGGGTTTTAAAGGGGCCCGTTTCATTTCGGTGTTTTACAATATTATCCGCAATCTGCGCTCCGATGCCGGAGACGTAAGAGAGAAGTTGTTTGCTCGCCGTATTGACTTCTACGCCCACACCGTTCACGCAACTCATGACGACGTCATCTAGTGATCGCTTCAAGGCATTTTGATCGACATCATGTTGATATTGTCCGACGCCAATCGATTTAGGATCGAGCTTTACGAGCTCTGCCAGAGGATCCATGAGACGTCGTCCAATGGAGACCGATCCGCGAACCGTAATATCTTGATCGGGAAATTCTTCGCGGGCGGCTTCCGAGGCTGAGTAAATCGAGGCACCGCTTTCGTTGACGCTCACAATCGCAATCGATGCCGGGAGTTTAAGGGCCCGAACAAACGCTTCCGTTTCGCGGCCTGCCGTTCCATTTCCAATGGCAATCGCTTCGGTTTTAAAGTGAGTGCAAAATGCTTTAATTTTTTCAGCAGATTCTGCTGCATGGCGATCCGGATAGATGACATCATTATGAAGAAGTTTTCCTTGGCGATCTAAGATGACCACTTTGCAGCCGGTACGGAATCCAGGATCAATCGCGATGACATTCTTTTGTCCCAGAGGAGAGGCGAGGAGAAGTTCGCGAAGATTTTCGGAAAAGACGCGAATCGCTTCGGCATCGGCTTTCTTTTTTGATTCCAGACGGGCCTCTGTCTCCATGGAGATACTGAGAAGTCTTTTATAACAATCCTGAACTGCAAGTTTGACTTGTTGTGAAGCAGGAGACGATCCCTTCACATAGAGATTCTCTAAAATTTGGACAGCGGTCGCTTCCGGGGGAGTAATGCGCACGAGAAGAAAGGATTCCTTTTCTCCACGACGCATCGCGAGAACGCGATGAGAAGGGGATTTGGAGACGGGTTCTTTCCAGTCAAAATAATCTTTAAATTTTTCACCTTCCACTTCTTTTCCGGTGAGCACACGGGAGGAGATAATACCTTCTTGTTCGAAGAGTGCGCGAAGACTTCCTCGGGCTTCCTTATCGTCACTGATTCGTTCCGCAAGAATATCCCGGGCTCCTGCAAGAGCTTGATCCGTGTTCTCCACGGTTTTTTCTTTGGAGACAAATTTTTCAGCCTCTGTTGTCGGATTCGTCGCAGCATTTTGCTCCCAAAGAATTTCTGCTAACGGTTCGAGTCCTTGTTCTTTGGCAATCGTGGCTCGTGTCCGCTTTTTCGGACGGTGGGGAGCGTAAAGATCTTCGAGTATGCTTAAGGTTTGAGCGTCTTGGATTGCCTTTTTTAAAGGCTCGGAGAGAAGGTTGCGTTCTTGCAAAGACTTCACGATGGAGTCGCGTCGCGCATCGACCTCTGCAAGCTGTGTCAAGCGATCACGGATATTCATGATCTGCACTTCATCGAGGGAATTCGTCACTTCTTTTCGATAGCGCGCAATAAAGGGAACGGTTGCTCCTTCCTTCAAGAGAACCGCAGTCGCGGTGACTTGCCGAGGTTGGAGGGAGAGTTCTTTGCAGATTTTTTCGAGATAAAGAAGATTGATCGGATTTTCCATAAAAGGAACTCTTTCTAAAAACTTCCTGGGTGCGTGCAAGCGTTGAATTTAAAAACTTATTTTTAAGAGGGGAATTGAGAATGAAAGTAAGAAGTTTAGGAATATTGCAGAAAAAGAGCAATATATTGGGCAAGCGTTATTTTGCGAATTTTTAGCGGGTTTTTGTGGAAAAAAGGTTGCGTTTTGTCGCGCGGTTGCATAAACCGAATGCCGCTCATGAATTGTCTCCAGTTCAAAATCTCGAATTCCTTCACCGGAAAAGTGTTCATCAAGGGGTGGATCAATGGCTAATTTATTCTCAAAAGAAACAAACCTCGTTCCAATCAAAGTAATCCTTTGTGCAGTGATTACTGTTGTCTTGATTGTTCTTGCGGTTACTTATTATTTTACCCCCAAGTATA
>JAZKBH010000256.1:11626-20910 GCA_040388725.1 Verrucomicrobiota bacterium
AGTATACCCGTGTCGGATATAAGCCTACGCAACCCGTAGCGTTCGATCACTCGATCCATGCCGGTCAACTCGGTTTGGACTGTCGGTATTGTCATAGCTTTGGAACGGTGAGCTCGCATTCGAATGTGCCGACCACTCAAACCTGTATGAACTGTCACCGCCAAGTGAAGGCAAACAGTCCGAAGTTGGCTCCCATTCGCGAAAGCTGGGAAACCGGTAAGCCGATGAAATGGATCAAGATCCATCAAGCCCCTGATTTCGTTTATTTCAATCACTCCGCTCACTTAAATCGCGGTGTCAGCTGTTATAGCTGTCACGGAAAAGTGAACGAAATGGAAGTGGTCTGGCAACACGAACCCCAAAGCATGGGCTGGTGTTTGGAATGTCATCGTAATCCTGAGTATCATATTCGCCCTCAAGAAGAAGTCTTCAATTTGAATTGGAAGGCCGGCGACGGCTCCACCAAAGCACAAGTCGAACAAGGCCGCGAACTTGTCAAGAAATGGGGAATTAATCCTCCTCAAAATTGTCAAGGCTGCCACCGCTAAACCATTTCAAAGAGGTCCTGAATCATGAAACGCAAGTGGGAACATCCCGAAAATTCACAAAACGGCAAACAATACTGGCGTAGCTTAGGCGAGCTTTCCGACACGCCTCAATTCCGCGAATGGTTGGAACGTGAGTTTCCTGCCGGCGCTCAAGAGATGGAAATGAACGACATCAGTCGTCGTAGCTTCCTTCGATTGATGGGTGGATCTCTTGCATTGGCTGGTCTCGGAATGGCGGGTTGCCGTCGTCCTGAAGGCTATATTGTTCCTTTTACCAACTCTCCCGAGTGGATCGTTCCCGGAAATAAAACTTTGTATGCCACCGCGATGCCTCGTCGTCGTGGAGCGGTTGCGCTTCATGCGACGACCTATGAAGGTCGTCCTACCAAGTTGGATGGAAATGCTTTAACCGGTTCGACTTCTGCAGATGGTCACGTTCAAGCATCGATCCTCGATCTTTATGATCCAGATCGTTCCCGTTTTTTCAAAAAATCTGGTAAAAAAGTCGATGGAAAAGCATTTGCTGATTTCATCGAAGAGGTCTCCAAAAATTACGCTTCGACTCAAGGAGAAGGCCTCGCTTTTCTCACGGAATCAAGCACCTCGCCGACGCTCCAACGTCTTCGTACAGAATTTAAAGGGAAATTTTCCAAAGCGTTAGTGGCTGCTTACGAACCGATCTCGACGGATGCCGAACTTAAGGCAACCGAAATCGCTTTTGGTCAACGCTCTCAAATCAATCCTGCTTACGCAAAGGCAGATGTGATTTTTGCATTGGATTGCGATTTCTCCTCCAAGGATGAATCGGGTGTCGATGCTGCCAAAGAATTTGCATCCCGTCGTCGCGTTCGTAAATCCGGCGATATGATGAATCGTTTGTACGTTGCGGAGAGCCGCATCACCAGCACCGGTGGAAATGCGGATCATCGCATTCGTATGAAA
Organism: Verrucomicrobiota bacterium; assembly: GCA_040388725.1. Lineage (GTDB taxonomy): Bacteria > Verrucomicrobiota > Verrucomicrobiia > Methylacidiphilales > CAMAQI01 > CAMAQI01. Next base: position 13,117 of record JAZKBH010000256.1, read on the forward strand.
GCCTCCAAGCAACCTGCTTTCTTGGCTTTAATTGCGAAAGAAATGGTGGGTCGCGGAGCTCCTGATCTTCAAGGCGCCATCAGTGCCATCACCGCAAACGTTTCGTTTACGGAAGTCGAACAACGTTGGGCTCGTGAGATGACCATTGATCTCATGCAATCCGGCAAAGGATTGGTCGTTGTTGGAAGTCAACAACCTGTCGCCGTTCATCTTCTTGCAATCGCGGTCAATCAAGCTCTCAATGCTTATCGGAATGGCATCGTTCAAGTGACGACTCCTGTTCAAATTCCTGCCGCATCTTTGACGGATTTAATCTCCGCGATTAAAGCAGGTTCGGTAAAGACTCTTTTCATCATTGGTGGAAATCCCGTTTACAATGCGCCTGTCGATGTCGATTGGGCCAATCTTCAAAAATCGGTCGAACAAGTCATTCGTATTGGTGCTTATGAAGATGAGACGACAAATGCAAAGGCAGATTGGATCGCTCCTCTCGCTCATTATCTCGAAACATGGGGTGATGCACGTGCTGTCGATGGAACCTATCTCGCACTTCAGCCGATGATTCTCCCGCTCTTCAGCGGAGTTTCTGAGTTGCAAGTTTTCGCGGCGCTTCTCGGTCAAAAGGAGTGCTTATTGCCTCTTCCGACGATCGAACCGGCGAAGGTCGCGGCTCCGACGCTTCCAGGTCAACCGAGCAATCTTCCGATTCCTCCTGACATGCTCGTCGTTCAAAAAACATTTGTGGAAGTCACCAAATCCAATAATTGGAACAAGCTTCTTCATGATGGTTTCTGGTCGGGAACCGCATTTTCGGCGACTTCGGGCGCTTATCGCTCCTCGAATGTGGCTGACGGAATCAAACAAAATTTCCCTGCATATCAAGAAGGACTTGAAGTCACTTTCTTTGCTTGTCCTAAACTCGATGACGGTCGCTATGCAAACAACGGATGGCTTCAAGAGCTTCCCGATGTTCAATCGAAATTGACTTGGGATAATGCAGCTTACGTTAGCTATACCACGGCTCGTCGACTCGGATTGAAGATTGCTGAAATTCGTCCGATCACCGTTGCGCTCGATCCTACCGAAGTCAAACGTCGCGATGAAAATCCGACCTTGGAAATCGACGGAGACGAAGCAGATGTGGTCATTATTAAAGTCGATGGTCGCTCCCTTGAGATTCCTATTTATGTCATGCCTGGTCAAGCCGATGACTCGATTGCGATTGCTCTCGGTTATGGGCGTGATTTCAATGGTTACATTGGACATCAAGTGGGATCCAATGCGTTTTCGATTCGCACTTCAGCCAATCCTTTCGTCGCTCAAAACGTGGAAATTTCACGAGCTGGAAAAACTTACAATCTCGCACAAACCCAACATCACTTCAGCATGGAAGGCCGTGCGATTGTCCGTGAATTAAGTTTGGAAGAGTTCACGAAGAATGCTTCGATCGTTCATAAGATGGGAATCGACGGTCACCAACCCGAAGATATGCGTTCTCTTTACGAAATTGAAAAGGGAACCGGTCATCGTCCTGAGATGAAAGATCCTCATCAATGGGGAATGGTCATTGATCTCACCACCTGTATCGGGTGTACCGCTTGCGTGATTGCTTGCCAAAGCGAAAACAATATTCCAATCGTCGGTAAGGACCAAGTTCGCCGAGGCCGTTCGATGCATTGGATGCGTATCGATCGTTACTACTCTGAATCTCCAACCGATCCTCAAATGGCCGTCCAACCGATGCTTTGTCAGCATTGTGAAAATGCCCCTTGCGAAACGGTTTGTCCGGTGAATGCCACCATTCATACCGAAGATGGGCTCAATATCATGGCCTATAACCGCTGTATCGGTACTCGTTACTGCGCGAATAATTGTCCTTATAAAGTCCGTCGCTTTAACTTCTTTGACTACAACAAACGCAAAGTAAACAAGAAGCACAAGCTTCTCGGCTTTGACATTGGCAATCTTTACTTCGGTCCTTTTGGCGAACAAAACGACGATAAGATGCTTGAAATGCAGAAGAATCCAAACGTCACCGTTCGTATGCGTGGGGTGATGGAAAAATGTACATTCTGTGTTCAACGAATCGAAGAAGCCAAGATCAGTGCAATTCGCCTTTCCAAGGGAACGGAAAAACAAAGAATTGCGACAGACTCCTTTAAGAGCGCTTGTCAGCAAGCTTGTCCCTCGGAAGCGATTGTCTTTGGTGATATCGCAAATCCAGAAACCGAAGTTTCGAAGCTTCGAGCATTGGATCACAATTATGGTGTCCTTTCTTATCTCGGTACCAAACCTCGCGTGACTTATTTGGCACGCGTGCGCAATCCAACCCCCTTGATGCCCGATGCGGACAAAGTGGGATTAGGAAGCGACTGGGACAAGCAAAGTCACCTCGGTAGCCATGGACATGGTCATGGCGAAGAACATGGCGCTCATTCAAATGAGTCTGCTCATCACTAAAGCACAAGGGTAAAACGATTATGGCGCATGGCACGACAACAGTGAACGCGAACAGCCCCGACTTCGTAGCGGCAGCGAAGCAAGTCGAACGTCCTCCTCTTGTAGGCGGAGGTCGTGGCTTTCATTGGATCACCGAAAAAATCTGTTCAATCATTGAGGAAGAAACTCCGACATGGTGGTGGATCGCATTTTTTGTTACTGGTGCAATTACTCTCTTGGTTCCTTGGAGTTTAGTTTACCTCGTTTCCACAGGGATCGGAACTTGGGGATTAAATCATCCCGTCGGTTGGGCTTGGGATATTACAAACTTCGTGTTTTGGATCGGTATCGGTCACGCGGGAACTCTGATTTCAGCGATTCTCTTTTTGACCCGCCAAAAATGGCGTACGTCGATTAATCGTGCTTCCGAAGCGATGACTCTTTTTGCGGTGATGTGTGCGGGTATCTTTCCTGCCTTTCACGTCGGTCGTATCTGGTATGCATGGTTTTTGGCGCCGGTTCCTCAAGCAAACGCGATTTGGCCTAACTTCAGAAGTCCTCTTCTCTGGGACGTTTTTGCGGTTTCGACTTACTTCACGGTCTCCGTTCTCTTCTGGTACACTGGTTTGATTCCTGATTTCGCAACGATGCGTGATCGTGAGCCGAAACCTTGGAAGAAAAAACTCTATCATGTTCTCTCGTTCGGTTGGCGTTCATCGAATCGTCAATGGAAGCACTATGAAATGGCTTATCTCTGCTTGGCAGGATTGAGTACTCCCTTGGTGTTGTCCGTTCACTCCATCGTTTCGTTTGACTTTGCAACGTCGATTGTTCCCGGCTGGCATACGACTATCTTCCCTCCTTACTTTGTGGCAGGAGCGATCTTCGGAGGTTTCGCGATGGTTTTGACGGTCATGCTTCCCTTCCGTAAAATTTATGGATTAGAAGATTTGATCACAGAAAAACATATCGACAACATGTGTAAGATCATTTTGTTGACCGGATCGATCGTCGGATATGCGTATTTGATGGAACTTTTCATTGCTTGGTATAGCGGCAATCCTTACGAAAAATACGCTTTTTGGAATCGTGCTCTCGGACCGTATTGGTGGTCTTACTGGGCTATGATGACTTGCAATGTCATTATTCCTCAACTTTTCTGGGTTGAAAAGTTTCGTAAAAATGTGGTGGCTGTTTGGATCATTGTCTGGGGTCCTAACATTGGTATGTGGTACGAGCGTTTCGTGATTATTGTGACTTCCATTCACCGCGATTTTCTTCCTTCCTCCTGGGGAATGTTCAAACCTGCGCTGAATGATATCACGCTTTTCATTGGAACTTGCGGTTTCTTTACCTGGTTGTTCTTGGTCTTTATTCGCTTCCTCCCGGTCATTGCGATCGCTGAGGTAAAGGGTGTTGTTCCTGAAGCGGATCCACATCACCACGACAAAGACCATAAGGGAGGTCATCATGTCTAATGCACCTGTTTATGGCGTAGGCGCCGAATTTAAATGTGCTGCTGATCTTTATCACGCCGCAGAAAAAATTCGGGATAAAGGTTTCAAATGGTGGGATACCTATTCCCCTTATCCGATCCACGGCATGGAAAATGCCATGGGCACCGGAAAGTCGTGGGTTTCGGGATTCGTCTTGTTGGGCGGTATGACCGGATTTACGGTCGGTATTTCACTCGAGTCGTTAACTTCCATTCCCCGTCCTGAATTTTTGAAAGATATTCAAAGCGGTTGGTTGATGGATTTGTTTTATCCGTTGATCGTTCACGGAAAACCTTACTGGAGCTTGCCTTCGTTCTTCCCGGTGATGTTTGAGTTGACGATTTTGCTCTCCGCCTTTGGAGCCATTATTGGAATGCTGGTGACGAATTTGTTGCCTCGCTTGAATCATCCTGTTTTCAATTGGGAACTTTTTTGTCAACGAGCCAGCGATGATAGTTTCTTTTTGATTATTGAAGCAGCGGATCCGCTTTACTCGGAAGAGGAAACGAAGAAGCTCTTAGAAGAACTGGGTGGAACCCAAATCACGGTGATTTCAAAATGAGATACTATCTTTTAGGATTGTTTGTCGCTATCACACTCGTTTTGTGTGTTGCAGGATTTCGTGGACAAAAGACAGAACGCCGTCCCATTGAAATTTTTGACGACATGAGTCGTCAACAAAAAGTTAAATATCAGAAACCAAGCGAGTTTTTCTCGGATGGACGTGCAGCGCGTATGCCCATTTCGGGAACTGTTCCTGCTTCGATTCAACAGTTCGATGATGAATATTATTTGACCGGTGCGATCGGAAATCAATGGGGCGATGGAATGCCAAAGGGTGTTTCTGTCACTCCGAAGTTGATGGCGCTTGGAAAAGAAAAGTTTGAAGTCAATTGTCGTGTTTGTCATGGATCGACCGGAATGGGAAACGGAATTGTGACTCAGTATGGTTTAGCGGGAGTTGCCAACTTGACGGATGATCGCATTCGCACAATGGCTGATGGCGAAATCTTTAACACGATTTCAAAAGGAAAAGGTCAAATGATGGGATACGGCGGAAACGTTCCTGTCTCTGATCGTTGGGCGATTATTTGCTATGTGCGTGCGTTACAACATAGCCAAAAAGCATCGCTGGGTGAAGTTCCTGAAACTGAACGTGAAAAATTGCTGAAAAAATAACAGGTTAAAAGTCATGGAAGCAAAAGTTCAAGATCGAGTGAGTCTTAAAAAAGAAGATCTCGGAGGCACGATTACAGGTCTTCTTGTAATCGGCGTTCTAGGTCTCATTGGTGCAGGTGTGGGATGTTATCTCAATCCCATTGCTTTTAATTTTTCATGGCTTTTTGCGTTTATGGTGTTTTACACCATGGCGGCAGGATCCTTCTTCTGGATGGTGGTGCAACATGCCACCAATTCCGGTTGGAATATTCTTGTTCGTCGTCAATTAGAGAACGTGGTCGGAGTTTTCTGGGTTCTCGCTCTGTTCTTTATTCCGATGCTTCCGTTTTGGGGAAGTCGTTTGCATTCCATTTGGCCTTGGTTGAATCCTGAAGTTACCGGTCACGATCCTCTCTATCACGCGAAAGCGGGATATTTCACAATGGGTTTTGATGCTCCTGTTTTCTTCTATGTTCGATTGTTGATTTATTTTGGAACCTTCTGGGGAATGGGTTCTTGGTTCCGTCGTCGCTCGATTCAACAAGATAGCGATGGTCATCCGATTCACTCCGTCAAGATGCGTAAAGTCTCTTACGGCATGATCGCCCTTTTCGCGATTAGCATCACTTTCTCGGCAATCGATTGGATGATGAGTATGGACTATCACTGGTATTCAACCATGTGGGGAGTTTATATTTTCGCAGGTTCTGCGGGTGCCTCGCTGGCTCTTTTGGTAATCATCCTTCACTCCTTAAAGGCAAAAGGATATCTCCAACTCGTCAATGAAGAGCATTTCCATATCATCGGAAAACTGATGTTGGCCTTCACCATCTTCTGGTCTTATGTCGCTTTCAGTCAGTTTATGTTGATTTGGTATGCGAATATTCCCGAAGAGACTATTTTTTATAAGATCCGGAATACGCCTCAATGGTTTCCTTTAAGTATTGGAATGCTTTTTGGTCATTTTATTGTTCCTTTCCTTTGGTTTCTTGGTCAAAGCTCCAAAAAAGTTCCTTGGCGTATCCTTGCGGGTGCCGCCTGGATGATCTTCGTTCATATGTGTGATCTTTATTGGATCATTCTTCCAGTCATTCGCCAAAGTCCGATTCCTCATTGGAAGCATTTTTTATTGGATGTCAGTTGTGTCCTCGGAATTGGATGTATTGTAGCGGCTGTTTTCTTAAGAAATCTGACGAAGGCGAACCTTTATCCTGTGAAGGACCCTCGTTTGGACGAGTCAATTCACGTGAAGAACTAAGGAAAGTTTATGAGCGATACCCATTCTTGTTCAGATTCATGCAGCGGTTTCGGATCTTTTGTGAAGATCACGGTCGGGATTTTATTTTTCGGTCTTTTGACCGGATTGATCCTCTGCAAATACAATGCGAATAATAAAACTTACGATCAAGCTCGTGCGGTCGAACGTACGAAGAAGCTTGCCGATCTGCGTGCGAAGGAAGCGGTTATTTTAGAAAATTACGCTGTCGTAGATGAATCCAAAGGACAATATCGAATTCCTATTTCAAAGGCGATGGAGTTAGAAGTCGAGGCATTGAAAAATAAACCTCTTCATGCCGCGGGCGTTATTCCATCCAAATAAAGGCACTTATATGAATTGCACAACGGATACACATTTGGACGGTTGCTGTGAAGAGACGCTGGATCGCTCTCTTCAAAAGCCCCTGAGCCTGATTTTTGCATTTTCAGCCATATGGCTTTTAGTGGCGAGTCTCCTCGGAGCACTTGCTTTTTGGCAAATTAAGTTTCCAGGGTTCATCGATTTTCAACGCGGAATTCAATCCGCTCATTGGGGTTGGTTTTTTGAGTTGATCCATGAAGGATTGAATTACGGGCGTGCCGTGGCGGCATCGAAGAGCATTTTGCTCTACGGATGGTTGCTTCAAGGGTTTCTCGGCGTGGCGATCTGGCTCTCGGTTCGTTTGACACGGAAGCCTTTTTGCAATGTGGGAAGTGTTTTTGTTTTTGGGGCAATTGCGCTTTGGAATTTGGGAATTTTTGTCGGACTCATTGGAATTCTTTCCGGAGAAGCGAGTGGCTTTACTGGTTTTGATTTTCCTCGATATGCAGCGGGGATGCTCTTCGTCGCTTATACTTTCATTGCCATCGGGGTCGGAATGCGATTTGCTCTGAAGGCAGAAGGAAAATCGACTCCTTCGGAATGGTATTTGATCGGTGCTGTTTTTTGGTTTCCCTGGTTTTTTGCGGTCACTTGTTACTTTGTTCACTGCAAAGCGATATTGGGAGTGATGCCTGCTTTAGTTCATGCCTGGTACTTAGGTGGATTTGAAGTTTTAGTTCTCGGTGGTTTAGCGATTTCCTCTCTTTACTATTTGATTCCTCGGATTCTCGGAGTTTCATTGAATCGATGCCATTCTGCGAAGAGTGCTTTCTGGTTCTTTGCTTTCCTGGGCGCCTGGTCGGGTGTTCGTCACTTGGTCGGCGGACCTCTTCCTTCTTGGATGATTACGTCCAGTATTGTGGCCGGTGCTTTGCTTCTGATTCCCGGAACGATTATTGCGAACAATCAAATGGTTCCTCTTTGGTCCAATTGGTGCAAAGTGCGAGAAAATTCGGTACTTTGGTTCTTAGCCACAGGAGGAGTTTCCTTCATGGTTTGGCTTGGACTTGAAGCATTATCGACTCTTCGTACGGTCAGTGCTGCATTGAACTTCAGCTACTT
>JAZKBH010000257.1:0-14716 GCA_040388725.1 Verrucomicrobiota bacterium
CTTGGGATGATGACTCGGTTGAAATCTATATCGATGCGAATCATTCTCGAAGCACGACGTATGACTCGACGGATTTCCAAATCATGAAAAGGTACAATGACAGTGGAATTCGGGTCTATGTGTCGGGTGGAACGAGCGCCTCTTCCGGTGTTCTTCATGGTTGGTCACCGATCGCCGATGGGTCTGGCTATACCGTAGAACTTGCAATCCCTTGGACGAAACTCGGAGTGGTTCCCTCCGATTATTTAGCTCTCGGAATTGATGTCGGCATCAATGCTGATGTGGAGTGGGACAGGAGATAATTATCGAGACACTTCTGCCTTCGGAACAGGAGCGCTCATGCCTTTACCTCAAGGGGTCTGGCTAAGTTCGAAATTTACGGCGAGCGAGCTTTCAAATGCGGCAATCAGTGGAAATACAGCGGATCCGGATAAAGATGGAATTAATAATCTTCTTGAATACGCCTACGGGATGGAGCCCAAAATTTCCTCCACTGTCGGAGTTCCTGTCAGTGAAATTCAAAATGTGGGAGGAGCCGATTATCTGACCATCACTTATCGTCGAAATCGCGCCGCTACCGATGTAATTTATGGAGTTCAAGTCAGCTCGGATCTTCAGACGTGGACGACCCATGTGACAGAGCTGAGTGTGACGGATAATGGAGATGGAACGGACAAAGTGGTCGTGAGAGATAATATCCCCGTGAGTTCTGCAACGAATCGATTTATCCGCGTTCAGGTGACCCAATAATTGGAGAATAAAATATGAAACCTCATCGTATTCCTCTCAAAAACATACTCTTTTATCCTCTTTTCCAGAGGACGAAGAGCTTAGTCGTAAGCGCGCTCCTTTTCGCATCGGCTGCGATTCCCCTCCGTGCGGAGATGGCTGGATCTAAACCCGAAGGATTTTCAAAAATCACCATTCCTGCTGCACGATCTGAAACGGTTCCTTCGCTTACAACGCTCTCTCTTACTTTAAGTAATCCTGTTGTTTATGCAGGTGCATGGAGCGCCATTGATGGCATCAACGGGAAGTTAACGGATGCCAACGCCCTTTGGACAAATGGAGAGCTCTCGGGTGCCTCCACTCCCTACTATGTCAAAATCACCAGTGGAGCGGGGGTCGGTAGAATATTTAAAATATCAGCGAATACAACAAATACGCTTACTGTGGACTTAGGAACTCCTGCTGTAAATCTGACGGAGGTCGGTGCGGGTTTGGTGATGGGTGATCAATATGAAATTTTCGCTGCAGATACTTTAGGGAGTTTATTTGGAACCGAAAATGTCCCTTTAAAATCAGGCGCGGCAGAGGCAACAGCGGATCTGGTCAAAGTTTGGAGTGATCAAAGTCAAGCATGGGTGACGTTTTTTCATAATGGAACGGAATGGAGAAAAGTTCTTGGCGGAACGGTCAGTCAAAACAATACGGTTTTACCACTCGATCGAGGAATCCAGATTGTTCGACGCGAAACCTCTTCTTTAAATCTCATTTTCACAGGAACAGTGGTCACAGGAATGCATCGCACCCCTTTAGGACAATCGATTGCAGGATCGGTAGGGAAAAATTTTATTTCGACTCCTTTTGTGAAAAATATCATCCCTGTGACTTTGGCAACCAGTGGATTAGATCAAATGCCTGGATGGATAAAAAATGCGAGCCCCGAACTCGCCGACCAAGTGCAGGTTTATTCTGAAACGAGCCAGGCATGGTTTACTTATTTCCATAACGGAACGGAATGGAGAAAAATTTTAGGCGGAACCATCAGTCAAAACGCAACCGTGCTTGAAGAGGGAAGACCGATGATGGTGATTCGTCGAAGCAGTCCTACGGGCGCAAACGCACTTTACGCGCAAAGCAGTTCTTATGAATTTTAAAGGTGGATGGGGTTATAGGTTAAATGGAGTGAATGATTCTGAATGTGCGATGCGTCATCCTCTTTCGAACCCGATTTAATTTTTTAATAATAGGCTCAGATTAATTATGCGAATGATCGTTTTATTTTTAGTTTTTATTCCTTTCCTTCAAACGGCCACGATTACATGGCAGGGGACTTCCAGTTCTATGTCATCCAATGCAAATTGGAGTAATAATAATGCCTTGGCGATCGATCCACTGGCAGATGATGTAATCTTTGCTGCCAGCGGAACGCAGAGATCTTTAAATGTAGATTTAGACAACACCGGAGGAAATATTTTCGAGGCGAATACTCTTTCTTTTTCGGGAGATCAAATTTACACCATCAATTTGGGAGGAAATGCGATCGCGACCCATTCCGGATTGACCGTTAATAGTAGCGCTGGAATTACTCAAACAGTCGGGGCGTCCTTCTTGATTGATGCCAGCCAGACCTGGAATGTTCAAAACGCGGGCTCTCGACTTGTTCTCGGAAATCCTTTCACCTTTGCGACGACATCGACCCTGACTTTAAGTGGAGGCGGAATTTACCGATTTGAGGGTGGATTGGTTGAGTCCGGTGGAGTAGGAAGTTTAGATATTCATAGCACAGGCCTCACCACTCTCTTAGGGCTCGGTGATTATACGGGAGCGACAACGGTTTATTCGGGAGCCACGCTGAATCTTCAAAATGACAAAGCCCTCGGTTCTATCCTGGGAGGGACAACGGTGGATGCCGGAGGCGTTTTAGAGCTTCAAAATAATATCAATGTAGGCAATGAAAACCTTTCTATCAATGGCAGTGGAATCGGTACTGGAGGCGTTCTCAAAAATGTAAGTGGGAATAATAGTTGGAGTGGAAATGTGATCCTTACATCAAATAGTACGATCAATACCGTTGCAGGAAAACTAACTCTCAATGGAACAGTCAGTGGTGCAGGCACTGGTTTGACAAAGATCGGTGGGGGTACGCTTATTTTGGCCGGAGTGAATACATATACGGGAACAACTCGAGTGAGTTCCGGTGCTCTTTTTGTGAACGGCAGTCTTGATGGGGCGAGTTCTGTGATGGTTGATGCAGGAGCGATTCTTGGAGGAAGCGGAACGATTTCGGGAACAGTGACAAATGCTGGAGAAATTTCTCCGGGAGCAAGTGATCCTGGTATCGGAATTCTGACAACGGATAGTCAATCTTGGAGTAATACCTCGACTTTTCACTTCGATTTAAGCAATGCCACCGGGAGAAGCGGAGTGGACTGGGATCGTCTGGATATTACAGGAGAACTTAATTTAAACGGAGTTGCCGTCGGTGGGGTAGGAATTAACCTTTGGACATTGAATTTGGGATCTGCGGGTCTTGCATCTAATTTTGATTCATCCTTGAATTACTCGTGGACGTTTCTCAATAGTACGAATGGTTTTAATAACTTTAACTCGAATCTTTTTACCATAAATACAGATCACTTTTTAAATTCCTTTACGGGAAACTTCAGCGTGGTCCAAAATGGAAATAGTTTAGAAATCCATTACAACTCGATTGCGGCTATCCCCGAGCCTTCAGACTATGAGTTCGTTCTTGGGATACTCAGTGCCATCATTTTGGGTTGGTTAAGAAAGAGGAAAATGGTCTGTTCAAGTCTTTATAAATTTTAAGTGCAATAAAATCGATAAATAAAAATGAATGCTTTTGCTTCGTGCGAATGGTGCTGGCTGTCACCCGCCGGATGTGTCATAAATTTTCAAAACACATTGGGCTTCGCTGAGGATGGAGGGATCCTGAAAAATAGAGCCTCTAGGCGATTCTCAGATCCATGAGAGCTTCGGCCCAAAGATGATAGGCCTCGTCGGTCAAATGAGTGACGACCTCCCCAAAAATGAGTAATGGAGTCACCGATAAGGACAATCGTCGGATCAATTTCTTTTCCCCGATCCAAAACATACTGATGTCTTTCATGCCAGTCGTAAGCATCTTGTTCGAGTTTAGGAACGGGGATCAGGGCCGTATTCGTAACGAGCTCCGTTGAAGGCTGGGGCGATTTTTCCATACGATTCTCAATCGGTTGATCGAGTCGTTAGATGTCGATCTTTAACAATAAATTTAATTGAATGCTCAATTTATCAAGTTTTTAGGTGGAATGTTTTTTTAAGAGGTTGCTTAAAGTTATAAAAAATGAATTAGTTGACTGTACTTGACAATCAATTAGTTGCGATTACAATATTTACTCCATATGAGAAACATTCCATGGGAAAAAGCAAAAAAAATCCCTCCATACGATCTCATTTTTTTTAAATTTAAATACTTTATATTAAAGTTAATTAAAGGATCTGCTTTTTTCCGATCTTTAGGAACGATTGTTTTCCTTCAGATTATTTTAACCAATTCCCTTTATTCTCTCGTCGATTCGTCCGTTACTTTTAACTATTCGACGCAACGTGATGTTCGGGTGGATAATAATGATCTTCGATTTTCGTCGGGCGCGATGTCCTCAAATCCTGTGGCGAATACCGACGTGAACTTTGTCGGACATGGTTATGATATGTCCGCGGTCGGTTGGATCAATAAAGGGAGTACGGTTCGACTTCAAAATATTTCGCTGCTCTCTCCTCTTCAATACTGGGGAGCCGCGCATTATTCTCCCACCGCGGGTTCGACGGTTAATTTTTTTAATGGAACGAGTCTGGTTCAGGCGACGACCGGAGGTGGGTATATCAGTGAAGGAAGTCAGACAGATATCTATGTGGGAGGATTTACTTCGGCGATTTCCAATAGCTCCAATCTCCACATTAATCGGATTCTCGATATTTCGAGCGGAAATTATGCTGGACAAGCGATGTTGGTGATGGGGAGTGAACCTCAATCGACCGACGCACAGAGTCTGCAGCGAGGAGAGCAAGTCGCTTCTGCTCACATGCAAAGTCTGATCACTCAAAATCCCGGAACGACAGGAGGGGGTTCAGCGAGCATCCACGCGACGGGATCAGATACGTTCGGATTTGCAGAATCAGGAGACTCTGGGAGTTCTTTTTTTATTACTTATAAGGGAGAGCTAACTCTTGCGGGAGCGTGGTATTATTCTCAATCGGGAGCAAGTCCTTTATGGGATGGAAACTCTTCTCATGTCGATCCTTCGATCCGGATTAACGCAGCAATGGCCTCGACGGGCTATGCGCTTCGTTATGTGATTTATGACGCTCCGGCGGATGCCGCGAACACGGCGAATGTGTGGACGGGTGGGGCGGGTTCCTCTGATTTTGCAGCGATGGGAAATTGGTCGCAGAGTGTGATTCCAGCGAATCTTCCAGTGGTTTTTGATTCGAGTGCGACGAATGCTCAGTCGACAGTGACAGTGAATTCGAATCAAAGTGTGCGCGGAATTGCTTTTCGATCTGAAACCGGAGCAAGTAGCGGTTTTACATTTAACGGATCAGGAACGCTTTCCATTGATCGCACGGGAATCGACAATGAGGATTCTTATACGCAGACCTTCAATACGAACATCGCTCTCCTAGGAGCCCAAAATTGGGCGGCAAACCAAGGAGGACTCACGGTGAACGGGAATATCGCGAATAACGGGTATCTTCTTTCCATTATTGGATCCAAAGATACGACATTGGCTGGAGTACTCTCTGGAACGGGAGGATTAGCAAAAGATGAGTCTGGAAAACTGATCGTAAGTGGAATCAATACCTATACAGGAACGACTTTTATTCATGATGGAACCGTTCAGTTGCAAGGATCTGGACGTCTCGGAATTGGAGTCTTGGACTTTTTGGCTCCGAATGTTGGAGCGATTTTAGATTTAAATGGAACGACGGGATCTGTTTTTAAAGATCTTCGTTCGGAGTTTGGAGGAACAGGCCGGATTTTGTTTAAGGGCGGAACTTTGACGCTTCAAACGTCCTATGCAGGAAATACACAATATGCGGGGTCGCTCGAGGGAAATGGAAGCCTGGTGGTCACGAGTTTGGGAGGAACGCAGGTTTTTTCAGGGGATAATAGTTTGTTTACGGGAACGATCGATTTTCAATCCGGCGTCTTGCGTTTTATGAATTCGAGTTCCTGGTTTAGTAATTCAAATCTGAAAATGAATGGATCTGGAGCGATTGAGCTCGGCTATGCGGACTTTACCGCGCAACTCGGAACAGGGGCAGGACAGGTCGATCTTTCGGGAGGCGGAGGATTTAGTGCGTATGGAGGGAATCGAAACGTGAATATTGGAGGAGCGGGTCAAACGCAGGTTTGGGGCGTTGGAAGTTTTGTAGGAAATAATAAAGCCTTGGTTTTGAGCGGAGGGCAATCGAACGCGACCACCGTCTTTCAAAATGGAATCGATTTAAACGGAGCGAGTCGGGCGATCACGGTAAATAATGGAACCTCGAAAACAGATGCCGTCATCTCGGGAGTCATTTCGAATTCAACGGGAACCGGAGGGCTCACCAAACAAGGAGCGGGGACTTTGGCTTTAACGGCGAGTAATACTTACAATGGAGCGACGACGGTCGCTGCCGGAGCATTACTGATTTCGAATACCGTGGGAAGTGCAACCGGAACCGGAACGGTCACGGTGAATAATAACGCAATCCTGGGAGGAACAGGACGTATTGGAGGCTCTGTCGTCCTCAATAGTGGAGCCACGTTAAATGTCGGTGATTTTACACAAACGGGGGCTGCAGGGATTGGAACGCTCAATATTGATGGTGGACTGATCTGGAATTCGACATCGCGTCTGATCTTTGATTTGGGAGCGAGCGGAGCTTCGGATTTATTAAACTTAGGAACATCGGCTTGGACGAAGGGAACAGGAACGACTTTTAGTTTAACACTGGCCGATGCAGGGATGAGTTTAGGAACGTATACGTTAGTCGATTTTGGAAGTACGACTTTTAGTTTAAGTGATTTAAGTTACGACTCCACGCTGACGGGATTGACCGGTTATTTTACGTTGGATGCCAACGATCTTAAATTCACCGTCACCAACGTGCCAGAACCGTCGGTGGCGGAATTTGTTCTTCTCTCGCTTGTTGGAGTTGGGTTTATATCCAAACGACGAGGAAGTGATTCCTAATTCGATATTTTGTCGGGGTTCAGAGGCCTTGATATTTTCTTGGAGAGTCGGCTTGGATCTTGAAAAACAGATAAAATCCACGATTCTTCTTCAAAAGAAGGGTCTTGAAATGAGAGTGAGTCCAAAACGCTTACTCTGGGAAGGGCCTCATACCCCCAAGGTCGTTCTTTAAACGGACTTAACAACTATGCCTCCTCAACTTCAACCGACTCCTCTTTCACGAGAAGCATTGGATTCTAATTTTGCCGTCGCTTCCTCAGGGGAAAACTTGAAATGGTATGATGCGCGACAACTTCAAGTGATCGGCCAAGGATGGACGCCTGAAGAGCTCGAAGAGCCCTTTGCCCGATTACCTGCTCGAGCGAAGGGAGTGGCTCCCGTGATTGCTCCTTTGTTGCACTCGACAGAAATCTAAGATTGGTGATATTTCTCTGAAAAAATTTCAGAGACTTTCTCGAAATGACGAAGAGGGTTTGTGCTGTCAGATTAAAATAGAATAAAGTTAGGGAAAAAATCCTTACTAAAGATCAAGAGAGCCGAACCTCGGCTTTTTTCCATAAAGGTCGAAGGTCCACCACTTCTTTACGGTCCATCGCCTGATCAATTCCAAAACAGGCAATCGCAGATAGTTTCGCTTCCTTCATTCCTGCGGCGGGAGCTTTCCCTTTGAGTAATGTTTCAATGAATGCCTCAATCAATTTTTCATCGGCGCCTCCATGTCCTCCTGAGAGATCGATTTTTTCTGAGAAACCGCTCGAGTAAAATCCAATTTTTTGCCATTCAATGGTACCGGTATATAAATCTGCCCGTAGTGTGCCATGGGTTCCCACGATATAAAAACGACGTTCGGGTATCGCTGCATTGCAGTTTGTATGAAATGAACAGCGAGAACCTGAATCGAACTCGGCGATCATCACTTGATTGTCGACAATGGATATCTCTTTCGAAAATGGATTCTGGCGGTTTGGATCATCCCAGACCATGTAGGCTGATTTTCCTTCCGAATTTACCCCCAATTCGTGAATGCGTTTTTTGTTTTTGGGAACAAAAAAGTCGAGTCCTCCAAAACTAGCCACGCGTACGGGAACACTGCCGGTAAACCATTGAACCAGATCAATATCATGGCAGCACTTTTCAAGAAGGTGTGTGCCCGCTTTCTCTCGGTTGCTTCGCCAGTTTCCCATGATATAGCCTCCATGATTAAAACTCAGGGTTTCATTAAACTCGAAGGAAACTATTTTTCCGACAACTCCTTCCTCAAGAAGTTGAGCGACGCGTTGGTATAAAGGGGAATACCGAAGGCAAAGTCCGAAAAAGAATTCTTTTCCGCTCTTTTTCCATGCTTTCTCCATTTTAAGGCAATCTTCGAATGATGTTGCGAGGGGCTTTTCACAAAAAACATTTTTGCCCGCATGGAAGGCCCGGATCACCTGCTCTGCATGCAAATGGTTGGGTGAACTAATCAATACCCAATCGACCGAAGGATCCTTGAGAAGATTCTCATAACTTTCGTGAATGATGGCATTCGGACACTTTAATTCTTCCTTTGCCTTTGTGACTTGATCGGCATTAGGATCGAATAATGCTCTTATTTGGATGGATGGGTTTGAGTCATTTCCAGCGAGTAATCGGAAAAGACCCCGAGGTCGCATTCCGCAACCGACGATTCCAAGTCCTACCTGAGAGGGTCTTCCTGAGCGATTTTGTTTTTTGATCTTCATGGTTAAAGTGTAACTTAATAATAGAGTTATAAAATCGTCATTTTTGATTGTTTTTTAAACAAAAACGATTATTTTTTGGTCTATCGTTGCGATAGAGTCCCTTCCTGAAATTTTACCTCCCTTTTCAATGAAAAGCACGTCTCTTAAAAAGATTCAGGGTCACAAGCTTTGTCCGATTCCGGACGATTATTTTAATGGTTTGAAAAGTGATCGACTGATTATTCCGGATAATATTCTTTTTTTTAGAAGAACGGGAAGCGATCAGCTCACCGTCGTCCCCGGATCTCACTATCATCATCGCTTTGTTTGCATCATTAATTTGAAAACGAAAGGAACGATCAATGTCGATCGGCGTATTTTTCCCTTTATGACGGGAGATGCGCTTCTGATTTTTCCGTTTCAATACCATTTTTATCCGCAGCTGGTTTTCTCTCCCCTGGATTGGATTTTTCTGACGTTTGAAACTCCCCATCCGGAACAACTTCTGCCTCTCCGGGATCGAACGATTCGAGTTTCAGAATTCGGAAAAAGAGCACTGGCTACTCTGATTCAGCAAGCCCGATCTAAATCATTTACTTTTGAAAAACCGGATAACTCCTTCATTTTAAACTCCGCTCTTTTTCTCCATTCACTCCGTCAGGTTGCTGAAAAAAATAGCTACAAAGCGCCCCCCCTTACTCCATCCCATCAAATCATCCATAAAGTTCAATCCACGATTGGAACAGATCAAACTCTCCTCTCTCTTTCCATCAAGGAAATAGCCACTCGAATCCACATCTCTGAAAGTCATTTAAGAAGCCAATTTCGGGAGAGTTCTGGAATGAGCCTTGGAATTTATCTCAGAAAGTTGCGTCTGAATCGCTCCTGCGGATTACTGATTAACAGTCGTCTCTCGATAGGGGAAATTGCCGAAAAATGCGGCTTCACCTCCCTTTTCAATTTCGGTCGAACTTTTAAACGGGAAAATCGATGTACCCCCAGTCAATTTCGATCTCGATATCGTTCTTAGAATTCATTTAAAGAGGATGGCCATCGATTATGCGTCCTCAGATAAACGGGGCATTCAAAAATCGTCTTCCAACAATTTCCAGAAAATTAAAATAGCGACCAAATGAGATTTTTTAACGCTATTTATTTTAATGCGGTTAAGTAGTTTTGGAGGAAATAAGTTACGAAGAGCAAAATCAAATATAAAAATTACAATTACATAATTTCAGTTTGATCTCTGATAATTCAACATCCGCGACTTTTGATTGAGAAATCTTCTCCAGTTCTCATGTGAGAATGAGATAGAATTTGAGATAGCGACAGGGAAGGGATATTATCTAAATAGAATAAATTTTTAGATATATAAATTATGAATAAAATAACCCTTTTTTCCTTGCTCTTATTTACGTCTTTAATTTTAAGAGTAACCTCTCAGACAGTATTATTGAACGAGGATTTTAGTGATGGGTCTCGCACAAATCAGGCGCTTCCGGCTTCTTCTGCTTGGTTCTCGAGTACCGCAGGGTCTCTCTCCGTTTTGTCAGGGGCACTAACACGTAATGGGGCGGGCTCCATTATTACATATTTTACAAATTCAGGAGCTCCAATTCAATTAGCGGTGGGAGAGAAACTTCGCGTGACTTATAGTCTTATTCTTTCAGGAACTCCTCCGACTGCTCCAAGTCCCGTGGATAGCTTTCTTCGTGTAGGACTTTATAACTCTCATGGTACGAGTTCAGATGCGAATGCGACAACTACTGCAACGCGATTCACGGCAGATAGTTTTGGAACAATTACGGCTGCGGTTGCAAATTATTCAGGCTATTTGGCTACGGCGCCCTATACTCCTACGGCGACGAATAAAATGCAGTCATTTGAAAAATTAAGCGATTCAAGTAGCGCGTCACTTTCGAGTATAGGAACGCAATATGAGTTCAAAAATTTTGGAGGAACAGACTTGGATTTTGTTTTCGGGAATACTTATTCAACAAGTTTTGAAATGACGCGAACGACTTTAGGAATGACAGGGGTGTTTGGGATTACTGGGGATTTTATAAATTCGAGTGGAGTTGTGACAACCACCACCCAATCAATCACTTTTACGGATAATACTACTCCTGTTTATACTTTTGATACATTTGCCTACATGCCTCAAGGCCCCTCAATGGTGAGCTCCTTAGATAATTTTGTTGTCACTTATTTTGCAGTTCCTGAACCTATGAGTGGAGGGATTATTTTTTTAGGCTCTGGGGTATTTTTTGCGGTATATATCAAAAATATTTTCTCAAAAAGATTAATGGGTTCAAAGAAGCTGAAAATGGCAATGGCTTGATTTAATGATTATGAGAGAGAAGCCGTTTCGTGATGTTTTTGGGAAAAATATTCCTCAAAAATTACCCTTGATAGGGAAGATTTTCAAAAATCATAAATTACTATTAGAGATTTTACGTTTACCTCAAGAGTTAAAAACAGGTATTGCTCAGATTCAAGCGCTTTATCCCCATCGGTTTAGAAAATCAAAGCAGGCTCGAAAAGTTGTTTTTATCAAGGATGCAGAAGGGGAATTTGGGATCGCTCGAGTTGAGAAAACGGATAAAAAAATAACGGTTCACTACAAAAATCCTTCGGATGCCTATCGGGCTCTCGGGCGTATTCTGGGTGAGAGGTCTTCTCTCGATTTTGCTAAAAACTTCGAGGAAATCGCTCGGATGAAAACCATTGGAGTGATGTTGGATGTTTCGCGGAATGCGGTCGTCCAGACAGAGACCTTAAAGCAATTAATTTGTCGATTTGCACTCATGGGCGTTAACACGCTCATTCTTTATACAGAAGATACCTACAAAGTAAAAGGAGAGCCGTTTTTCGGTTACCTAAGAGGAGGATATACTCAAAAGGAATTAAAGGAACTTGATGCCTATGCATTCCGACTGGGAATTGAAATGTTCCCTTGCATTCAGACATTAGCTCACTTCGAGCAAGTTTTGCAATGGCCCTGTTATAGTCATTTAAAAGATGTCGATGCGGTGATCATTGCTGAGGAAGAGCAAACCTATTGCTTTCTTGAAAAGATCATTCGTAATGCTTCTGCTCCTTTTAAATCCAAAAGAATTCACATTGGAATGGATGAAGCTCATGGAATTGGAACAGGTCATTATTTAAAAAAGAATGGCTATAAAAGTCCCTTTCAAATTTTAAATCAGCATTTGAAAAAAGTCCGAGATATTTGTGAAAATCTTGATTTAAAGCCGATGATTTGGAGTGATATGTATTTTCGCCTCGGATCAAAGACCGAAGATTATTATGATCGGGAGTCGGTGATTCCTCCTGAGGTTATGGATCAGATTCCTGCGGCAGTCGAATTGGTTTATTGGGATTACTACCACACAGATGCTTCATTTTATGAAGAGTGGATTGACCGTCATCGTGCTTTAAACTGTGAGCCAATCATGGCGGGAGGAGTTTGGACTTGGAGTCATTTTTGGTCTGCACTTCCTTTTTCTTTCGCGGCAACGGAGGCGTGTATGACGGCATGTAAAAACAAGAAATTGAAAGAAGTTTTTGTGACGCTTTGGGGAGATGATGGAATGGAGTGCGATCTTTTTTCGGCGCTTCCCGGAATACAGTATTTTTCAGATCAGGCTTATTCTGAAACGCCAGATATGGAGCAAGTGATATCGAATTTCAGAGGAACCTGTGAGGGTACTTTCAAATCCTGGTATCGTGCGAGTGATTTAGATTCGATTGAAGAAATTTTATTCCCTCAAAAAAGTAATACCAATATTAGTAAATGGCTGCTGTGGGACGATCCACTTCTGGGTATTGCTCAACCACACCTTCCTCAAAAATCATTAATGAGTCACTATACTCGACTCGCAAAAGACCTCACAAATGGTATAAATCAACTACCGGGCGATCATCGGCTTCGATTTCCCGCTCAATTGGCACGTGTACTTGCCCTTAAAAGTGATCTCCATTCAAAACTGGTTTCGGCCTATAAGTCAAAAAATAAAAAGGAACTTCGAAAAATCCAAATGAATGACTTAGTTCCCTGTCAAAAAGAAGTTAAGATCCTTTGGCTTCTTCATAGGGAACTCTGGCTTACTCTTTATAAGCCTTTCGGTTTGGAAGTGATTGAGCAGCGATATGGGGGGCTCATGGCACGTTTGGAGAGTCTTTCGAGGCGTTTGGATGATTTTTTATCTCAAAAAGATGATCAAATTCTAGAACTTGAAGCCCAACGTTATCCCTTTATGAAATCTTCTGCTGATTATTCCGAGGGGGATTTTCCGAGAATGACCTATGCGCGGGTATCGACATCGAGTCGAATACGGTAATGAAGTGATTTATAAATATCTCCCATGATTTGATAAAGTAATTTAGAATTAAAAATCCTCCTTTTATTCCAATAATATCTGATACACTCCGAAACGAGTGACGAGTATAAAATCGTAAAGCCCTATGGATCATTTACAAAAATCGAATGTCTCGGCTTCTCCTTTTGTTTTTTCTAAAACATGGAAAATTGGAACACTCGTTTACACCTCCGCAGGCCTTGTTTCTCTTTGTTTTTGGCTTCTTTGGGGAGATTTTGCCTGGAATATGAAAGAAAGGGCCGTTACTCCGATGGCCCAGCTTATTTTAAAGCAATTAAATGCGTCAGACCTCATGGTTGGACTTTTAGTGGGATCTCTTCCTGCTGCCATAGGTTTTTTTTTAGGGCCTGTCATTGGTGTGATGTCCGATCGGCATCGAGGTCGGTGGGGAAGACGCATTCCTTTTATTTTTATTCCTATTCCATTTATTACGATTTCAATGTTGGGAATTGCTTTCGCCCAAGTTATGGCTCATTTTTTTCATTCACATTTAGGCCCATTTTCTCCCGGCGAAAGTGTTCTGATTTTTGTAACATTCGGATTTTTTTGGACTGTTTTTGAGGTGGCAACCGTCGTGGCAAATACCGTATTTGGTGGACTTATTAACGATGTCGTTCCTTCGGAGGTGATTGGAAAGTTTTTCGGTCTATTTCGAGCGGTTAGTCTTATCGCGGGAATTATTTTTAATTTTTGGCTTATGGGGAAAGCGGAGGCCTATACCACTGAAATTTTTGTTGTGATCGGGATCTTTTGTGGGGCGGGAATGCTCTTGATGTGTTGGAAGGTTAAGGAAGGAGGGTATCCGTCTGCGCATGCAGTTCATCATGCGGATGGAAGAAACTTTTTTGAGTCTTCAAAAAGTTATATTAAAGAGTGTTACTCAGATTCATATTATCTTTGGATTTTTGTGGCGATGGCTCTTGGAAATATGGCGGCGGCTCCTGTAAATTCCTTTTGCATTTTTTATGCTAAAAGTCTTGGAATCGAGATGGATTTGTATGGGAAGTATATCGCTTTGACGTTTGTTGTGTCCTTATTTCTTTCTTACTTTTTAGGAATGTTGGCCGATCGATTTCATCCCCTCCGGGTCGGGATGATTTCAATTTTTTTCTATATGATTATGATGCTTTGGGGCGGCGTTTATGCTCTGGATAAGGAAACTTTTACAATCGCTTTTTTAGCTCATGGAATTTTGAGTGGAACTTACTTTACTTGTACGGCTTCTCTTGCTCAACGGCTTTTTCCGAAGGAAAAATTTGGACAACTTGCTTCTGCAGGAGGAATTCTCGGGGGCTTGAGCTACGTCGTCCTGCCTCCTTTGATAGGTAAGCTTTTAGATATGACAGGCCATGTTTACCGGTATACTTTTATTTTCAGTGGGTTAATTTCCTTTTTAACACTGTTTTCTTTTCTGATTGTTTATCGTAAGTTTAAAAAACTGGGAGATTTTCGCCACTATTCTCCTCCTCTTGAGTAATTTTGAAAGGGAGGAAGACTTGGCGTTGGTATTGCTATAGCCGTACCAGCACTCTTCCGAAGGCGATCGAAAGAGTTAGAGAGAAGATTTTCGAAGGGTTTCTCCGGGATTCCATGTACTTTCAACAAGAAGTCTAACGGGGACTTCAGGAATGCCTCGTTCCCCACGTTGAATCATGCTGACAAGATGATC
>JAZKBH010000257.1:14726-18224 GCA_040388725.1 Verrucomicrobiota bacterium
GCCCAGCGGCCAATCATTTCATCGTTTTGACAAACTCCCGAAACAGAGGTTTTCATTGAGCCTAGATGAAAGCTAGCGAATCCTATATCTTTGGGAATATTATAGCCGGCTAGTTTTAAATTTTGAAGATGTCCCGTATAAGTGATAATGGCATCGGGTTTCTCTTTTTCGATCCAAGGAATAAATTCTGGAAATTTTACTTGAGGAGTGAGTAAAGGAGATATGAGGTGTATAGACGATTTCTCTCTCTTTTGAATTAAAAGTTCACTGAGTAAGGCGTTATTACATCGAGCATTTAAATCGGAGTGCTCGTAAAATCCAATACGTTTATACCCTAGTTCACGTAGCTTTTTAAAGGCGAGGCTAAAGGATTGAACGTGATGATTCGTGACGACATGAAAGAGGGCGGGTTGATAGCTATATCCAAAGTTAATCACGGAAAATTCACTAAAATCAAAATCGAGGGAGGTCGGGGCTTCTGGTTGGGGAAGCATAAGGAGTCCTTGAATATTTCTTGATTTGAAGATTTTATAAAGATGTTTGGTGGATAGGCCTTTTTCATGAAGCCAAAATTCCTCAAGCTGATAGCCAAGTTCTTGGGCTCTCTGATTTGCCCCTTCATGGTAGCCGAAGAAGTAGGAATAAGGTTCCTCTCGAGTAGGCCAATTGTTGATCCAGGCGATAGTGGATTGGTAGTTCGGGCGGCGTATTCCTTGACGATAGGCGACGAGCGATGAAAGCATCGGGTCAGGAATATAGCCAAGTTCTTTAGCGATTTTTTTGATTTTAGATTTTGTTTTTTCGAGAAGTCGGGGACTATTACGTAAAGCAAGGCTAACGGTGGTATGGTGAACATTTGCTTTTTCTGCAATATCTCGAATAGTGACGCGGATTGACATAATTCCTTTGGAGAGATCTAGGTTTATTATCTAAATAATCTCTTTGTTGTCAAAAGAAGAAGGTTAGAAGGTAAAATCCTTCAGAAAGAGAAAAGGAGTCTAGATTTCTAGGAGTTCATTCTTCAATGAGAATAGAATTTTTGATTTAATCCTTTTTAATAGGTAAAGTGATACTAGTATTGAATTAAAGAAGCTTAAGTGAGTAGGAGATATTGAAAGGGATGCGCCATGCAGTTGCTACTTAGAATAGATAAAGGGAGCTTCCTTTTCACAGGAAATAGATCTAAATATCTTGAGGGTTTCGATGCTTTAAGACGCCTAATTTATTTTTAAGATATGATTTCTAAAACGCATATAAAGCGATCGCAATCATGAAAAGAAGGGAATACGCTTTTTCGCTCATTGAGTTATTGATATCGATGACGATATTAAGTTTGACGATTTTGACTGTGATCGGATTGGTTCCGGTTTTGATACAAACCCATCAAGAGAGTCGGGAAATGGTGCAGGGAAAGAATCTGATGGGAGATGTTTTAATGGATTTAAAAAAAATACCTCCATCTCAGAAACGAACTTTGCTTTATGGAATACGATTTGATCCCAATACCGTCAGAGTCGGAAATACCGTTGAGTGTTCATTTGATCAAGAGGGGGTTTATTTGCCGCCGGGGAGAAAAAAAGAATCGGATGAGGAGCCCGAATTTTATTTTATACAAATGAAAATCGAGAAGGTGGAAGAAAATTTTAACAGAATTCATATTCGTGCTCAGATGAGCGTGAAGTGGCCTGATCCGAATGAAAAAGCCAAAAAAAACGTCCACAAAATGTTTTCTTTGCCCGTAGCGATGAGTTATGAAAAATAGTCGGGCATTTACATTGATCGAATTAATGGCGGTTGTTGTTATGACCATCATGATTTGCTCGCTGCTCGTAATGACTTTTGAAAGTCTTCAAAAGTCAATTTCGATTTCGAGGAGAAACTTAACCTCCGTTGTCGAGGCAGAGTTTATTCTACAGACCGTGCAACAAGATTTGCGGAGTATGGTTTCTTCAAGGCTTTCGTCTCCCATTCGCTATTCTTTGGAAGGTCAGATTCTTGATTTATTCCTCTGTAATGAGAAAGGATATCAGGGAGAACGTTGTGTTAGTCTGATTGGCTATGAGCTTGATCGTCGTTCTAAGGGGGCGCGACTTTTACGTTATGCGAGGTCGATTGGATGGGATGATTCCTTTTTTGGTGTGACATCCGTGTTGAGAGGGAATGCTTTGGACGCTTCAGCATTTCGACTTACTCCTCAGCTTCTCAAGAGTCAGGAAGAAGAATTGTCCAATCGGGTGATTGATTTCACTCTTTACTACCATTATTTTGATTCAAAGAACAATGTTTTATGGATTTCGAGAGAGCCATTAAATGAAGGTTACAAGCTTCAAGCAATTACGGTTTCATTTGTTGTTTCTAACCTCTTTTCTCTGGGAGTGAATGAATTTGTAGGGATAGAAGATACGCCGCAGATTCTTTCAAGGCGTGAAAGAAGAAGTGGAAGCGAAGAAGGGAGATTGCCTTGGTTTGAGCGCTTTGATGAGGTCAATTTGGCTTTGGGAAAAATAAAAGACAAAAGAATTGTCTCGCAACATTTTTTCAGAACGGTGGAGATTGAATTATGATGTCTAAGCAATGGTGTAAAAAGAGTTTTTCGCTGATCTTAGTCCTCATCATGATCTCCTCTTTTTTCATTCTGATTACATCCTTTTTTTCATTTTCCACTTCTCGCCTCAAAATTCTTAAGGTTCGTAACTCCTCCTATAAGGTGGATCTGGTTCGCGATACTGTGGTGGATACCGTGCTTCAAGAGATTATGAGATCAATGCAGGCTCGTGATTCGATTTCGTTCCAGAGTTTTTCATCATCAAATGAAAGATTGGAGTGGGGGATGCCTAAGGAGAGAAAATCGTTTTATCTGGCTCCCGTTCAATCGTCCAGTGACGCGAATACGCTTATTTTTTCTAGTGGTAGGAGCGATGGTCGGTTTACCATGGATTCGTTGGAAAACAAAAATTCTGCTCTTTTTGGAGTCAATAGTCGAATCGAGGATGAAGAATTTTGGGAGAGACCCCAATTCGGAAAGATGGAAGAAGGACAGATCCCTCGGTGGATCTATTTACAGGAAAATAGTAAAATTTCATCCGATCTTGTTGCTTCATCGAAAGAGAGTCTTCCTTCGGTGCGCTTTGGCTTTGCTCTTTATGATATTGGAGGATTGCTTGATATCCAAGTCGCAGGAAGAACGGCCTCTCAACGCGAAATGAGACTGGCAGGAAATCCTACCGTTGCTTATGCAGATTTAACTCAGTTACCCGGATTTACCCAAAAGATGCAGGAAGAATTAATTACTTTCAGAAATTCCAGATCAAGTAAGGAATTCTTATCAGGCAGTGAGCTTCAAAAGCAATTTCAGCAAAGCTATCAAACGAATGGCTTAATCGGAAATCCGATTGGAGAGAATGGTTTTACCACAAGACAAGATTTAATCCGATTTTTTCAGGAAAAAGAGTGGCCAATGGAGTGTCTGAAGTATCTGACGACCTTTTCCCGAAGTAT
>JAZKBH010000257.1:18234-25278 GCA_040388725.1 Verrucomicrobiota bacterium
AGTATGGAGAGGCCTATGTTTCGTTATGATGCTTCCTGGAAAAATAGTGCGGTGAACAAAAAGTGGATTGATATAACCGTGGGCACGGAGTTTGATCGATTAAATGGAGAGCGAGCGAGAAGAGGGGATCCTTTGATCAGTTCTGCATTTCCGCTTTCATGGATCTCAAAATTAGAAGATGGGTCTACTTCATCCGCCTGGATTGAAAAGGCATTTGGACTACAGAAGAATGGAGATTATTGGATTTATACGGGGGGAGATGGAACTCTCGCCAATACAATCAATACAATCGATCAAGTGAGAGCGAAGGGTCGAGATGCGAATTTTTTTGAGCTTCTTAAGTTAGGTATTGAAGAGAGCTCACTAGGAGTCAGTGCGGGTTATACATGCTCAAGAGCGAGAGGGATTGATGCGAACAAAGACTATCAGATTATAAGAATAGGGGCTAATATTATTGATCAATTTGATTCTAATCACGAGCCGACGGTTATACGGTTTTCAACGGAAGAGTTTTATGGATTGGAGGATCTTCCTTATATTAATAAAATGGCCCAAAGGCCCGAACATATTGTGGGGGCAACCTCTCCGCCCTTTTATCTCTATATTTTACCCGAGCTTTGGAATAATCATCGAAGATTAGTGAATTCCAAATCCACAGATCTTTATCCGAATATACGAATTAAAGCAGCGGCGGACAGTTGGTTTGGTCCAGGTTATAGAACGACTGGGGGTAGTTTTGTTCAATATCCCGCAGGAGTTGCTGGGTTTTCCACGGCTCCAGCAACTCTTGGAAGCGATAATTTAGAATACTATCGTGAACCTCATTTAATTCGGAGGGCTTCGGGTTTAGAGTTGTCGTCCCAAACTCCTCCTGCAGTGCCTTCTGATATTACAGGAGTCTCTGGGTACAAGTTTAATTACGGGGCTTTTCCCGCAGGCGTTACTCCTGCGAATTATAATGGAATGCTTGCGTATTATTCAAACACCGTGATGTATGCGGAATACCAAAATTCAAGTGGGAATTGGATTCCTTATCATACATTTTTAGGGATGATGAATAACGGTGCTAGTACCATGGGTCGAACTAATGGAATTCATCCCGTCAGTAATGGTGCCATTGGATCCGCCTCGGTATATTCTCCTGTGATTCAAGGGGCAGGTGCAATATTTACATTAAACCCTTTGAGATTCAATTCTGGAGTGGTTAAATCAGATCCTCGAACGACTCGTTTTGGGGGAACAATTTCTGCGATGGGATTGACTGGTATCAATACTTTTTTTGGAGACCGATCTCTAAGACCTGAATTTTCTTGGATTAATCTCGGATATAAAGGGTATGCGGGATACACAGGAACAGGCACATCAACGCAGCCCTGGAGTTTAGGTGAGACGAAGCTGGGATATTTTGGAGGAATTGCCGGATCTCCTGAGTCCGGCCTACTGGCTTCTATGGCGGAGAATCGTTACTCTTATGATCCCAATGCTCCTTGTAGTTATTTTGATCTGGATGGAGTAAAGCGATGGGGAGACTATGGGCTTGATTCAAGTCCCTATGTGGGACCTCAAAAAATAAATCCTTATCGTCCAAACGAACAATCTTACCGGCCGATTGTTTTAGATCGTCCTTTTAATTCTGTAGGGGAACTTGGATATATTTATAGAGATATGCCCTGGAAAAGTCTCGATATGTTTACAACAAATTCTGCAGATATGGTTCTTTTGGATCTTTTTGATACCTATGAACACCCTCGGGTAGTGGGGGGGAAAGTTTCCTGGAATGTGCCTTATCCGGAAATTTGGAAAACGTTAGTGATTGGAGCGGATCGAGTCTACGGAGCATCGAATCCTCAAACGATTTCGGAAAATGAGGCTTCTTCGATTGCTCAAACCATTTTTCAATCCTATGCAGGAAAAGCAAATGTAATCGTAAGTCGTTCAGATATGATTCGATCAATCGCAAATACGAATGTGAACGAGACCTGGCCTATTTTTAAGCATCATCGTGAGGCTGTCGTCCGACAAATTGCAGAAGTAGGTCAATCCTCAACAATTAATCTTATGATGGATTTGGTTGTGGAGGATGGAAAAACAAGAATTATATCTCAACAGCAGACTCCTATTTTTGTTCCTCAAGGAAGAAGGAGATTCTGGGTTTCTGTTGCGTTGGATCGACTCACCTACAAAATTATTGATATGCAAATTGAAGAAGTTCTTTAATTTAAATTTGTTTTTGTAGATAAATTCTATTTCATGTTTTAGTTTTTAAAACTTCATCAACCATCCTACATCCAGTTGATGAGCCAAGGATTGTTCATTAACTCTTGCTTCGTAGCTAAAATTTAAGGAGTTTCTTTCATCAAGATAAAGCGAGAGCCCCGTGCCCGGAATAATCATGACTTGTCCCGCACTTTCAGGTCGGATGGTAAACGAATCTCCTCCTGCATCAAACCGCGCACGAATCTTTCCCGGTTCGTACCACTGGTACGAGCCCAAGAGATGTATCTCCGGAATCCATTTCCAGCCCTTGTAGTCAAACGGACGACTGACTCTCATTCCTAAGCCTGTTTCTAATTGCGTCGTGTTTTGGTTGTCCACCTGTAATCGGGCCGCAGAACCATGTTCACGGAACTGATCCATCATCTGATATCCATAATCGATTTTTCCAGTCGGTCCCCAAACCCATTTCCCCATTTGAAAATCAACCCCCGTGTTCACTTGTCCTCCGAGATCATATCCCTGGGTTGAACCTTCCGCTGTTTCTCCTAAAAATCCGATCTTTCGCTTCGTATCAAAGCTGGTCAGTCCTCCCGATAAACTCGTATTGAAATAAATCCCTCCGAGATGATAGCCGCCATAGACCCCGAGTCTTCCGGAGTTGGATTCAATATTTCCTCCTCCATTCAATTGAGTGTCTGCATAGCCCTGACTCGCAAAGGCTCCGACAGTGAGGGGGGATGTGATTTCACGGTCATAGCCGGCCGTGACCCCTCCTAGACGATTTTCAAATCCAATCCTGTTTTGATCCGTATCCACTTCCGAATAACTTCCGGTGGTGTTCACAAAAAAACCGTTGAGCGTGAGTTCTTTTTTCTTGGAAACAAGAATTGCTCCCTGATCGAGTGCGAGAGATTCATACTCCCAATCCCCATCCATGGTTCGAAGACTCAATCCGTTTAAACTAACTCCTTTATCTCCTCGTCGGATCTGATTGAGCCGTTGCGTTGCGCCTCCATTCCCGATCGAACTTAATGTCACCACGCTACTACTCATCGCCGTCAGTTTTTCGGGACTGAGTTCATCGAAGGCAGTTTTTAATCCTCCGTTATCGAGTCTCATCAACCCATTAAAAATCTTACCCTGATCCGAGTACGTCGAGATCAGCCCTGAGGCTCCGCTTCCTCTCGCATCCAGTGCAGTCGGAGCAAAGCTTTGCAAGGCACGTCCTAAGCTCTTTTGATTCACATTTAAACCCACGATATCCCTCTCCCAGTCAGAAGGGACAGCAAAGAGATTCACCTCCGTATCCCGATACTCCACCATCCAGCTCTGGCCTACATTGTTCGATGAAAAATCGTATGAATCAAACTTCCCTGTCACGCTTGATGCTGTTAAAAAATTGATCTTTGTTCCAAAAGAAGGATGGAATCCACTCGATCCACTAAAAATAGTTTGTCCCTGCAAAATTCCTCCATTGAGGATTGCGGCTCCTACCGATTGCACCTGATCGTAAAACCCAAAGCCATTTCCAGCGCTTCCCCCATCCACTTCAATGAGTAAGGTTCCCCCGGAGTTCACGGTTAATGATCCCACTTGTTGAATCCCCGGAGAGTTTCCAGGACTATATAATGCGCCATTATTAATCGTCAAATTTCCACTAATCACTCCCCGTCCCTTTAATATTCCCCCATTCGCGATCACGTTCCCGGCCCAGTTTCCTCCCGCCGATGTTCCGATGATTAAAGTTCCGGATGTCACCGTTGCTGTTCCCGTGGACGTATTTGCTCCTGTCAGCGTGATACTGCCGGTTCCATTTTGCGTTACATTTTGGGTTCCTGTATAACTCGAACTGATCACAACATTCGAGTTATTCGCTAAAGGGGTTACAAAACCGTTCACATCGATCTGTCCTCCGACTCCTCCAAATTCAAAAAAACTTAAAAGCGAGAGTTGAGCTGCTGTTAATCCACTATTGCTGGCTCCATACCTCAACGTATCCACCCCGTTGGTAAATGAGTTAATCGTCAAGACAAACGCTCCCCAATTTTGAGCAGAACTATCCGCAAACACAATCGCCTCTGTCCCTGAACCAAACGTGAGAGAAGAATTTGCGGTTAATCCAAGCGTTCCCATCGTTTCGCTTTGACCATTAAAATTTAACGTTCCTCCGTTCATCACCATCGACGCCGAATTATTAATCTGATTCGAAGCATCCCAACGAAGTATGCCGCCGGAATTCACGGTCACCGTCGTGTTGGTGATGGCATCTAATCCCGCCGTTTTGTTCAGAGCTAATGTCCCCGCCGCGACGCGAACTGTTTGACCTGAAAATGTATTCGCGGATGTTCCTCCCAAGATGACTGTTCCATTGCCCGTTTTTTGAAGAGTGACAGTCCCGGAGGTGACTGTTCCACTGATGACGCTTGTGATATTCAAGGTGTCGTTCGCATCTGTTGCATCTAAGTTATTCGTTAACGTACTGGCTCCAGAACCAACAGAGAGCGCGACACTTCCTGCAAGGGTTGCAGTTCCTCCGCTCGTCATGTCGGCTCCAAATGTTAATGTGCCTGTTCCTCCTCCACTTCCATTGACAAAGGAAACATTTCGAGACATGGACATGCCTGCGGTTCCAAGATCCATGTTTCCCAAGGGATTAAGTGCCGAAGCGCTTCCTAGTACCAGAGTTCCCACTGTAAAATCTGACATTAAAAAGAGTTTTCCGGTGCCAGTTAAAGACCTGAGTCCGCCTCCACTCGTGAAGCTCGCGGGATTAAAATAGATCGTTCCTGTTCCTGCTTGTTGAAATTGTCCTCCTGCTAAATTCACATTGCCATTGATATAAAGGGTTCCTGCGCTCGTCGATTGCATCGATTGCCCCCCTGCGGATGTGATATTGCCGTTTAGGGTTAAAGAGGATCCTAAGCCAACATCCACCAGAACAACCGCGGTACCTCCTCCCGCATTAGAATCAGCAAACACCAGGGCATTATTCATAATCGCGGCTCCGCTTGTTGTCGTGGTTGTAATGGCATTGGCATTCCCCGCTGCGGTATTTAAATCGATGGTCAGTTTTTTTCCGGTAGCGCTTCCAATGGTATAAGCCTGACTTCCTGCACCAAAAACAAGAGCTTGAATGGTGGTGTCTGCGCTGAGATCGACAGAAGTATTTCCCGTTGATGAAAAAGTGGCTGTTTCTATATTGGTATCAGGAACATTGGCGGTAGTCCAATTGCCCACGGTATTCCAATCGGAAGTTCCGGCCTGCCACGTTTGTGCTTTGCACTTCTCCGTCCAAAATCCTTGTAAAAGAAAAATAGAAAAAACTAAAAGCTTATTCCTACATGAAAACACGTAATAAATTAAGTTAAAGAGGATGACAAGTCAAAGGGAATAGAACCAGGATGATCTATTCCGCATAAATTGCATGTGTGTGAGGGGACGTGATCTAGAAAAGTAATCACTTTTCGAATCAAGATCTTTCATAGTTATGAGTTGAAGGGCGAGGTGGGACTCATTTTCTCTTCGGGCGTTTTTCTAATAAGTCTCTTTGTCCGTAATTCCTGGAAACTCGTCTGTGCGAAAAGGAGCGGCCGGAAGATTCTCTTCATTGACAAGATTACAAATGGGATTATTTGCCCAGGCATAACGAACCGCGATGGGATCTTTAATTTGGGAGTTCCAAACGATCACGGTTTTACCTTCGATTTTCGCTTGAGCCCATATCCATTTATGGTCAGTGCCGCAAATAGAAAATCCCTCGAGCTCGCTATCCGGTGTGTTTCGCAGCAGAGGTTTGCTGAGGGATTCGTTGGAGAGAGGTTTGTATTCTTTTGGCAAGGACTTGGATTTTAATTCACCATTTCCTTCCTTAAAATGAATGATGATCTGTGAGCCTTCCCGAGAAAAGGATTCATAAACAGGCCCCGAGCAGATCATCTTTTTTTCATAGGTTTTAACAAGAGCAATTTTTGCAAGTCGATCTCCCACTACTTTTTTATCTGCAGGATGAATATTTCCTTCTTCTCCGACATCAATCAGAACGGCTTGTGCCGTATGCGGGAGAGATAAAGCGGCCGATTGGGACTCTCGAAGCTCGGCCCAGTTGCTTTCTGCCGGTGTGGGAAGAGAGATCATATGATTGGGGAGCTGACAAAAGTAGAAGGGAAAATCTCCCTGACCCCATTTATTGCGCCAATCTTGAATTAAAAGAGAGAAAGTAGTCTTGTATTGTTTGGCTCGGGCACAGTTATTTTCACCTTGGTACCAAATGACACCTTGAATTCCATAAGGAATCAAAGGATTGATCATCCCGTTGAATAGATAGTTCGCAACATTGCACTCGAGGAGGGGGAGAGGGGGTTTGATCGGAGGAAGTTCCATTGATTCCACCAGAGGAGGAAATGAAAAGTCTTCTTGAACCTGCCACTCGCCTTCCAGGGGGATTGCGACATCACGCCCGGAGATACGAAACCGCGCCTGTCCGGGGGCAATTCCGGGATTTCCTCGGGGATTGAAAATGCGGAGAGTGAGAGTGTTTTCTCCGGAAAGGATATATTTTCCATTAATTTTATAACGGTGGACTGGAAGAGAAATATCGCCTTTACCGATGAGATTCTCATTCCAATAGACGAGAACGGAATCCTGAATATCTCCGAGCCAAATTTCGATCCCTTTGCCGATCAGGCTTGCAGGAATCGAGACTTTTTTTTGAGCCCAAATCGCGCCTGCTGTAGTTGAGGATACCCCGGGAAACTTGATCGTTTGCCATTCCCCTGAAAAAGAAGTGAGAAGAGTTTATACAAGACAGCTTGTTAAAGA
This sequence comes from Verrucomicrobiota bacterium, assembly GCA_040388725.1. Taxonomy (GTDB): domain Bacteria; phylum Verrucomicrobiota; class Verrucomicrobiia; order Methylacidiphilales; family CAMAQI01; genus CAMAQI01. The sequence goes on from JAZKBH010000257.1 coordinate 25,270, forward strand.
TGGAATTAG
>JAZKBH010000257.1:25288-45871 GCA_040388725.1 Verrucomicrobiota bacterium
TTTCGCGTAGTTTTTAACAAAATTTTGAAAGACAGTATATTCGGGTTGTACTTTCTTCATTTTCATCGAGAGAACAGGATCTTGTCCTAATCCCTCAGCGCTTGTCCACGCCTCTGCGTCGGTGCCTCCCCAGGACGAATGAATTAAACCGATCGGTGTCTGGAGTTCTTTTTGAAGGTTTTTTCCGAAATAATAGGCAACGGCGGAATAGTCTTTAGATGTAGTTGGAGTTGAAAGAGTCCAGACTCCTTTAAGATCCTCCTGAGGAGAGGAGGCCGGACGTTTTTCTACTTCGAATTGACGGAGGAATGGGTTCTCTGATTCTGCGATTTCTTTCTGAGCTTCAGTTGTATTGATCAGAGGCCACATCATATTAGATTGTCCGGAGCAAACCCAAACTTGACCGACCACGATGTCGCTCAGAATAATTTTATTTTGCCCTTCTATAATGAGTTCGAAGGGGCCCGCAGAGAGATCCTTTAAATTCAGAGTGGTTTTCCACTGACCTTGTTCGTTGGCGATACACGACGCCGTTTTGTTAGCGAGATGGACCGAGATGGCTTCCGAAGGAGCGGCTTTTCCCCAAATAGGAGTATTTTCTGAAGAGAGAAGTACAGCGTGATCCGAGAAAATCGCAGGAACTTGAACGGTGGCCTCTATAAATCCATGAAGCAGTAAGTAGAACATCCCTAATCCCATTCTAAAAGAGAGTTTTGTGATCATATGTTTTACCTAAATAAAGAAGATAAACTCATTTTTTAAATGAGAAAGAACAGAGTCGTTCTCACGTGAGAATGGAAAAGTTGGGAATACAATTTGCGTCTTCTTCAATCAAGAATAAAGTAGTCAATGCATAAATTGTTATATATGAGAAATAAATGTTTTCTAAAGGAGAGCAATTCCAAGATGACTTTTGGAGGTATTTTCATAAAAAATTTTCGGAGTTTAATAGCTTCGCTCTTAGAAGATACTGCAGTTACAAAACTCCTCAAGCTTCTTATCAAAAGAGGAGTCACAAGTGTTCTTTGTCTTTTTATAGGAGTCCTTCTTTGCAGTCCTAGGGATCTCTTTGCCTACACGACGGATCAGGTCAATCATATCGTTAAGGTGACTGTGGGGAGTGATCCCAAAACAACTCGAGATGATGTATTAAGCGCATTGACCTCTTTGTCTACCCGTTCAGATAAGACGACACAATGGACAGTTCAATTTGCACCGGGTCAATATGTGATGTCTACTCAAGTCACGGTCGCGAATCTTAAAAATGTGATATTGCATTCCGATCCTGCTCAGCCTGCCCAGTTTAGTAAGGCTTCGACGTGGTATAATGATGCCAAGGCCCCAGAATTTCTTTTCTACTTTCGCATGGCAGAAGATGTTGTTTTAGAGGGTTTTGAATTCTATGGCGCAACCGATTTTAGTAAAAGCCTTGCGTTGGTTAATAATGATCAGGGGGTCTATTTTGGATCTGGGCATGGAGTCATTGTTCAGGATAGCAAATTCTATAATTTCGGAAATTGCGCGTTACGGATTGTAACAGACCAAGGAGATCCTGTTCCAGGTGTAAACAGTTTCAATACAACCGTGAGGGGGAATCTTTTTCATAATATTTATCAGACCGCGACAACAGCAACAGATAGTCTTCATGGGGGAACAGCGCAGACGCTTTGGACTGAAAATACCTACGAGAAATTGCGAGGATCTGTCAAGTTTGCGAGCAGAACGACGGGAGCAAAAGGGGTAAAATTTATTAATAACGTGATCAATGGAGGAGATCATTATGGACTTGAAATTGATAATTACACAGATTTTGTCATTTCAGGAAACACAATTGAAAACATTCTTCTAAATGCAATTGATATTTATACGAATGGAAGTGCGGCCTTAATGAAAAATGGTTTTGCGTGGGGTGATAATTTTACAATTTCAAAAAATACAATCAAAAATGTCGGTGATCCTATCCGATTTGATCATAATCCCTTCTGGGATGGAACTCAAAGTATTCCTAAAAACTTGGTTATCGATGGGAATACGATCAGTGGAGTAACGGCGAGCAATTCTGGAACGCCTACCATAAATATATATGGAGGGGTCTTCGATGGAGTGAGAATCACACATAATAAATTTTCCGCTATTTCAAACACCAAATACTTTAGCTCGCTTCCCACAGGAAGTTCGAATGTTTTAATTGCGGGCAATACATTGGACGGGGTTGCCTATGGCTTGCCCATGCCACCAGAAGATACGGCTCCATTTACTGCTCAAGAATTAAGTATTCCCTCCGTGAGTGGAGATGATTCAGATCCGGATGGAGATGGGATTCCTAATCTTCTTGAATGTGCTCTTGCCCGGAATCCGAAAACTTCGGATGCATCTGAATTACTTGTCTTGGGCAATGTTCAAATAGGATCGAGCACGTATCTCACCGCGACTTTTACGTGTCGATCAAAAATCTACACGCCATCGGTGAATACAATTCTTCAGGTCAGTTCTGACATGCTCGATTGGGAGGTACAACCTTTGCCAATATTCGTGAACAAGGTGGATCATAATGATGGGACTTTAACTTTTACTTATAGGGATACGATTCCCATTTCTTCTACAGGACCACGTTTTTTTAAAATAAAAGCAACCCGTTAAAAAATAAATCAAAACTCGTTCAAAATTATGAAACATACGACATTTTTTAAAATTTCTCTCGCAAGATATGTAGGTTTAGTATTCATTTTAATTCTTTCATTAAGAGCTCAATCTATAAATTCCTCAGGAATTTCAGTAGGCGCAACTCAGTTTAATGCGTTGGCAAACTCAGATACTTTTATTTCCATTCCTTACCTGCGGTCCCTTGAATATGCCGGTACAGTTGTCACATTCTCTGGCTCTACGTTGACAATCGCGGGATCACCGGGGTGGGGAAATAATGATTTTGTATATGATTCAGATGTTCAACCTAAAACTTATGCTCTCTGGATTCGATCAGGAGCTCTTGAAGGTAATTATTATACAATCCTAAAAAATCAATGGGAGACAGTAACGATTGATTTGAATGGAAAAAGCTTAAGTGGGCTTAACTCAGGGGACAAGGTTGCGATCATTCCTTATTGGACTCTTGGAACGCTGTTTCCTTCATCGGATGTAGGAGTTTCTTTTGTGGCATCTCCAAGTGCCGTATCACGAACAACAGAGATACTGATTCCGAATCAACAAGGAAGCGATCTTACTTCGCAGTATGATGCATCCTATTATTTTTACAATAATGCTTGGAGACAGGTAGGTCAAAGTACGAGCAAAAGTATGAATGATGTTATTCTCACTCCCGACACATTTTTTATTATTCGTAACCATAATCAGGCAACATCGCTGACTATAGGGGGTGAAATCCTGAATACTAAAATGAGTCTTCAGTTGAATGTTCTTACTGCGGGAATGCAAGATAATCCAGTAGCACTTATTCGTCCTGTTCCTCAAAAACTGAATGATTTAGGGCTTATTACCAGTGGAGTTTTTGTTGCATCGCCTAGTCCTGTCTTGAGGAAGGATCAACTTTTTGTATTCGATAATGGCATTCCAGGTCTTAATAAGTCGCCTGCTTCTACGTATTATTACTATAATGGGGGATGGAGAAAAGTTGGAAGTCCTATTACAACTGATTTTGGTAACGCGGTGGTTTTTTCGTCACAATATTCAATGATGATTCGAAAGTTTCCAACGAATACCGCAGGTACATTGACATGGAAAAACTCAGCAAATTATTAATTATGAAACTCACACTCCCTAAAAAAACATTTCTAATGAGCCTAATATATGAATACCAATGGATTATTTGTTTGATCTGTATATTTATACAAAGTCCAAATATTGAGGCTTCTGTCACGATTAATTTGGGGACTGGAGTGTTGAGTAATTCATCGGGCATTGTCATGTCGGATGGAGGATTGTTGCAGCTTGTCGCTTCCACTCAAGATACGGTTTTTAGTGCTCCCACCGCAAGTTCGTTTGTTCTTAATGACGATCAGATTGAAGCATCATGGAGTTTGAATGGAGCCACAAACATGGGGCCGGGATCTGGAACAGATCTTCATTCCATAACTTTTAGTTACTCAGGGAATTTTGGATCGGGAGATCTGTTGCAGCTTCGCTGGTTTCCTACATTAACGACTGCGAGTATAACGCCGGGAGTCAACACCCCCTACGGCGTTTTTCGTTCGGATACCTCCGGATTAGATCAATCAGACATTGCTTGGATAGCGCCCTCGGATGGATCTACCGTAACTCTTAACTTTTTAACAACTTCTGCAGGAGGAAGTCATTTTTCAGATACGATGGGGCAAGCTAATTTGATGGCTTTAGCTATTCCGGAGGTTTCTCAGGCAGGCTTATTGAGGCTGACATTGGAGCTGGGTTGTATTATGGCTCTTGTTCTTCAAAGAAAAACGAAGGGACGATTTTATAAAGCTCAATAAAGAGGCTCCTAATATTCCTGGTTTTCAAGAATAGAGAGTTTATGAAGGTTACTCGGAGCTCATCAATAGTTTTAAAGGGTGGGTGGAATGTTTGAAAACGGCTCATTTCCTCTATGTATTCTCGTGTGAGAATGAAAAACATAGGATAGGATTTGCGAGTCTCTTTATTCAGGGTAGAATAAGGAATGCAGCGAATGATAAAAGATGAAAAAAAGACTTTGATATGAACATAAGCTCAAAAATAACGGTAGGGTTAATTTTTGCGGCTTTTTTAAATGCGGAGACGGTGAGTGACTATGCATTTGATGAGTTTCCCTCCAAATCCCAATGGTCAAGTATTGCTTCGCCGACGGTTTCTGATGGTCAAATTGTTTTTGATACGTCCACAGATGAATCAGTCAAAAACGCGAAAGAGCCTATTTCCTTATACGAAAACTGTGGAATTACAACAAAAGCCCAGTTTGATTCTGAAAAACTGAATTTTTTTAAAAATAAAGTCGAGATGGTTTTTTCGGATTTGATGGTGACCGGAACGGGTAAGCCTAAAAATCAGATTTTTGTATTTATTATCACAGCGGACAAGGCAGGGGGTGAATCTTCAAGTGCTTTCATTCGTTTAAGGGTTTCCGCCGAAGGCGAGGTTTTGTTGCAAATGAGAAATTTTTCGGTTGAAACGGGGTCAGAGGTGAAGGATGACGTTTTTTTTAAAGCGAAGGTAATGTTGCCGATTAAGAGACTAGCACTCAAAATGAGTAAGGAGGACTTTGGCATTAGTATTACGGGAAATGATTCTCTTGAGCAGACTATTCCGTGGAGCTCCAGTTTTGATATTTCTCGTTGGAATAATATACCGATCTTTTTGAGTCTCAAAGGAGTGAGAACGATAGGCGATGAAGGGCATACGGTCGTTACTTTAGGGAATTTTAAGATTGATTCCAATCCATAGGATTTTCAGCGAATCGCAAACAGACGAGGAGAGGTTGAGATCATGAAAGGGGATCTGCTTGATATGTTTAAAAACTTCTATTTAAAATCGGCATTTTTTTTATTCATGGGGGGGTTATTTTTTTGGAAAGAAATTTTTGCAGAGGAGGAAGGATTTCCTCAAATTTTCCAGCAAGAGGTTCAAGGCCGGGTTTTAAAAGAGGAAGGTAAATGGCTTAAAAGTCTTCGAAAGGAGAGGCCTAGGCTCTTTTTTACACCGGAAGAATGGAAGGATCTTCCTCATCGCTATATTTTAGCCCAAGGGAAAGAAAAAGAGTATTTTGAGCTCGTGCTTCAAAAGGCTATGGAAGTTTCTATTCAATCGGTTCCTCTTTATCAATCTCCCCAAGAAATTTCGGAAAGTAAAAAAATCACGTTGTTTTCTGCGAATGAGGAGCTGTGGCAAAGGCAGGTGGGAGATAAAATCGTTTTATTGAGCTTTGCTCTGGCCCTTAAGGAAAATCCTAAAATAAAAGAAAAGCTCCGGGAAACTGTTTTGATGGCGTGCCAATACCCTCATTGGGGTGCGGGGGTTATGAGTAATATGGATTTGGCCTACGGACATGTCTCTCGCGGAATAGCCATTGCTTATGACTGGCACCCTAACCTGTGGTCAGATTCGGAAAAAGAGCTGATTCGGGGAACGGTTCGGGCACGCACGGAAATAGCGAAGATGGGAATTTATGGAAACAATGGAAAATGTTTTTGGGCCAGGAAGTATACGGATAATCATAATCATGTCACATGCTCCGGAATAGGGTTGTGCGGGGTCGCGTTTATGGGAGATATCCCCGAAGCATCGGAGTGGGCCGCAGCAGCTCTTACCAATTTTGAGTATGTCATGAAATATTGTCGCGCAGATGGCAGCTCGCCGGAGGGAGTTCCTTATGGAGGGTATGCCCTCTCTTATATTTTACAGTTTATCGAAGGCTCAAAAGGAGTTTTGGGATCCCAATCTTTATATGAATCTCCATTCCTAAAAAATGCGATTTCATTCCGGCTGCATGCTTCCGGGCCGGGATTTTATGATGTGCTTCCATGGGGAGATTCGATTAATAAAGATTACTGTGGGCCTCATCACTATCTTTATCGGTTAGCTTCCGAGTATGGAGACAAAGAAGGTCAGTATCTAGGAGAGAATTTGCCCTTTGTTCCGAAGGGATTTGATGAAATGGTGATGCTGGCGATGTGGTATAATCCAAAACTGCAATCAGCGCCCCCCCAGTGGATGGATGCTCATGCGCCTGTGGCTGATATCTTGATGTCGAGAAGCGGTTGGGGAGAGGGAGATTATTTTTTCAGTTTGACTTCAGGATATGTTAATCGCAATCACGGCCATTTGGATGCGGGAGCCATTGCTTTTTCATTTGGGGATGAGTGGTTGATTAAGGCTCCGGGATATGGCAGTGGGGGAGGGAGTCCTGATTTTTGGAAAAGTGGAGGTGCACGCTGGACATTTTTTTCAAATGCAACGGAGTCTCATAGCACGCTATTAATAAATGGAAAAAATCAGCGATTTTCTTCTGATGCTCGAGGAACAACTCAGGAGTATTTTTCAGCAGGAGATTGGTGTTGGGCCAATGTCGATCTCACGGGGGTCTATCAGGATATAAATTCTGTCCGTCGATCGGTCCTTCATCGCCGGGGAGATTACATTCTTGTTTTGGATCAGGTGAATGCGCTCGATCCGGTTCAGGTAGATTGGTTGGCTCAGATTCCTGTGGATGGAAAGGTTAAAGAGGGATCGCTGACGATGGAAAGCGATGCGGGGACTTTGGAGGTGAGATCGATTTCATCCAAGAGCCAATCCTTCGAAGAGTATCATCCCGTTAGCTCTCATATCGATGTCGATCCCAAAAAGTTGAAGAGTTATACATTAAAAAATAATGGTAAGAAAGTAGACTATGCGGTTGTGCTCATCCCCAAATTTCAAGGAACGATCGAGGATTCTTTGGTGCAATCTCGCTCTCATCTTATTTCTTCTGGAAAACTTTTTGAAATTTCATCGGATAAATGGAGAGACTGGATTTTATCTGAAAATCCCGGATCCAAGCAAATTTTAACATCACAAGGGATCGCTGCCAGTAAGGGTAATTTTTCTTTTGTTGGATCAGATGCCAAGATGATAGCGGCTCGATTTATAAAAGACCAATTGGATTCTTTTATTGCCGAGGGTCTCTATGGATTTGAGATTCCAGGAATCCAGGCAGTCTTTGGAAGTGCAGTTTCAATTTCATTGAGGAGAGTTTCTGAGGAGAGTTGGATTTTAAAACTGAATGAAGCGACTTCTCTTAAAAAATTTGCATCTACGAATGGATATCTTTTTGGAAACTCTAAAGAGGGTCTTCAAAAATTCAAAGAAGGAACTGAGCTTTCAGGGGGAGAATATTTAATTACCCGATCTGAGATTAAACTCGATGAATTTAAACGGCTTTTGGAGCCGAAATGGATTTCACGCCCGAAAGATGCTGTGGCTCTCTCAAAGCCCTTCGTTTTGCCCGCAGCGTCTGCCAGCGAAAAAATATTCGTCGAAGCTGAGAGCTATTCCTTTACGCATGGAGAACCCGTTCAGATTGTCGAGAAAGTGGGAGCATCGTCCGGAAATGGAGTTAAAGGGTTTGGGTCAAGAGTATCTCAGAAAATTGGATGGAAATTCAATGTAACACATGCGGGGGAATACCTGGTGAAGTTGAATTACTGTACGGAGAGTCCCAAAGTGAAGGTCACTCTTACAATGGATGGAGCCGCTCCATGTCCGGGAGCTTTGGATATTCCTCTGGCAGCAACCGGAGGCTGGTCTACGGAAGAAAATAATTGGAAAAATGTAGTTTTAACAGGGGTAGACGGAACTTTGATCAAAGTTTCACTGACGGCGGGAGAGCATGAAATACGATTATTAAAACCGACTGCTTCCGTGAATTTGGACTCTCTCGAAATTCAGGGAAGCGGACTGCCGATCGAGCATCCCTAGAAAATATTTTTCTCAATGGGAAGAGTAATCGATACGCATAATATAGATGCAATCCAGTTTAAAAAAAGAATACGGCTGTGAAAAATACATCTTATTTTTTATGGATATTGCTGGCAGCCTTCATAGGGTTTATGGGGTTGACTTCAGGAGAGTCTCCCGCTTCGACTGAGGGCTCGTCGACTGATCTTCCTTTTCTAGGAAGTTGTAAAAAGGTGATTATTAAAGCGGATGATTTTTGTTCGATTAATCATCCGGGGGGAGGATGGATAGCGGATAAAGTCGATCCAAAGTTTGTTCGATTTTCAGAAATCATCAAGGCGCGTCATATCAAAGCGAGTATCGGGGTGATTGCGAAGGGTTTAGATTCCCAGCCTATGGCACAACAGTGGATCAAAGAACAGAAGGCGACGGGCTTATTTGAGTTCTGGCTTCATGCCTGGGATCATTGTTCTTGGACGGGGCCCGATGGAGTGGTTTATAACGAGTCATCGATTCCTTACGAACTTCAAATGGAACATATGAGAGCTGCGCAGGCAATGTCGATCGAAAAGCTGGGAGGCCCTTTTGTCACCTATAGCCCTCCGGGAACTCCTGGAAAGATTCTTCCCGCGGGCGCTCTCATGGGGGCGAATTTGCGCAATGCCTTGCGGGCTGATCCCTTTATCAAAGTCGTCATGTATCCGGGAAGTGTCGATGTCGATTCCGCTCAAATGCAGTCGGAAGGAAAAATAACTATTTTAAATCGGATTCCCTGTGGTTTTTTGGATATCGAAAATCCGATTTTTGTCCCTAATTTTACAATCTTCCAAACGAAGCTTGCCGCCGCTCGCAAGAACTATCCCCAGCGAGAATATTTTTGGATGCAGGGCCACCCCTGGCATTGGACGGATCATGATTTTGAGGAATTTGAGAAAATTTTGGATTTTTTAACTACGGATGGAGTGGTCTTTACGACGCCTTTCGAATACGCGGAGGAACTCCGACGTTCAGGTCATCGCCCATACGGGTATTAAGGAGTTCGTCAATTGCATGAATCCATATAGGGATTATTTAAGTGAATCCTCATTAAAGGAGGTGGAGCGATTTATTGATCATCAATGGCTTAAGACGGTTCGTGTCCAGCATGAGGATAAAGATACGCTTTTAGGATTGCCTTTTCCTTACACGATTCCATGCGCTAAAGATGCGTTTCAGGAGCTTTATTATTGGGATACTTACTTTACGTGTTTGGGATTGATTCACAGTGGAAAAAAAGAGTTGGCTTTTGGAAATGCAAAAAATCTTTTACATCAAGTGAATCGATTCGGTTACGTCCCGAACGGTAATCGTACCTATTATAAGACCCGATCACAGCCGCCCTATTTGGCTCCTCTTGTTGAACTGCTTTCAAGAGAGAAAGAATATGCTGAATTCAATCGTGAATGCCTTCCCATTCTAAAGCAAGAGTACCTATTTTGGACGATTGAGCGGGCGACGTGTACCGGACTTTCCCGGTACGCTCATCAGGCGACCCCAAAGGAGTTACTGGCATTTGCTCCGGAGATCTCCGCAAGAATAAACATGAAGGGAGATAAGGAACCTGAATTATTGCGTTTTGAACATGCAATGGCAGAATGTGAATCAGGACACGATTTCAGTCCGCGGTTCGAGAATCGTTGCATGGACTTTTGTCCCGTCGATCTGAATAGTCTTCTTTATTATTACGAATGTTTTTTTTCTAAATACGATAGTCCTTGTAAAGAACTCTATTGGCAGAAAAAAGCGGCGAATAGAAAAAAAATAATTTTCGAATTATGCTGGAATGAAGAAAAGGGAGCCTTTTTTGATTTCGACTTTGTTAATTTTCGACAGGGATCCATTATCTCAGTGGCTTCTTTTCAAACAATGTGGGCGGGTTTAGCGAGCAAAGAGCAAGCATTACGAATGGTGGAAGAGATTTTGCCACAATTAGAATTTCCATTTGGAATCGCGGCGAGCACTCCTCCTTGTAAGTCCACGGAATATCAGTGGGAATATCCCAATGGATGGGCGCCGCATCAACAAATTGTTTCAAGCGCTTTGCGAAATTACGGGTATCCCGATATCGCTCTAAGAATTGATCGTAAATATCTTACGACTGTGGTGAAAGTTTTTAAGGAAACGGGTGACTTGTGGGAAAAATATAACATTCAAGAAGGTTCTCACCATTGTTTTAATGAAAAAGGATATGCCATGAGCACTTTTCGTAATGATGAAGGGGAATTTATAAAGGGAAAAGACGATCATGCTCCTGCTATGATGGGCTGGACAGCGGGCGTTTATCTTTGGGCACTGGAAAATCATCGTGCCCGTTTATAAATAGGAATTACCTCAAATTGCCGAAGGCATCCCTCGATGGTTTTGTTTGGCACTTTTTAATCTTCAATTTTAAGCCGTTTAGAGCGGCAGTTTTAAAAAACGTCAGAGGCTTATTTATAAACAGAGAGTGTTTTGCCTTGTTTCCATTCTCCTTCGACCATGAGTCTGACGGGAACTCGGGGGATCCCTTTTTCCCTCGTTTGGATTAATGAAATAAGATAATCAACAGAGATCTTTCCAATCAGCAGACCGTTTTCATAAATACCGGAATGAATTATGTCATTTTGGGAAACACTGAGTCGCGCATATCCCACATCACGAGGTACAGAAAGTCCCATTTCTTTTAACCAGAGGAGCATGGGCCAGTCTCCCGAAGAAATAATGAGATCTGGTTTTTCTTTGGAAAACCACTTTTTAAATAAGCGACAGAGATCATCTCCTGGATTTTCTATGAGTATAGGCTTGAGAAAAGAAAACTGGGGATTTTTTTGAAAAAATCCTAGGAATCCTAATCCATAAGCCCCATCCACTTTTTCATCGATAAGTTTATCCATGAAAAAGCCAATTTTTTGATATCCAAGGGCAGTCGTTTTCCGAAGGACTTGAGCCATGGAGTGAAATTGATGATTGGAAATACTATGAAAAATTGCAGGTTGAAAGCTTGATCCAAATGTGAGAATTGAAAAATTTTCAAATTCGAATGGAATGTATGTTCCATGCTGAAATTGGGGCGCCAATAAAATTCCTTCAATTCCACGACTCAAAAGAACGCTGGATATCTTTTCTGAAGACATTCCGGCATCCTGTAAGCGGAACTCCTCGATCCTATATCCCAGTTCTTGAGCCCGATTCGTTGCGCCGATGTAATAATCATTGAATGTGGGCTCCCTGCGAAGCCTGGTCCCCTTAGGCCAATTATCGACCCATGCCAGGGTAGATTGATAATGAGTCAATCGTTTTGACCTTCTATAGAAACTAAGCGCCGAAAGCATGGGATCGGGAACATACCCCATTTTTTTGGAGAGAGCTTGGATCCGTTTGGTGACCTGTGAAGAGATTCTAGGATGGTTTTTTAATGCCATGCTCACCGTCGTGTAATGAACTCCTGCTTTTGCCGCGATATCTCGGAGGGTAATTCGTTTTGACATAGGGAGGGTGAGTTGAAGGATATATCGACCGAAGAATCGTATGTTTTTAAGTCAAATAGTCAACAGTGTGAGCATATTTGAGTCAAATGCTAATTGTTAAATCTCGGGTTTATGGAAACTTCAATTGAATAGGTAAGCAAAAATTTATGAAAGGTGAGGTATGAAGCGTGTAATATACTTTTTGATGATCGGTTTTGTTTTGAGTTTTTCAAAATTGATAAATGCGGCGAACCTGACATGGGACGCCGGTGGCGCCTCTTCCTCCTCTCCAATGCAAGGGAGCGGGACATGGACCAATGGTGTTGGATCAAATTGGAGCAATGGAAGCGCGGATTTAATCTGGAATAACGGGAATAACGATACAGCGATCATGGGGACTGGAGGAATGACTGGCTCTTATAATCTCATCCTGGGTTCAAATATTGTCACAGGAGCATTGACGGTGAGTTTGCCCAACCCTGAAACGAGTGGGGTCTACAATATTGTCAATTCAGGAAGTAATATTTTTTCCCTTGTGGCTCCTACCGTGACGGTGAGCAATGCAAATGGAATTAATCTTAATGTTGCTTTGAGCGGAAATAATGGTCTTACCAAATGTGGCATTGGAAATTTGGTTTTGAATGCGGCGGCAATCTACACGGGCAACACGATCATTAATGCAGGCAATATCTACGTCAATACGGTGAATGCGTTACCGACCGCCTCACAGGTCACCATTAATTCAAACAGTAATCGAGCCATTGCACTTTTTGCCAATCAAACAATAGGCTCATTAAATGGAAGTGTTACTGCGGGAGAAGTAAGAGCGAGAGGAAATACAACAAGGACCTTTACCATTAATACGCTCTCGGGCGTTACGGGAACCTATAGTGGAGGATTAACCCAGGATGCAGGATCTATTATGAATCTGGTTGTAGATGGTTCCGGTACTCAGGCAATTTCGGGAACGAATTCTTATGGAGGGACAACGGTGGTGAAAGGCGGAAAACTCGTTTTAAACTCTTCTTTAACAGCGAGCAGTGCAGTGACGGTTATGGGGGGAACGCTCGCAAGTGGTGGGAATGTGACTTTAGGGACTGGCGATGTTTCCATGATCTCGGGAACAATTTCTCCGGGGGATAGCAATTCTGTGGCGACATTGACGATCTCTAATAACCACAATTTTTCCATGTTAGGTGGAACGATTAAAATGACCTTGGGAAATTCTTCTGATTTAATCTTAGGATCCGGTTCTGGATTATTTAATATTAGCGGTGGAACAATTGATTTAGATTTTGGATCTGGGTTCAGTTATCTAAATACGTATATATTGATGAATGGATTTAGTGGAGGAAGCGTTTCTGGACTCACTGCCAATAATTATGACATGTCCAATTGGCAAGCTCAATTCGATGCGAACAGCTCACCAGGTCAGCTCAAGCTCACCTTCTTATCCATTCCGGAGCCCTCTTACTTTTTTTTATTAATGGGTGGATTTGCTTTTCTCTTACTTCATTATTTTGAAAATCAACGTAAAGAATCGAATCGCACGCCGCATTCGGGTTGAAAATCTCCATGCGGATTCAAACTCGACCTGATCTTCCCACCGTTAAATTTTTGAAGATCCACGTTTCCCATGGTAATATCAGGGTCAAGGGTGCATTTTTCCATTGATCATCCTTCCTTTTTGCCGGAATCCCGAGGAAAAGGTCAGATCGCTGTCTCCTCAGACATCAATGAAAAATTCTCCGTGGATTCTCTTTATTGCTCCTTCAGATGATCGTTTATTTTTGGACGGTAGGTAAACGCTAAATATTTTCTCAAGTAGATCCTTGCATTCTTCAGTGGGTGTTTGCATTGGATTGTTTAAAACGCGTAGCAAAGGTTGTCAGGGAAATTCAAAAATTATAAACTCGACTATCTTTAGAGACAATTAAATCATGCTTAATAGCCAACGACATCTAGGAATATAGAGGTTTTGTTACGACTATTTTAATGGAATTGATGTAACTCCCTCGTAGAGAAGGAGTGGAGCGGGCGAAGGGATTCGAACCCTCGACATCAACCTTGGCAAGGTTGCACTCTACCAACTGAGTTACGCCCGCAAAAAAACGGACTGCCATTGAAGGGGGAAGGGCTCTTTTTAGCAAGCTTTTTCTCTTTTGCGTCGTTCCCATTGGAATTTATAAAGTCTTTGATGATAGAAATCCTGGCGTCGCATCGCTCCGCCCTCCCTTTTTTGAGAAGGGAGGGGCGAATGGTGTGAGCCTTCTTTTTTTGGAAAGATCGAAAAAAGAGCAAAGAAGGGATTAGGCGGTGACTTCTCCTTCCCGGAGGTACTGATTAGCCAAGCTCAATTGATGCTTGGTTCCGACTAATAAAATTCGGTCTTCGGGCAAGATTAATTCGGTTGCTCGAGGATTGATGATACTCTGTTCCGCACGCTCAATCCCAATAATATTGGCGCCGGTTTTGTTCCGTAATTCCAAGTCCTTCAGCATTCTTCCTGCGACCCAGTCTTCTCTTTTCAACGTGAGGACTTCGACATCCATTCCACGCAATAAGGTGGGCATGACTTCTTCTGCATCAGGAATCGGATCCATATCCTGAGGTTCGCTTAAAGTTTCAACGAGGGCCATCTGAGCGCGGGCATAAATTTTGATAAAATGTTGTCGGAGCAGAAGAACGATCACGCCAAGAGATGCAACCGCGACCATAAGAATGCGAAGCGGCGGGAGGAGAGCGGAGCTAAAAATGAGGATCCAAGCGATGAGAATCAAAGTTCCTGTAATCAATATGGCGCGGGAGATTCCACTCCGTAAGGCATCCAAAGGAAGGGTGTGAGAGGCATTCTGCATCGACATCTCGGCCAGCAACATACTGAATGCCTGCATTTTTCGATAAGTCGCGACAAAAACAGGGAGGCCGATCGTCATGGTGACCATCCAAAAAATGGCACGCTTCCATTCGCCCAATTCCTGCATGAAAGGGACCCATTCCGGGGTGTTTCTCATTAGATATGCGGCGAGCAAAAATAAGGTGGTGATGATGGCAAAATTAATCGTGAGTTGGCCGACGATTTTGATCGTTAAGCCCCGGAAAGCCGCTTGCTGCGGATTTTTGACTTTAGCCAACTGTCCAAGCCACTGATGATAAAGATCGAGTTCTTTTCGCCAGGAGAGAGGAACTCGATTCCAAAGAGGATCGATCATCCGGTCGGCATGTTTTAAGACGAAGGGGCTGACAAACATCGTGACGACGGAAATTCCGATGATCATTGGATAGACATCGGCGCGCATGACTCCGAGTTGCAAGCCGAGTGCCGCCATAACAAACGAGAACTCTCCAATTTGACCCATGCTAAACCCGGTTCGAAAAGCGGCCGGACCATTCTCTCCTGAAATCATCGCCGCGAGCGAAACCATTCCGATTTTAACAACGAGAAAGACGCCCAAAATAATCAATCCTTTTTCCCAGCTGGTGGCTAGGGCGTCGGGCTCCCACATCATCCCGATGGCGACAAAAAAGAGACTTCCAAAGAGATCGGAGATCGGTTTTGTAAAAAAATTAATTCGCTCGGCGGCCTTGGATTCCGCAATGACGCTTCCTGTTAAAAACGCCCCCAAAGCCACGCTATAACCCATCATGTAGGCAAAATAGGCGCCGCCAAAACAGAGGGCCAAAATGCCGATCATTAAAACATCCTGACGTTGATAGCGATCCAAATGGTCGACAAATCGAGGGGCGACTAATAAACCGACGACCCCCAGAGAAACAAAAAAAGCAGCTAATTTAAGGCCGATGCTCGCTGCGCTATAAAGGCTGAACGTTCCGGTCGAGACAATCGAGGGAAGAATTGCCAAAAGGGAAATGGCGATGAGATCTTCCACGATTCCGACTCCAAAGACGATACGAGCAAAGGGGGCATTCATTTTCCCCATTTCGGAAAGGGTTTTGAACATGAGAATCGTCGAGGAAATACAAAGGGATGCTCCGATAAAAATGGAATCTGCAAAACTCCAGCCTAGCCATTTGGCGGACGCAAATCCGACGGCAAAAACAAAAGGCGCTTCCAATAATCCAATCGTGAGGGCTTTTCCTCCGACTTTCGTCAGCTTGCGGAAACTGAAGTGAAGCCCCAACGAAAACATCAGAAAGATCACCCCTAAGTCAGCAACGGAATGAAGGGTCTCCTTTTGTTGAATGAGTCCTCCAGGGATCACATGAGGACCGACTAAGACCCCGGCAACGAGATACCCCAAAATGGCGGGCTGTTTTAGAAAATGGAAAAGGACGGTTACAATTCCAGCGACGACCATGATGACCACAAAGTCCTGGAAAAATGCATTTTCCGCTCCCCCCGCTGTATTCGCCAAGATCCACATTATTCTTATCATGCTGCGAAATAGGCAAAGGGGTCAAGCTTGGGGAAAGAAAAGAACAACGATTAACCTCACAAACTTGAAAGGCATTGTCTTACGCAACGGCACAACGTGAGAGAAAAATCCGATATTACGCGAGGTTTACCTCATTTACTCCTTCCTCCTATCTTTGGCTTAAAAAAAGAGGGCCGAAACGTTGCGTCGTTGTGCCGTTGCGTGAGACAATGCCTTTAATCCGTTTTCTAAGTTGTTGCTTCCTTTTAATTCAAAATAGAGGACAAGTGGAGGGAGGTCTCTTTTGCTTTTTCCTGCCCTTCATGGAGATAGGCTGTTTTTTACTTAAAATTAATGATAGCTATTTTTAGGGAATCTGTGCTATAAACAACCATGCTGAAGGTTGTGATTGATTCCACCCCTGTTCAACTGACGCCCGCTTCGGGCTCATCTTTCTCCGCTCTTTGCGAAGAAGCGATGAAAATTCTTCTCGAAAAAAACCGTGCCATCTCCGTCTGTAAAATTGATGGCAAGCTGGTGACAGATCCTACGGAAGTCGATGCGGTGCTCTCATCTGTGAAGCTCCTTGAAATCGAATCTCTTCCCCTCAAAGAAGTTCTTTTGACCTCGATTCAACATCATGTGATTGACCTCAAACGTCTTGAGCAAGCTGCGGAACAACTCGTGACCGATTGTCTCTTGGCGGAACCGCAAGAAATTGTGAATCAATGGACTGCGATTTGCGAGGAAACTAAGAAAAAACTCGCGTTCGTTCCGACATTGGCTCCGATTCTCAGCGAAAGGCAACTTGAAGAAAAAATGGATCCCCTCTTTAAGCAACTCGCTGCATTGATGAATGAAGCTGGAGGCTCTTTTTCGACTGCGGATGTCGTCTCTTTTTCGGATACCATTGAAAATAAATTTATTCCTTGGCTTCATCAGTTCAGAGCGGTGGTTCAAACCGCTCAGGATGAAGTAGAAAAATACAACGACTAAAAAACAGAGTACCTATGGATCCAAAATCAGCCTACCTTCAAGGACAGATTGAAACATCATCCCCCTCTCAACAAGTCGTGATGCTTTATGACGGGTTGATTCGATTCTGTAACGAAGCGAAGCAATCGCTCTCCGGCGAGAATGGGGATCAACTCGAAGCCGGTGCGCAGTCGGTAAAACGGGCTACCGATATTTTGACTGAACTAAACAGTGCTCTTCGGCATGACGTTTTTCCTGAGCTTTGTACTCAACTCAGCGGCCTCTATCTTTTTTTCACAGAACAACTCTCCAAAGCGGTTCGAGAAAACTCCGCCAAGCCGATCCAAGAAATTCTTCCGATGATTGAAAATCTTCGTGACTCTTGGAAACAAGCCGAAGAGAAGTTTCAAGAGAGCAATAAGGGCGAGTAAGAAGCTTTTGTTGTGTGCCGGATATAGCCCCCTCTTTCATTCGAAAATGGGAGGGACAAGCTCCGCGAGTCCAGCATTTTAGACGATCTCGAGATGATGGGATAATCTTTCCAGAAGTGGTTATGCTGGCATATCCGAATGGATAACGACCGAGAAGCGGAAGATGCCAAAAGCGGTCATATCTTTTAGAATGCGAGTCATCCAAGATTGATCCAGCACGCTGGACTCGCGGAGCTTGTCCCTCCCGTTTTAAATTCAAAAATCCCGTTTCGATAAAGAATAATAATTCTGCATTTGTCTTCAACGCAGAGTTTATTCGTGAAGAAGATAACTATAAACGATGTTCCATCGGTCGTTGCTGAAGTGCGGTCAATGGAGGGAAATTTAAGTTGGTGACTTCGTCATGAAGATCGAGTTCTTTTCTCGCGATCTTTTGAATTTCCTGCCAGCGCTCCCACTGAAGTTCTTCTCCCATCGCAATTTGGCGGAGTAAGCTTTTCCATTCCAACCAGAGCCGATCGACATCTCCCCGATTTGCATTTTCGGGTAACATCTGAGGAGTAACGGATCTTCCTTGGCGAAGCGTGTGAATGATATCGCGTGCGCCGTATCCATAATTAATGGGCATTCCATCTTCTAAAAATCCATCCCATGAATTATCGCGATATGTTTTTTGACAGGCCATGGCCATTTTTCCGGACCAACGTGGTTCATAGCCGCAGAAACGTTCTCCTGCCGCTAAGTTTCCAAGATCGTTGACCAAATCTTCCATTCCATAGGTTCCGTCCTCAAGGGCCGCGACCACTCCCAATCCCTCCGTGCTCAGAAACTGGCTCATGATGACGCCACGTTGAGTGAGCGTTAAATTTTTATCCAACAATCCCAACCGCACCCACATCCAAGCCAAGGTCGGCATTGGACTCAGGCGAAAACATTCCGGGCGATGGGGACACGTTTTACAGCCTGCAAATTTTTTACTTTTTCGTCGGACTAATCGTGCTCGGCCCGTATCGGTCAAAAGTCCACACGGAAGGGGAAGTTCCAACTTCTGTGTCGACTCGCATCCGAGGCGAATCGGCTCCTCTGAAAAAAGTCCACGATGGTAGAGATCTAATATTTCCATTGTGTTTTTAGTGCTCGCAGGAGTTCGGTTAATTTTCCGAAGAATGGGACTCCAAGGGAGGGAGCGACTACGCACCAAATTTCCGGGGCGTCCCTGTCCCAAGCGAGCGGACTCGCGCGTCACCAAAACATAGCCGACCTCATCCAATCCGCGTCGTCCAGCACGGCCAAACATTTGGAGTAGCTCTGAGGGAGTCAACTCGACGGGAATCCCTCTCACGGCATATTGCGTACTCGTAATGAGAACAGATCGAAGTGAAAAATTAATTCCTGCCGCCAATCCCAATGTGGCGACCACAATCCGTAATTGTCCTGCCTTAGCCAAAGGCTCGATCAGCCCCGCGCGCTGCGCATAGGTGAGACCACTGTGATGGTAGGCGACGCGTTGACGCAAAAGAGGAAGAAGATCGGGACCCGCCAATTCAATCTGTTCCTTCGAGAGTTCCAAGGGTTGAGAGCAGGGAATGCTTGCGGCCTGTCGGGCCAACTTCATCGCATCTCGGCGATGAGGAGCAAAAACTAAAACGGGGCTCAAGTTATCCTGAATGGCTGCGGCCAATCTCCGTATCCAAAAGCCTGTGATATAATCGGGAATAGATCGGGAGGCACGATCGATCTCCATTTCTTCAAGGGGAACGGGACGGTTTTCCGTTTTTACAATCTCCACTTTCCGTCCCATCCGTTGAAGCCACTTTTGCACGGCAGGTGGATTAGCGACACTTCCGCTCAGGAGAAGAAGTTGAGTGGTCAGGGGGAGCCCGAGAATGACGCCTTCATAGTGATGCCCCCGTGAGATGTCTCCGAGCATTTGATATTCATCAATGACGAAAATCGCCGCCTGACGCTGGGCTTGCTGTGCTTCCAATGTGGCGACCACCACGGGAGCTTCGGGATCGATCACTAAGTCGCCAGTCGTGATTCCGACTTTCCATCCTAATTTTTTCCACTCCGCGTATTTATCATTCGCAAGAGCGCGGGTAGGAACTGTATAAATCGCCTGACGGCCGAGATTCGACTGCTCGAAGTATTGCTCAAAAATATACGTTTTTCCCGAACCGGTCGGGGCCTGAACGATGACGTCTTTTCCTTCTTTGAGAAATCCAATGGCCTTCATCTGCCACTCATCGGGAAGTCTTAACGTCTGAAGGGAATCAAAAGGCGAGGCCATCCTGCATACTTGACCGATTTCAGATTTATTCAAACCAAAGATTAAAAAATGAGCGCGCGTATTTACATGGTGCCGAATCCGTTGGGAACGGATGAGATGATCCCGCGAATGCGGGAGATTGCAGGACGCAACCTGAGTGAGTCGGGAGACGAACGAATCATCATGGAGTTAGAGAATCACTAGTGACACTTCGTGCAATGAAAAATAGAGCAAAGGCAGAAATAACATGGATCAAAAATACCGATACAAGGGATTTGGACTTTAAACTTTCGACTACCTGTCTCTTGACGAGTGCATCAGGGTCTCCCACTGCGAGCGTATGCAGTATCGCCTGGAAATAAAGGACGAGGCGATTCAACAGTTGCGATCACTATCGATAGAAAATCGTCGAAATATTGGATGGAGATTAAATGTCTTACAAAATGATTTAAACGGAGATGTTAAAAAGCTGACGTCACGAACCCAAGAGTATCGATTGCGGGTAGGGCAGTTTCGGATTCTTTTTAAACTAGAAAAAGACTTGATTTGCGTGTATTCTGTAAAAGACCGAAAGGATGCTTATGAATAACATTTCGCTTCAAAAACCAACGATCGAAGACGTCCGCCAACAGGAGCGGGTCAACGATTAA
>JAZKBH010000258.1:0-2938 GCA_040388725.1 Verrucomicrobiota bacterium
TCAATTCCAACGTTACTTGATCGATTTTGGAACGACCGTTGTCGGAAGTTTGGGATTACAAATTCAAGGGGCCGTCGGGGGAGAGGTCGTTGACACGCTTCACGTGGAAACAATCGATGAATCGACTCTGACTCCGGACTATATTCTAGATCGGCATTGTCGCATGGCATTTAGCCATCGCCTCACTTGTCGAGCAGGAGAGAACAACCACTTCTTCTACCACATTTTTGGGTTTCGCTATGTGGTGATTGCGGTTCGTAACATCAAATCCAATCTCTCCATTCGTCCCTCGTTAAGAACTGCGATTTACCCTTTGGATATTCAAGGGCGTTTCAAAAGTTCAGACGAAAATCTCACCCAAATTTGGGAAATCTGCGCTCACACTCAACGTTGCTGCAGTCTCGATGCCTTTGTGGATACTCCATGGCGAGAACAAGCTCAATGGTGGGGAGACGCCAGAGTTCAGGTCTGGAATACATTTCACCTGGCGAATGATGACCGTCTTTTGCGCCGAGGCATTCAATCCATCGCCGCACAAAAAACTCCCGAAGGATTAACTTATGGCCACGCTCCGACGATGGCCCATAACTGTATTCTCCCCGACTTTTCCCTGATCTGGATTCTAACCGTATGGGATCACTATTGGCAGACAGGTTCCGCTGAAATGTGCGATACCCATGAAGAAACCATTCTCAGTCTTTTAAACTACTTTAAAAACACGCTCCATCCCAAACTCGGTCTCGTTCAATATGACCCGCGTTACTGGTTATTCCTCGACTGGACCGATCTTCACAAAGAGGGATGTCCCACGCTTCTCAATTTATGGCTCCTTGAAGCTCTCGATAAACTGACCATTCTATGGACTCGCAATAAAAAAGCTCTTCTTGCAAAACAAGCGCGCACGTGGGCATTGCGTCTTCGAAAGGCACTCAAACCCCTCATCAACCGAGATGGTCTCATTCGAGATGGATATGATTCAAAGGGGAAAATGGTACAAGAAGCATCCGTCCACAATCAGATCCTTGCTTTGATGACCAAACTCAATCCCCCCTCAAAACAAAAAATGATCGAAGAGCGATTGCTTCCTTCTCTTCGAAATCCAAGCCAATTTAAAGCACAGCCTTCCGCTTATTGGATCACCTACCTTTTTTCTGTGTTGCAGGAAAACGATCACATCTCCGAAGTGATTCAAAGCATTCGAAAACATTGGTCTCCCATGATCCCGCATGGAACGACATGGGAAAACTTCTCCCCAAAACGCGGGGAGTGGAGTTTTTCACATGCTTGGTCTTCCCATCCTCTTTATCACTTCATGCAAACCATCGGAGGAATCCGTCAAACGTCACCTCAATGGAAATCCATCGATTTTCATCCTCACTTTGAAGGGAGTTCGGCAGAAACGATCATTCCTACTCCGATGGGAAAAATCGAAAGTCGTTGGGAAAAAGTCGGTAACAAAATTAAAGTCTCTCTCCAGATCCCCAAGAATGTAGAGGCAACGATCATCCTCCCTGGTATCAAAAAATATCGCACCGAAAAATCATTCTCTCGAGAGTTCTTACTTTGATGATCCATAATCGGATTTTAATCTTTTATTTTTACAGGATTCCAGACGAGCTGATGGATCTGACGATATTCACTGGGGCTCTTTTTGGTGATCGCTCTAAATTTTCGTGAAAAATATAGGGCATCATCCCATCCCAATTGCTCGGATATTTCACTGACGCGGAGGAGTGTTTCGACTAAGAGCCTGGAAGCTTCATGGATACGAAGATTGGTCTGAAATCTTCCGGGCGGAACTCCATATCGTTTTTTCCACACACTACGAAAATGGACATAAGAAAATCCATGCGATTGACTAATTTTCTTAAAATCCAAGGTTTCTCGATATTGTTTCCGAACGACCCGTTCAATGGATTCTAGTTTTTTATCGATTTCTAAAACGGGACGATGACTCGGTTTTTCGTAACTCGATAGGATCGCCAGCTCTGCTAAGCGATCGATCCAATCTCCAACCAAGTGAACATTCTCTTGATGGCAGATGTCATAAAGCTCCTGCAAAATTTTCATGGTTTTATCGATAGCCACAATCGGCCATCCCCATTGTCCGTTTAACATGAATCCTTGCTTTTGAATGACGGGATGACTTTTGCTTTCATAGATAAAATAGACTTCATCCCAACTTTTGGATGACTTGCTGGGGCCATATTCCAGATACGCTCCCGGCCATTGGGTAATCACCATGGGAGCTTGTACTCGAAAAGTTTTACCATTGAATTTATAGGTGCCCTCTCCTTGGAGGATAAAGGAAAAATTATACGTGGGGAATTTTTGATAGACCCATTCCTTTTTTTGAGGAAGGAATCCGATCGTTTGAAGGGGTAAGAAGGAGGGATGATTTCTTTGAAAAAAAGCAGTATGTTTCCTCAAAACGTCCATATGAATTATTATGCCATCCATTCCTATTTTGTCACGGCGTGTTATGATTTGAAGTATGAAATTCAATTCACCTGTGGGCATCGGAATTTTAGGTTGTGGAAACATTTCAGGAATTTATCTAAAAAATCTTCCCCAATTTCCATGGATTAAAATCCTTCAAATTGCGGACCTCAATCAAGAGCTTGCTCAGAAAAATGCAGAAGAGCATTCCATTCCAAAATTTGGAACCTTGGAAGATCTCCTTGCGAATCCCGAAATTTCGATCGTTCTTCATCTCACTCCTCCTCAAGGGCATTTTCCGCTTTCGCTCAAATGTCTTGATGCTCATAAATCGGTCTACATGGAAAAACCCCTTTCCCTTTCCGTTTCAGAGGGAGATCAACTTCTGAAAAAAGCACTTCAAAAAAACTTAAGGATCGGTTGCGCTCCGGATACTTTTTTGGGAGCAGGACTCCAAACCTGTCGAAAACTGATGGATGATGGTTGGATCGGGACTCCG